>JBJEUZ010000178.1:0-7905 GCA_051884095.1 Candidatus Coproplasma sp.
TCTGTCGTCGGTAAATTTCGGTACGACGATAACCGTGGTTCACGACTATGCCTTTTCCGACAGCGGAATCCGGAGCTTCGACGCGTCGGCTGTTACGTCTATTGGTGAAGCGGCTTTCCTGAATTGCCGTAATCTTACAGAAATAGATTTCGGAAGCGAGAGCAAGATAGACGAAATACCTCAATACGCGTTCAGCGGCTGCTACGCGCTTAAGGAAATAGACGTTCCTGCTTCGGTCGTAAAAATTTGCGAAAAAGCGTTCAGCGGCTGCAAGGCGATGGAACAGGTGACGTTGTCTGCCGAAGGAAAACTTGAATATATCGGCGACTCCGCCTTTTACGGATGTTCGTCCGTCTGGAATATAAAAATTCCCCAAACCGTAACTCAGATGGGAGCGTCGGTTTTCAGCGGATGCTCTTCGCTTAAAAACGTAGCTTTGCCGTCCGATATCCTAGTTGTGCCAAACGGAACTTTTGAAGACTGCGTTTCGCTCGAAAGCTACGAGGCGCCCGAAGGAACTACCGAAATCGGCGATTACGCATTCAGCGGCTGTATAGGGCTGGTCTCGGTTAAATTCCCCGAATCTTTAAAAATCATAAATCAATACGCGTTTTCGTCCTGCCGTGCGCTCTCCGAAATAGTCTTGCCCGACTCTATCGAAAGCGTTGGTCGCGGAGCGTTTTCGTATTGTACCTCGCTCGCCGGCTTTACCGCGCCTTTCGTGGGCGAAACCACAGATACGAACACCTATCTTTCCTACGTGTTCGGCAACGGAAAATTCAGCGCTTTCCTTGTTCCCGACTCTCTTAAAACCGTTACGGTGACCACGGGCGACAAAATCGACCAGGCTGCGTTCTACGGCTGTAGTTCTATAACCGTCATAAATCTTCCCGACAGTCTGAATACTATAGGCAGTCAGGCTTTTTCGGGCTGTACGTCGCTTGACAGCCTGATTATTCCCGACGGAGTAACCGAGGTGGGCAGCGGAGCCTTAAAGGGCTGTACGGGACTTACTTCGCTTACCCTTCCGTTCGTCGGACAGAACGTTCAGTCCAACAGATTCCTTGCATACGTCTTCGGCGGCAGTTCGTATTACAATTACAGCTCTGTTCCCGAATCTTTAAAGACCGTCACAATAACGAAAGCAGACGAAATCTCTCCGTACGCATTCTATTACAACTCGTATATCACCGAAGTCAACCTTCCCGAAACTTTGATGTCGATAGGCTCGTCCGCTTTCAACGGTTGTTCTTCGCTTGAAAGTCTGGTCGTGCCCGACAGCGTAACTTCTATCGGGCAGAGCGCTTTCCGCAGCTGCAATTCCCTTAAATCGCTTACTCTTCCGTTTGTCGGTCAGTCTTATAGATATAACGCCTACCTTGCCTATAATTTCGGCGCAAGCAGCGCGGAATCGTACAGCTATATTCCCGACTCGCTCGTCAGCGTAACCGTTACAACGGCGGATACCGTCGGAAATAAGGCGTTTTACTACTGTAGAAATCTAACTGAAATCAACATCCCCGACAGCGTAACCTCTATCGGCGCATATGCGTTCTATTACGCAAGCAAGATTGAAAGTATAAATCTTACCGAAAATTTGCAAACCATCGGCAATTACGCGTTCGCTCGCTGTTCTTCCTTTGAAAGTCTGGTCATTCCCGACAGCGTAACTTCGCTGGGGTTGGGCGTGTTCAGCGAATGTTATTCCATTAAGTCGCTGACCCTTCCGTTTGTAGGTCAGTCCTATTCTTCCAATACTTATCTTGCATATAATTTCGGTTCAAGCTATCAGGCGTCATACAACTATTTTCCTCAGGCGCTGACCTCCGTAACCGTAACGCAGACCGAAACAATCGGCAGCTACGCGTTTTACGGTGGACAGTATCTCAGGGAAATCAATCTGCCGGATAATATCGTATCCATAGGGGGATACGCGTTCAGCGGCTGTCGCAGGTTGACGCGTATAGAGCTCCCTGCAACTCTTTCTACAATATACGATAGCGCGTTTTCAGACTGTTATTCGCTGTACGACGTAATGAACAGGAGCTCTCTTCCCATAACCGCGGGCAGTTCGGCTTACGGATGCGTGGGACAATTCGCGCTCAAAGTTTACTCTTCGGAGGAGGAAAGAATGCAAGAAGTCGTCAGCGACGACTTTGTGTTCGCCGAGGCGGACGGAGTCTGGTATATGGTTTCGTACGACTACGGAAAAGAAAGCCTGTCGTTGCCGTCCTCTTTTGCGGCGTCGGGCAAGACGGTAAAATCCTACCGCATTAATTCCTATCTGTTCTACAACGACAACAATATCAAGACGGTAACCATTCCCGATTCGGTTTCGCAGCTGGGCTATAAACTGTTCTCTAACTGCGGCTGGCTTGAAAGCGTAACATTCGGCTCAGGCAGCGCAATTTTGAGCATTCCCGAGCAGTGCTTTTCGTATTGCGACAAGCTGTCGTCCGTCAATATTCCCAAAAGCGTAACTGTTATTTATTCCGACGCTTTCAGCTGGTGCAAATCCCTGACCGAAATTACTTTGGGCAAAAACGTAGGCTCGGTCTATGGCGGCGCTTTCACGGGTTGCTACAATCTCAGGGAAGTGTATAATTTAAGCTCCTTGACGGTCGAAAAAGGCAGCATGGAAAACGGCGAGGTCGGCAGATGGGCTATGAAAATCTATACCACGGAAACCCCCGCCGATAAGCTGCAGTACGCGACAATCGCAGGAATATCTTACGCAATAGCTTCGGACGATTGCCGCGTAATCGCCTGCGACGATTCCCTGACTGAAATCGAGTTTAATGAGTTTACTTATAACGAAAGGGTAATTTCGTCCTACACAATCGCGCCCTATGCCTTAGAAGGGAAGGACAACCTAGTTTCGGTAAAGTTCGGCAGCGCGGTCAAAGAGATAGGCGAATATTCCTTTGCATATTGCAGTAATCTTGAAAACGTCACGTTCATGGGAACGGGAGTTTCAAGCATCGGCAAATCGGCGTTCTATTATTGCAAATCGTTAAAGACTTTAGCTCTGCCCGAAGGCGTTACGTCCGTCGGCAGTTACGCTTTCGGCTATAACTATTCGTTGTACAGCGTGTCGCTTCCGAAATCGCTCAATAATATCGGCGACGAGGCCTTCTATCAGTGTCGCTTGCTGGTTGAAGTGCTCAACGCAAGCTCTCTCACGGTCACAAAGGGCTCTACGGCTAACGGTCGCGTCGCTCAATACGCGCTGTCGGTTACAAACTCGTCGGTAAGTCAGACTGTAGAAGAGGATGGATTCATATTTATCCGCATAGGCGGAAAGTGGTCGCTTGTCGGCAGCGAATATAACAAGTACTACTCAGACAACCTATGCGTATTGCCCGGGTCCTTCGAGTACGGAGGTACTACCGTTTCGTCCTATGCGATCGGCGCAAACGTCTTTACTTACGTATCGACAAGCTCGGTTATAATCCCCGCAAACGTAACGGCGATTGATAACTCCGCCTTCTATGTAAGTACGGTTTATTACGGAGGCACAGAAGAGGAGTGGACAAGCCTTACCTCCGGTCTGACTTTGTTCAAATACGTTACCGTATATCACTATGCAAATTGCGTCCACTCTTACGGGCAATGGACTTACGACTCCGCTGGCAACGTGGTAACTACGGTGGTCACGCACGACCGCGAGGCAATCGCGCCTACCTGTGAAGAACCCGGAATGTACGAGACGGTATGCTCGGTTTGCGGAGAGGTTATAGAAACCTACGAAGTGTCCGAGACGGGTCATTTCCCCGACAGGAGCGGCGTCTGTATGGTATGCGAAAAGGAGGGTACGTTGGTAACTTCCGAAAATATCGACTCTCTCGGTCTGATAACCAACGACTCCGCATATCCGTTTTCCATAGGCGAAGACGGAACGTTGACCTCTACGAACGCTCTGTCAGGCACCGCGTCTACGCTCACCTTAAAGGCAGACAGGGAAATGACCGTGTACGTATATTATGATAAGACGACAGACGCTTACAACGATTTCACGATATCCTACAATTATAGCGAAGGCTATTATTACAGCGCCGGATATCTGTCGTATAATCTCGTCGACGGCGACGTATTGAAGTTTTTATTCAGGCTTGGAGAAACCGTAGAAGAGGGAACTCAGAACTGCGTCAATATTAATCTGATTATTTATTTTTCATCGGAGGAAGCCGCATAAATTTAAGGCTTTAAAGACAGATGTTGAAATACCGTGACATTATTGAAAAACTTACAACAGAGCAAAAACTTTCGTTAATCGCTTCGCTCGATTCTCTGGGCGGTTCCGCGTTCGAAGGGACGGGTATCCCCTGCGTAAAAATCGGCAGAATGAACGATATCAACGCAGGAGCAGGATACGAGTATCCGTCCTTTCAGGCGTTGGCAAATTCGTGGAACGCGGGGTTGATGGGCGAGGTGAGCGGAAAGCTCGCCGCGCGGGCGCGCTCTGCGGGCGCCAATCTTGCGTTTACGCCCGATTTAAGGCTGAGAAGCACTCCCTATCAGTACGGAATGACCGAAGACCCCTTGCTTGCCGAAATTTATGCCAAGGCCATCGCTTCCGCCGCCGGTAAAAACGGCGTTCTTCCGTGTCTTAGCGAATGCGGACTGAACGAGGTCGACGCCTATTACGCCGATAAGGAGGTAAACAGGCGCGCCCTTCGCGAATATTTCCTTCGTCCGTTCTCTTCGTTCGTCTCGGGGGAAAACAGGGCGGTTTCGCTTTCGTATGCCACGCTAAGCGGAAAATACAGGGATATAAATACTGAAAATATAGGTTCTTTCCTTAAAAAATCCTCACCCGAAGGGTTTATTGTTAGCGTCGGAACCGACGCAGCTTCACAGGTCAAATCCTTGGCGGCTGGCAATATTCTGTCCGACGGAGACGTCGGAGTGATACGCGCCGCGCGCGACAACTATTTAAATCTGAAGGACAAGGTCAATAAGGGCGAATGGGACGCCGAAGAGCTTGAAAAGACCTGCTTGCAGGGCAGAGCGATTTCGGATGCCGTTATCGACCAGGCGGCAGACAGGGTAATAGAGTTTGCGTTTGCCTGCAAACGGGCTTCGGAAAGCGCTAAAAAATCTGCGCCAGAGGCGAAAAAGGAGCTCTCCGTCAAGGCTGCGGAAGAGAGCATAGTTTTACTGAAAAACAGCGCGAACGTTCTGCCGCTCAGAAAGGGTACGAAAATTGCCGTAATAGGCAAAATACCCACAGCGTTGGGCGACTTTACTCATAGCGCTTTCGCCAAGGCGGCAGCCGAAAGCGGCAAATGTACGGTTACGGGAACTTGCGAAGGTTATGAAATTGGCAGCGACAGAAGCGACGAGCTTATTGCCGAGGCCTGCAAGTGCGCCGCAGGGGCAGACGTGACGGTACTCTTTCTGGGCACCGACGCCGAGCGTGAAAAGGCAATGACAAACGGGCGCAAGCTCAGCCTTCCCGCAAACCAGCTGGCTCTGCTTTCAGCGCTTTGCGAAAACAGAATTAAAGTAATTGCGGTTATAGACAGCGGGCTGTGCATAGATACGTCTTTCGACGTAAAAGTTCCCGCCGTGCTGGTTGCGCCGATGGACGGCGCGCATTGCGCAAAAGCGTTGGTTTCCGTACTGACGGGTGCGGTTTCTCCTTCGGGCAGATTGGCGGCAACGTATTACGATTTTACCGACGAAATATACGCTTCGGCATATGCAAACAAGCAATCGGAAAAGAGCAAGGTCGGCGTATTCATAGGTTACAGAAATTACGATACCGCGGGCTGCAACGTCAGGTACCCCTTCGGCTACGGACTCAGCTATACCGAGTTCAGGTATTCGTCGCTTTCAGTCAAAGAAAACAAAGTTTCCTTTACGGTAAAGAACGTGGGCAGGCGCGCAGGAAGCGAGGTGGCGCAGGTCTATCTCGGCAAGGAAGATTCTTCGGTCGTCTGTCCCAAAAAACAGCTCGCCGCGTATACCAAAATCGCGCTCAAAGCGGGCGAATCCAGACAGGTTACGTTGACCTTGGATTCTTCCGCAGTATCGGTCAACACCAATATCGGAAGAGTCACCGAGGCGGGCGAATATACGGTTTACGTAGGAAGTTCGGTTTCGGACGTCAGGCTGACCGGCAAGGCGACGCTTGCGGGCAAAAAACTAAAGCAATCCAACGAAAACGTCTCCGACTATCTTCAGACTTTTTCTAACGTTCTTACCGACGGATACGTATTCGGCGATATTAAGCCCGTACCCAAAAAGGGTAAAAAGCTGAAAATTACGGGTTTAACCTTAGTTATAATCAGCGTTTTAACGGCCGCGGCAATCTTAGCTTTATCGGCGTTGGGAATAATCTCGTTCCTGCCTCAGCTTCAGATTCTCGTTGCGGCTATGATTCCCGTCGCCGTTCTGGGCGTACTCCTGTTCGTCATCGGGCTTGCGATCGGCATACGCGCAAAGCGCAAGGCGTCCGTTATACCCGAAAAGGAGGCGGAACGCATCGCCGCGACCAAAAAGCAGACCGCAAAAAATATGTTTGAAGAACTGTTCGACGACTATTCCGATAGCGACGACGGTTCGGAGGAAGAGCAGGACGACTCCGTTGCGTCGGACATATTCGGCATAAGCACGGTTTCCTGTACCGCCACATGTCAGGCGCTCGATTTGTTTGCCGCTAAGCGCGGAATTAATCTCGGCAGAAAAAATTCTTCAAAAATTCTTGCGGCGTTCTGTTCTTCAAGATTGATAATAGTAAACGGCAAAACCGGCGCCGTTCCCAGGTTGTTGGAGGTGCTTGGCGAATTCTTCGGAAGCGGATATTATGCGGACAGATATACGGGATATGCCTCCGTTGAAGATATGTTGGGCGGCGGCTCTGGCGGCACGTGGTACCAATCCGAGGTTTCAAGGGCAATAACCGCGGCGTCGCAACACGTCGACAGCGTTGTTATGGCTGTGCTCGAAGGAGTTGCGCCCGAGGATATAAGCGGCTTCTTTATGCCGTTCACGCGTTACGTGAATTTCCCCTATTCAACCAATTCTGCAATTCAGCTCAACGGCTCGCAGATTAAAGTTTCGCCAAACCTCTGGTTCGTATTCGTTCTTAAGGACGGCGCGCGCGTCTCCGCAACAGACCCCTACATAGCCAATCTTGCGGCGTATATCGATTTGGACTTTACAGTTTCCAAAAAGGTCGGAGCGGCGGAGGAAGCGGAGCCTTTCACGTTCGGCAAGCTCACAGGGCTCGAATTTAACGCCCGCGATTCGTATTCTTTAGACGAGTTCGCCTGCTGGAAAAAAATCGACAAGGTGGAAAAATATATCGCCAATAACGGCGCGTTTAAAATCGACAACAAGGGTTGGTCGCGCATAGAAAGGTTTGCTTCGGTATATCTCGGCTGTGGCTGCGAACAGGCTGAAGCGCTCGACTGTACGGTTGCGGCAAAGCTGATAGTTCCCGCGGTGGCGGTTGCGGCAAAAAATCCTGGAAGGGAGCAGAGCGTCGGCGGTATGCTCGATTCGGTTTTCGGCGAAGAAAACGTACCCGAATGCAAAAAGATTGTTTCTACCGCAGAATACGCAACGTCAAGATGACGCAATGGAGAAAATGACAATGTCGTTGAATTGTTTAAGCGCAAATAAATTGTTGGCGTCTTCAAACGTCTTTTCCGAAATTCTCCGTTTCGCAACTTCGGGCTACGCCATAATAGTTTACGTAATAATTTTGCTGGTCATTCTGGCTCTCGTCGTCGCAAACGTGCTCGTGCGCGACGTAAAGGGACCCAAAAGGGTTAGCGGCGTCGAATTTGTCGCTCCCGGCAATCTTACGCAGGTATCGGGTCAGCCGCAGAGCGGCAAGTCGGTTCAGACGATTAATCAAGCGTCGCTAAGTCAAGCGTCGCCGGACCGGACGGC
>JBJEUZ010000179.1:0-1850 GCA_051884095.1 Candidatus Coproplasma sp.
CTTGGAGGCTATCATAATTTCGTCTTCGCCCCTGGTGAACTGAACGGATATTAGTTCGTCGCCCTCGTTGAGCTTTATTGCGATTTTACCGTTGCGGTTGATGTGTTCGAACTCTTCAACCGACGTCTTTTTGATGAGACCTGAGCGGGTTGCAAATACCAAGTAGCCTTCGCCCCTCTCCCTTACGGGAATGACGGCGCTGATCTTTTCGTCCTGAGCTATCTGGACTATGTTTACCATTGCCCTGCCGCGGGCTGTGCGAGCCGCTTCGGGTATGCTGTAAGCCTTGACCGAGTATACCTTGCCGAGGCTGGAGAACAGCAGTATATCGTCGTGCGAGGAGCAGACGAACAGAGTTTCGACAAAGTCGTCCTCCTTGGGTCTGTGGGCGGTTACGCCCATTCCGCCGCGGTGCTGAGCCTTGTACTCGGCTACGGGCAAACGCTTGATATAGCCCGAATGGGTGAGGGATATAACTACCTGTTCTTCGGGAATCAAATCTTCGTCCTCGATATCGCCGTAATCGACGGTAATTTCGGTCTTTCTTTCGGAAGGATACTTCCTCTTGATTTCCAGAAGGTCGGTCTTTATAATATCCAGAACGCGGCTTTCGTTGTTTAAAATGTCCTTGAAGTCGGCTATCTGAGCTTCAAGTTCTGCGAGCTCTTCGTTGATTTTATCCACTTCGAGGTGAGACAATCTGTAAAGGCGAAGCTCTGCAACCGCGGTTGCCTGACGGTCGTCAAGCTCGAAACTTGCAGTCAACTTTGCCACGCAGTCGGCTTTATCAGTGGCGCTCTTGCATACCTCTACGACCTCGTCTATCGAAGCCTGAGCGATTACAAGTCCGCGCATTATATGCGCGCGCTCTTCGGTCTTGGCAAGGTCGTAGCGCGTTCTGCGCACTATTACGTCCTTCTGATGCTCGAGGTAGTAGTATATAAATTCCTTTAAATTTAAAATTTTCGGCGTACCGTCCACAAGGGCAAGCATTATCAGTCCGTCGGAAATCTGAAGGTTAGTGTGCTTGTAAAGAAGGTTTAAAACGACCTGCGCGTTGGCGTCCTTTTTAATTTCAATGACGATGCGCATGCCGTCGCGGTCGGATTCTTCGCGGATATCCGAAATACCCTCTATCTTCTTGTCCTTGACGAGGTCGGCTATGTTTTCAATCAACTTTGCCTTGTTGACCTGATAGGGTATTTCAGTGACTATAATGCGCGTACGCGTCTGGTTACCGCTCTGGTAGTCCTCTATCTCGCAACGGGAACGGATGATTATGTTGCCGCGACCGGTTCTGTATGCCTTTCTTATACCGCTTCTGCCCATAATGAGCGCGCCGGTAGGGAAGTCGGGAGCGGGGATATACTCCATAAGCTCGTCGATATCGATATCGGGATTGTCAATCATAGCGCAGACGCCGTCGATTACCTCGCCAAGGTTGTGGGGAGGGATATTTGTAGCCATACCTACCGCTATACCGTCGGAGCCGTTTACCAGCATATTGGGGAAGCGCGAGGGAAGAACCGAGGGCTGCATGCCCGTATCGTCGAACGTGGGATAGAAGTCTACGGTTTCCTTATCCAAATCCCTGAGCATTTCGGAGGAGATTTTGGCAAGCCTTGCTTCGGTATAACGCATAGCCGCGGCGGGGTCGCCGTCGACCGAACCGAAGTTGCCGTGTCCTTCTACAAGGGGCATATTAATTGTGAAGTCCTGCGCAAGGCGGACGAGGGCGTCGTAAACCGACGAATCGCCGTGGGGATGATATTTACCTAAGCAGTCGCCGACGATACGCGCGCACTTACGGAACGCCTTATCCGAATACAGACCCAAATCGTGCATCGAAT
>JBJEUZ010000180.1:0-7849 GCA_051884095.1 Candidatus Coproplasma sp.
CTGAAATATTCCTCGTCGCAGATAGCTCTTTCGGCAAGCAGCGCGGAAATTGTGTTTACGTTATAAGGGTGAAAGGAATTTTTAATCTTTTTTAAGTCCTCGATTATTCTTTCGTCGGCAATGACGTATCCCACTCTTGCACCCGCAAGCGAACGCGATTTGGAAAATGTGCTTACCACCAATAAATTATCGTACTTTTTTACTAGCGGAACTACGGTCTCGTTTGAAAAATCTTCGTACGCCCTGTCGATAATAACAACGTTATCGCGGTTGGAAGATATAATCTTTTCTACGTCACCGAGCGCAAGCGCTATTCCTGTCTGCGCATTGGGATTGGCGATTACAACCGTCTTATTCTTATCGCAAAAATCGTACGGGTTTATCGTAAAGTCGTCATTAAGGCTTATAATCTCCTTCGGACAGTCGTAAAACTCTGCTAAAACGCGGTAGAACCCGTACGTTACGTCGGCAAAGCAGACGCCCTTCTGACCGTACGCTCTGAACGCGAAAGCAAGCGCCTCGTCCGAGCCGTTTGTTACGAGCACGTTGGAAGTTTTCACACCGTAATAGTCGGCAATGGTCTTGGTAAGCCGCCCGCACTCAGGGTCGGAATACAACTTTAGATTGCTTAAAACTTCCCGGGTAATTGCTTCTACTGCATTTTTCGAAGTATAATAAGGATTTTCGTTGGTATTTAGCTTTACGTACTTTTTATCCTGCGGCTGTTCGCCTGCAACGTAAGGAGTTATAGCGTTGAGCTTTTCGCTTGCAAACCTGCTCATTTTTCCATCCTCACAGACACGCTTTGAGCGTGAGCGGTCAAACCTTCGGAACGAGCAAACGCAACGATATCGTCCGCGCTTTCTTTAAGTTTTTCATCGGTATAATATACGTACTGCGTGGTTTTGATGAAGTCCTCCACGCCGAGCGGAGAAGCAAACTTAGCCGTACCGCTGGTAGGGAGCGTATGATTTGCGCCAGCGTAGTAGTCGCCGACGGCTTCCGGAGTGTTGTTGCCCAGGAAAACAGAACCCGCGTTCTTTATGAGATTTAACAATTCAAACGGTTGTCTTACGCACAATTCAAGGTGTTCAGGAGCAAGACTATCTGAAATTTCAGCAGCCTGCGCAAGCGATTCGGCAATTATTATTTTACAGTTTTTGTCGAGCGACGCCTGAGCAATTTCGCGACGGTCAAGCGCTTTAACCCTGCGGTCAAGTGCAACGCTGACCGCATTTGCTAATTTTTCGCTGTCAGTAATCAATACCGCGGTGGCAAGTTTATCGTGTTCGGCTTGCGAAAGCATATCTGCAGCTACGTATTCGGCGTTTGCGCCGTCGTCGGCTATGACTAAAATTTCAGAGGGTCCGGCAATCATATCGATTCCGCAGACGCCGTACACAAGTTTTTTTGCAGTGGCGACAAAAATGTTGCCCGGGCCTGTAATTTTATCCACTTTGGGAATAGATTTTGTGCCGTACGCAAGCGCGGCTACCGCCTGTGCTCCGCCAACGGTATATATTTCGTCCACACCCGAAATTTTAGCCGCAACCAAAACTTCGGGCTTGATTCCCGTCTTCTGCGGGGGAGTTACCATAACAACCTTTCTTACCCCCGCTATTTTTGCGGGAATTGCATTCATAAGCACGGTTGAAGGATAAGCGGCAGTACCGCCCGGAACGTAGATTCCTACAGTATCTAAAGGCGTTACCTTCTGTCCTATTACGCATCCGTTTTCCTTAATTTCAAAGCCCTGCCTTAATTGCGCTTTGTGAAATTTAGCAATATTGTCTGCAGAACGGCGCAAAATCTGCTTGTACTCCTCTGCAACTTTACTTTCAGCCTGCGCTATCTCTTCTTCGCCGACTAAAAAACTGTCAAGTTTTACGCCGTCGAACTTTTCGGTATAATCTGAAACCGCCTTATCGCCCTTTTTAATTACGTCGGCAATAATTGATTTGACGTTCTCTTCTACAGCGGAAGTATCTGAAATAGCGCGGTTTAAAATTTCTTCCCGTTTATCCTCGCTATACTTGATAGGCTGAATCATTTTTCCACGACCTCCTGTAAATTTTTTGCTATTTGCGTAATTTCTTTATTTTTAAATTTGAACGATGTTCTGTTGGCAATCAGTCTTGCGCTTATCGCCGATATAGTTTCAAACACCTTTAAGTCGTTTTCTTTTAAAGTCGTTCCAGTCTCTACTATATCGACTATCACGTCCGACATTCCGACTACCGGAGCAAGCTCTATTGAGCCGTTCAGTTTGATAATTTCTATATCTCTTCCAAGTTTTTCGTAGTATCTTTTCGCCGTATAAACAAACTTTGTCGCAACGCGCAGAGGGCGCGACTGGTCGTCTATCCATTTACTTTTGGAGGCAACGCACATTCTGCACTTGCCAAGCCCCAAATCTGCAAGCTCGTATACGTCGGGGGCGTATTCGTCAATGATATCCTTTCCGGCTACTCCGATATCTGCGGCGCCGCTCTGAACGTATACCCATACGTCTGAAGGTTTTACCCAAAAATAGCTTACGCCGTTATCTTCATCGCGAAATATTAATTTTCTGCTGTCGGGGGAGTATTCGCTACAACCGTACCCCGCCTGGGATAAGAGATTGTAAACCTTTTCGCCTAATCTTCCCTTTGGTAACGCTATGTTAATCATTAGAGCGAACCTCCGAATAATCTATAAGCTCCCCGTACCTTAAATCGTCGGGCTCAACTTTAGCAAGACGAACCGTCTTGCCTGCGTCCAGAACGTCCTTTGCAAACTCAAGCGCCTTCACTTGCGATTTTGCATCGTAAATTACCAGATAGTCAACAAAGTTACCCTCGGACCTGAAATATCTTTCAAGTTCTCCAAGATATAGCGCAAAGCCGATAGCGCAGGCTTTTTTACCCAGCTTTGCAGGTAGCTTATCGTACCTACCGCCTGAAAGAACCGAGTTAGGAACTCCGTCTATGTAGCCGTTGAATATCACCCCGTTGTAATAGTCGGCGTTGTTTGCTATTGAAAAGTTTATGTTTATCTTGTTCCCGTAGCCGAGAGAAGTTAAAATTTTCGTCAACCGTTTGAGCTGTACTACGGCGTCGCGCATAGATTGATTCAACGCTATTTTTTCTGCTTCCGGAATTTCCTCTTCGGCATTGCCGCAGATGTTGACCGTACGTTCAAACGCCTCAATTTGCTCTGAAGTAAGATTGTTTTCCTGTGCAAACGTCGTAAAATCATGCAGATTTTTATTTTTAAGCAGCGAATATGCCTCCGCTTTGTTTTCCGAATCGAGGTTGAATGACGAAATGAGACCTTCGGTAAACCCCATATGCGACAAGTCAAGAATATAATTATCTGAAACTTCCGCCAGCGTATCGCAGATGAGCATTGCCGTTTCGGCTTCGCACACTTCGTCCACGTCGCCGATAATTTCTACCCCGGCCTGGCTTATTTCCTTGAATTCAGCCGAATCCGAGGGACGGCGATATACCTTTTCGGTATAATACAGTTTTTTAGTGTCGTTACATTCCGCTTCAGAGTGATTTACTATGGAGAGAGTTACGTCGGGACGAAGCGCAAGCAATCTGCCTCCCGCTCCGCTGAAAGTAAGCACGTTTTTGCTTATAAGAAAATCTAAATTATCAAGATAAAGCGAATAATCCTCGAAACAAGCGGGCTTAATTTTTTTAAATCCTCTGCTCTCGTACAGAGTTGTGAGAGCTGAAATTATGCTCTCTTCCTGTCTAAAATATTTCATCAGGCTTCTCCGTCGGGCGAAATGAATTTTTTATATCCGCCGCTGCCGTGCGCTATAGAGCGAGAAATGCGCGAGAGGGTCGCGCTTGAAAGGTCGGTTTCGGCTATTATCTCGCTATAGGTCTTACCCTTTAAAAACAGTTTGGCGGCATACGCCCTTAACGCCATCTGCTCTATTTCCTTATAGGTGCACAAATCAGCCAAAAGCGCCTTGCAGTCCTCGCGAGTCTGAAGTTTTAAAAAGACGTCGCAGAGTTCGTCGATATGCTTTTCGTAATTCTCTTCTTGCATTTACGCTATTCCCCTTTGTTTCTTTGACAGTATTATACTTTACTACGCTAAATTAGTAAAGCGTTTTAGCATATATTTTATAAAAAAATTTGTGGCGGCGATAAATTTATCGCCGCCACAAGGAATAAAGCTAAAATTTTTGATTTTTAATTCAAAAACCGCAAATAAAGAATATATTTTTAACGATTATTTGCAGTACTTTTTTTCGATCTCGGAAATTTTATCGACCCTGCGTTGATGTCTACCGCCCTCGAATTCGGTGGTAAGGAACTTTTCCACAATCTTAAGAGCATAGCCGACGCCCACGATTTTTTCGCCCATGGCAAGGACGTTGGAATCGTTATGCAGTCTTGTAAACTCCGCGCAGTAGGTGTCGTGACAGTGCGCGCACCTTACGCCGGGAACCTTATTGGCAACGATGGAAACGCCGATACCAGTCGAGCAAACTACTATACCTCTGTCGCATTCGCCGCTAGCTACGGCTTCTGCCGCAGGAAGAGCAAAGTCGGGATAGTCGCAGCTATCAGTGCTGTTGGTACCGAAATCTTTGTATTCGTAGCCGTGTTCGTCAAGGTACTTTATTACCTCTCTTTTAAGATTGAGACCGCCGTGGTCGCAAGCAAGCGCAATTTTCATATAATTTACTCCTGTTCGGTTAAAATGATTTTTTCGATAATTTTATCGCAAGCAGCGCAGAGCGCGTCGCGCGTTGCGCGGTATACGTCTATATTCCCTCCGTACGGGTCAGGGATTTCATAGCCGCAAATATCCTTGATACTTACGATTCTTCCGCACCCTTCCAGCATTTGCTTTTGGGATGAGGTCATTGTGATAACTATTTCGCTGGATTCGATAATCTTTTGCGTGAGCTGCCTTGGTCTGAACGAAGGAGCAACCTGAACGCCTTTTTCTTCAAGCGCAGTCCTTGCGTTTGGGCTGAGCGAACCGCCGACTTCCGCCGCTACCCCGCGTGAAGTTACGTCCCACCATTTAATTTTTTTACTCTTAATCTTATCGCGAGCAATCATTTCAGCCATAGGACTACGGCAGGTATTGCCCGTACAGACGAAAAGTATCTTCTTTCTCTTCATATTTTAATTATTCGTTACCGCAAGTTTTAATTATCCGTTACCGCAAGCCTTCGAAAGCCTGTTCATAACGCCGACCATGACGCCGTCCTGCTTCTTCGGAGCTACGGCTATAATCATATCGCATAATATTTCTCCCTCGCGAAGTTTATCGTAGAGATTTGACGCGATTTCTCCGTCGGTTTTTCCAAGGTTCAAAACGTTTTCGGCATTAAGATCATTAGCGACGCCGTCATCGCACATAAGATATACCTTTAATCCTTCCGAAAGTCTGTTTTTATACAGCGCAAGCGCTTCAAACCGCTCTTCATACGTGAAGAGCGCGGTTGCGCAACGGGGCGAATAGTGCTTGTATTTCATTCCGGGGGAACGCACCTTTTCGCCCTCAACCATCCTGTATTCGGCGCAATCTCCGGTAACCTGCGCTATCATATCGCGGGTTATAAGTCCGCTTCTCAATACGCAAGGAACGTCGCCCGTGCAATCGAGAACCGTACTTTCAATTCCGCCAGAACACTTTCCGCCGTCGAGAATATACTCTATTCTTCCGTTAAGGTCTGCGTAAACGTGCTGCGCCGTAACGGGACTGACGTGCTTTGAAAGGTTTGCGCTTGGCGCGGCTATAGGCAGATTGACCGACCTTAAGAATTTCTGCGCTCCCTCGTGCGATGGTATGCGGATAGCAAGCGTATCAAGTCCGCACGAAACCGCGGGGCTTACCTTACGCTCGCTTGCATAGACCATTGTCAGAGGTCCGGGCAAAAAAGCCTTTGCAAGTAACTTTGCATATTCGGGAATATAACTGACTAACGATGAAATATCATAACCCGTATGCACGTGCACAATCAGTGGATTATCGTTTGGTCTGCCTTTAATTTGAAAAATTTTTTTTACCGCTTCGTCGTCAAACGCGTTTGCGCCAAGTCCGTAAACGGTTTCGGTAGGAAAGGCGACCACGCCGCCCTCTTCTATTTTTTTTGAAGACAGGTAAAGCGAATTTTCGTCAATAGGTAAAATCTTTGTCTGCATCTGGATTAAAACGGCGGCATTTCGTCGTCGGAAAAGTATTCGCCGCCCCCCTCAACGGGAGGAAGGTTGTCTGGCGGAGTCTGATTGTCGTAAACAGGCTCCTGCAATTCGTCGTTGGGCTCGGGGTTGACAAACTTGGTAAGCTCTCCCTTGAAGCGCAGTTTAATGCGGTCAAGACCGCCGTTTCTGTGCTTGGCGATTATCAGATCCGCCATACCCTTGACTATCTTATTCTTCTGAATTTCTTCGTCGGTTGCGTTTACGTCGGGACGGTTGATGAACATAACGATATCTGCGTCCTGCTCTATCGCGCCAGATTCACGCAAGTCCGAAAGCTGAGGTTCTTTGGTCTGCATACGGCGGAGCTGTGAAAGCGCGATTACGGGCACGTCAAGCTCCTTTGCCATAATTTTAAGCTCGCGCGTGATGTCGGCAACTTCCTGAGTTCTGTTCATATCGCCCGATTGCTTTTTACCGCTGGACATCAGCTGAATATAGTCAATCATGACAAGGTCAAGCTGACCGTTATTTTTAGCCTTTATTCTGCGGCACTTAGATAAGATTTCGGCAGGCGTAACGCGTGAAGAATCGTCTATATTTATGCGGCTTTTGCGCAACTTTTCGCTCATTTTTGCAATCTTTTTCCAATCGTTCGCAGACAGCTCGCCCGAAAGCGCCGCCGACATAGAAACCTCGGCGTAACTGCACAGCAGCCTTTGAATAATCTGCGTTTCTGGCATTTCAAGCGAAAACACTGCGCAAACCTTGTCGTTGTTAAGCGCGGCGTTTTCGATTATGTTCATAGCGATCGAGGTCTTGCCCATACCGGGACGGGCTGCTATGACTATTAGGTCTGACTTCTGCAAGCCGTTGGTAAGTTTATCCAGGCGGGTAAAGCCAGTGGGAACGCCGCGGTAAGCGTCCTTGTCCTGGGCAAGTCGTTCAAACTTTTTTAACACCGAGTCTATTCCGTCGCTCTCGCGGATATCCTTCATTGTGGAGGAATCGTTGGTGCGCGAAATATCGTAAATCATACTCTCTGCATACTGCACGCTCTTCATGCTGTCGTCGCTGTTCTGTGCAAACTTAATTATATCGCGCGAAGAGCGGATAAGTCTGCGGTTTACGGCGTCGCGGCGCACTATATCGAAATAGTAGTTATAATTTGCCGACGAAGGCGTTATCTGAGTAAGTTCGGTAAGATAAGTGATGCCCCCTGCCTTTTCAAGATTTCCGTCTGTTCCGAGCCTGTCGATAAGCGTGACCAAATCTACGGGTCTGTGCGAGTTGTAGCTCATCTTCATAGCCGAAAGAATATACTTGTGCGATTCCCTGTAAAAATCGTCCTCGTTCAGCTTATCCAAGACGTCGGGCAATATTTCGTTGTCTATCAACATACAGCCCAAAAGAGCCTGTTCGGCGTCTAAATTATGGGGCATTTCATTAGTTTTGTCTGGCATAGTACTTTATATATTCATTAGTTTCTCAAATTCAGTGAGCGTTTTGTCGAATTCAGCCATAGCAAACTCGAACGGCACCGTCGTGGTGAGGTCTACGCCTGCAAGTTTAAGAAGCGATACGGGGTCGGTAGACGAACCGCCGGAAAGAAATTTGAAGTAGTCCTTAACCGCAGGCTCGCCCTCGGTTAAAATTCTGTTTGCAATATTAATTGCGGAGATAATACC
>JBJEUZ010000181.1:0-1838 GCA_051884095.1 Candidatus Coproplasma sp.
AGCGGTGCGTTCGGCTTCATATAGGCGAATCCCCTGTCCTCGGTATCAAGCTGATAGCTGGATACTCCAAAATGCAGAAGAACGCCGTCGACTTTATCTATCCCTGCCTCCTCGAATACCGAGGCGTAATTTTTATAATTTGACTTATATATTTGAAATCTTCCTTCAAATTCCTTCAACCTATCGCAAGCCGCGGCTATCGCGTCGTCGTCCAGGTCGGTTGCTATCAGCTTTCCTGAAGGAGAAGTTCTCTTTAATATTTCGTAAGAATGTCCCGCTCCGCCTATCGTTCCGTCAAAGTAAACGCCTCCGTCGGAAAGGTTAAGACCATTTAAACACTCTTCAAGCATTACGGGAGTATGTGAAAATGCAGACATAATTAAATATCCAGCTGAGAGAATATATCGTCGAAGTTATCGTCCACGTCGGCGAAGTATTCGTCGTAAATCCTTTTGTTCCAGATTTCAACGCGATTTACTGCTCCGCAGACGACCAGTTCCTTGTCGTCGTTTTCTATCTTAGCGTGTTTTCTGAGTTCAGGGCTGAGCACTACTCTTCCCTGGTTGTCTTCCTCCACGGCGACGCAGGTCTTAGCAAATGCCCTTACGCGCTTCTGAGCCTGAAGGTCGGAAAGTTTGGTGGCTCCCAGCTCTTCAAGATATTTTTCCATCGCATCCTTAGCGAAAACGAATATACAGCTGTTGGTTCCGAAAGCAAAATAATATTCGTCGCCCAACTCTTTTTTGAGTTTGGCGGGTATTCTTATTCTGTTTTTTGCGTCAATCTGGTGGTTGTACGCACCCGTGAGCAATGCCATATAGAATATTCCTTTTCACCTAAGTGATTTTATATTACCATACATTTTGACCACTGTCAACCACTCAATGAAAAAATCTTTGAAAAAATTTAAATTATTTTCATTAATTTGCCTTTAATAACAATCTATTTGTCTGTTGAATTTTGATTCAAACGCCTGTAAATCTCTCTATTTTTGTCATAATTACCACCTATAAAGGCAATTTTTTGCTGATTTAATGCCGTATGGTCGTCTATCCCTAAAAAGGGTTTCAGGTGGTCAACAGTCCCTGCTATTCCATCAAAAATGGCGCAACCGTACCTTTTTGCTATGGCATTTTTAACAAAGGTATAGTGCGTACAGCCCAACACGACGCAGTCGGCTTCGACGTCGGGCAAAAACCCGCTCACGTCGATATCGGGGTAGAGCGCAACGTTTCGCTCGATATACTCCGCAAGATTGGGACAGGCGCGCACCACCGTTTTTTCAGTACCGTAGCGGGCAATCAGCTTTGCAAAAGACGCGCTATTTACAGTTGCCTGAGTAGCCAACACCAAAATTTTACCGCCGTGCTCCGCGGCAGGCTTAACCGCAGGTTGAATGCCCAGCACGGGAAAATCGTATCGCTTCCTCAATCTGTCCGCACACGTCGCGGTAGCAGTATTGCAGGCTATGACGACGGCGCAGGGATTGAAACGGGCAATTTTTTCGAATATCCTTTCAGTCAGACTGCAGATTCTTTCTGGAGGGAGATTTCCGTAGGGAACGTTATAGTTATCCGCAAAGTAAGCAAAGTCGGTATTCTTATATTTTTTTACGCATTCCGCAAAGAGAGTAAGCCCCCCTATTCCGCTGTCAAAAACGCACACGGGACGGGTAAGATTGAAGTTTTCCGTTTCCACATATTATTAATATTATTCTTATAAAAAATATATTAAAAAAATTGAAAAAGCCGACGAAAAACAGTTTACAAGATATTTTTTTTATGATAAAATTACACAAGATTTAAATTAAAAAATTATTTCCTAAGGAGAGATAGAAG
>JBJEUZ010000182.1:0-1825 GCA_051884095.1 Candidatus Coproplasma sp.
AGATACGGCGAAGTATTGGTTATTCAGTGTCTTTCGCTCGGAATAAATCTTAGAAAGGACTTGATTTGCGACTGTCTTGAAGAGCTGTTTCACCCCAAGGGAATTTACGAGCGCAGCGACGTCGCCGTACGAAAGAAAGAGGGCTTGATTGAAGAAAAAGGGCTGCTACGCGGCGAAGTTCCCGACTACGTTGAAATAGAAGAAAACGGCATTAAGATGCTTGTAGACGTCAAAAACGGACAAAAGACGGGGTATTTTCTTGACCAGAAGGAAAACAGATACGCCGCGCGCAGGTATTGCAAGGATGCGGAAGAGGTTTTAGACTGCTTCTGCAACAGCGGCGGTTTTTCGCTGAACGCCGCAACGGTAGCAAAAAAGGTTACCGCCTGCGATATCTCTCCCCTCGCCCTCAAAAACGTAGAGGACAACGCAAATCTGAACGGGTTTAAGAACGTTCAGACGCTCTGCGGCGACGTCTTCGATGTGTTGAGAAATTTCAGGCGCGAAAAGAAAAAATTCGATACGGTTATTTTAGACCCTCCTGCCTTCTGTAAGACCGCCGACGAGGTAAAGGACGCCTACCGCGGCTACAAAGATATCAATATTGCAGCGATAAAGATTGTCAAGAGCGGCGGCTTTTTGATTACCTGCTCCTGTTCGCATTATATGACTATGCCGCTGTTTGAAAAGATGCTTATAGACGCTGCGCGCGAAAGCGGCAGAATCGTACGTTCGGTAGAGGTCAAGACGCAGGCGCCCGACCACCCCTCTCTTCTCTGCGCCGAGGAAACGCAATATTTAAAATTTTTTGTTTTACAGATTATTTAGTCAATATTTAGATATGAAAACAGCCCGAATTTATCGGGCTGTTTTTCAACGGTTAAGTTTTTTAATCATCATATATTCGTTAAGAAGCGTGCCGTCTTTTAATCTTATAGCGTCAGGCTTTACGCCCGTTATCCTGAAACCAACCTTTTCATAAAGAGCGCGAGCCCGCGCGTTGCCCTCAACAAAATCCAACTCAATCTGTAATACGTCTTTCCGCTCCTCGGCAAATTTTATTAATTGCCCGAACATTGCAGTTCCTATACCCAGATTCCAGAACTCGCTCATAAGCGCGACACCTACGCTTGCGCGGTGCTTTGTCTTTAAATTCGTTCCAAACGAAATTTCGCAGTTGCCTGCAATTCTACCGTCGACTTCGCAAATCAACATAATACGATTATCGGAAGAATTGACCTGTTTTAAAAACTCGCTTTCATTCTCACGCGTATATTTTTCACACTCCTCGGGATAACGCAATATATAATCTGTTTCACCCGCGGAAACGAGGAGATATTCGATAATTCCGTCTACGTCCTCAGGTTTAGGGCTGCGCAAAACCGCCTTTCTTCCGTCCTTTAATATTATTGAAAAATCGTCAACTATCATAATTATCTCCTCCTTTGAAAGACGACTCAAACTTATTTTGTGAGCCGCTTTTTACAATTAGATATCTTTCCGCATTCGGGACATCTAAGCCTACGCCAGGTTATGCCGTGCAAACCCATAACGTAAGCTGACATAGAGGGCGCAAACCTTGTCTTGCAATGCGGACATTCGTAATAGCCCGCGCTCCTGTCGAGGACGCAACCCACGGCTATGCCGATTACTATTTCCACCACGGCAATAACTATGAGTGCGATTCGCCAGCCGATTGCAATTTCGCACAATCCCGCCACCAGAACCATAGTTACGACCGAAACGAGCATCATTGCGCATACAACCAACGAGAGAATAATTTTTCTCTTATTATCCTGTTTTTCCTGAATTAGTTCCATTAAAT
>JBJEUZ010000183.1:0-7731 GCA_051884095.1 Candidatus Coproplasma sp.
AGATTTTGAAACAGGGCATAAAGGGAATAGCCGAGCTCATAGTTAATCCTGCGCTTATCAACCTTGACTTTGCCGACGTTAAGACCGTACTTAAGGACAAGGGCATAGCTCATCTCGGCGTGGGTGTTGCCAAGGGCGACAACAGAATTATCGAGGCTGTCAGGGTTGCGGTCAACTGCCCTCTGCTTGAAACCACAATCGAGGGCGCCCGCGGCGTAATTTTAAATGTTGTAGGCGGCACTGATCTGACCTTTGACGAGGTGGCTGACGCCGCCGAGCTGGTAAGAAGCGTTGTAGACGCCTCCGCAAATATTATTTTCGGCGCGAGAATCGACCCAAACGTAAAGGACGAGGTGGAAATTACGGTTATTGCAACGGGCTTCCCCGGATTCGATAATAAAAAGGAGGAAGAACAGCTCAAGGCATACCAGAGCGGTCAGCTCTATACTCAGCAGAGCTATGCTTCAAGAACTCCTTTGACAAACGATCCTTATTACGGGCGTCAGCAGCCGGCTCAGCAGACCTACGTTCCGCCTGCATATCAGCAGCCCGTTTACCAGCAGCCTGTTCAGTCTGCGCCCGCACAGATTCAGCCAGTTCAAAACGAACAGGAAGAGGAGACCATAGAGCGTCCCAGCGATAAGAGCGTCCCCAAGTTTGCACGCCTTTTAAAGAATTTAGGTAGACGCAATAACGATTAATTTTAAAAGCTAATTCAATATTTAAAGATAAAGAAAAAGACGACGTTCAGTCGTCTTTTTCTTTACTTGTCAGTATTAAATTAACGGAAAACCTATGTGGCTTAAAGTTTGAGTTGTTCGTTGTAAGCCGTAAGGATTGCGTTTTTGATAAGTTCTCGGGTCTCGGTGTCTAGCGGATGTGCAATGTCCTTATATTCGCCATCATTAGTTTTTCTACTCGGCATGGCAATAAACTCTCCTTCGTTGCCGTCAATGACTTTTATGTCGTGAACGACGAAGCTGTTGTCGATAGTTATCGAAGCTACTGCTTTAAGTTTACTGTCCTCCTTGTTAACTAATCTGATTCGTACATCTGTGATTTTCATAATAACACCTACCAGATAATACTTTCATTGTTTTTATTGTACAATAAAAGACATTTTTTTTCAATAGTTTATAACCATTTTTCTTAAATTTTAGAAAAAATTTTTTTTATTTCGTGCTAAAGTTACAAAATAACTAATAATATGAAATATGTTGAACAGTTTTGTTAATGCGGATTGCGGATATTATTTTATCGGAATAGGCGGAGTGAGCATGAGCGCCCTTGCAAAAATGCTTGTGCTTTCAGGAGCAAGGGTGGCGGGAAGCGATATTATGCCAAACGAATACACTGCTGAGCTTGAGAAAATGGGTGCGGTAGTTGAATACGGAGAAGAAACCGAAAAGATTGCGCGCTATGGTACGGTCGTCTATTCGGATGCGATACGCGAAAACGACGCAAGGCTGAAAGAGGCGATCAGGCTAAGAAAGACCATAATTCCGCGTGGAGAATTTTTAAGACAAATTTCTGTAAATTACGGAAAAGTAATTGCGGTTGCAGGCTGTCACGGCAAAACGACGTGCACGTCTATGCTTGCGCATATCTTTGCCTGTGCGGAGAAAAAATTTACTTGTCATATAGGTGGAAGCGACTTGCGCTTTTCCAACTGCTATTGCGGCGGAGAGGACTTTTTTATAACCGAAGCCTGCGAGTACAACAAAAATTTTCTTCGATTAAAGCCCGACGTGGCGGTAGTTCTGAACTCCGACGCAGACCATCTTGAGTGTTACGGAACGGTTAAAAATTTAAAGGAAGCCTACGTTGATTTTGCTGAAAGCGCAAAGATTTCGGTCTGTCTTTACGGCGACGTAGAAATTAAGGACGCTGTGACCTTCGGTTTCGACGGAAGGGCGCGTTATTATGCCAGAAACATAATCGGTAACGGAGGAAAATATACCTTTACCCTGTATGAAGGCTGCGACAGGTTGGGTAAAATTCCTTTGAACGTTTACGGAAAGCACAACGTCCTCAACGCCTTGGCGGCAGCCGCCGCGGCGCGTAGCCTGGGCATTGACTTTGATAAAATTTCCGACGGACTACGAGATTTTTCAGGAGTAAAACGCAGATTTGAGAGAATGGGAACCTTTAACGGCGCGGATATAATAGCCGATTATGCCCATCATCCAAACGAAATCAAGGCGACCTTGCGCACTGCAAGCCAGATAACAAAGGGCAATCTGTACGTCGTATTTCAGCCGCACACTTACAGTCGGACAAAGAATATGTTTGCAGACTTTGTAAAAACTCTTTCGCCTATAAAAAATCTGCTGATATATAAAACTTTTGCCGCGCGCGAATACTATGACGATGGGGGAAGTGCGTTAAAACTTTCTCAGGCGATAAAAAAATCCCGCTACGCAGACGGCGCGCGGGATGTTGTCAATTTTCTTCGCGGAGCGACTTCCGGGGACTTGATTTTATTCCTCGGCGCCGGAGATATCTACTACATAGCAAGAAATATAGCCGATTAAAAATCCATTTCGATTCCGCGCTTTTCACAGGCATAGGCAAAGTCGACAAACTGTTTTGCCCTTCTTGGCGACCTGCCGCCCTTTATCAGCGCCCAACGTTCGGCCAGGCTTTTAAGTTTGTCCGTATCGGCGTTGAGACCTCTGTCGGCGGCAAGTTGAGTTACGATAGACAGGTATTTTTCTTTGTCGGTAGTCGAAAACATTATGGTCAGACCGAATCTTTCAGAGAGCGAAAGCTGTTCTGACATCGAATCGGAGGGATGAACCGAGTTTTCTCTGTCTGAAAAGCTCTCCTTTACGATATGCCTGCGGTTTGACGTAGCGACAATCATAGTGTTATCCGAGCCGCCGGAAACCGAACCTTCAAGGCTTGCCTTGAGAGAGGAGACCTTGTCGTCGTATTCGCCGAGCGAAAGGTCGTCGATAAAGATTATGAACTTTAAAGGATTGCGCGCAACAATTCTGCGAACCGCAGGAATCGACAGCATGTTTTCCTTTCCGAGCTCGATTATCCTTAACCCACTGTCAAAGTAGTGGTTGAGAGCGGCGTGAACGGTTGAAGATTTTCCGCATCCTCTGTCGCCGTACATAAGGGTATTGGAATAGGGGAGACTGCTTAAAAAGTTTTCTACGTTGTCGCAGAACGCCTTCTTTTCGTATTCGTAGTCCTTAAGGTCAGTAAGTTTAACGGGAGAAACGTTTACGATAGGTACAAGCTCGCCGTCTACATATTCAAACGCACGGTTGCGGATAAAACGTCCGTAGCCGCATTTTTTGTAAAAACGCTCTAAATTGCAGACTAGTTCGTTAAGGCTTAGCAGGTTGTCGAATGGGCTTTTGAAGCTGCCTTTGTTGAATTCGCCGCTTTCTTCAAGATTTTTTATCCTCAGCATGATTGAACGTAAATCTTTGCTGTAGGCGTCAAAAAGGTATTTGGAAGGCTTCTCGCCGCGCGCGCAGGCAAGCGAAAACGCGTTTTCGTCGGTGAGAATAAGCTCGCCCAGATATCCGATAAAATCGCTTTCGGCGCCGACTCTGTACAGCTCGTATAAAAATTCGTTTCTGTCATCGCCTGCAAATGCGGCAAACAGCGGAGAATTCTCCAGTCCTCTCAATACTGTCAATTGTGAAATAAAATTATTCATAAATATGCATCTCTTATGTTTTATAGGTTTAATTATATAACTATTTATCCGAATATGCAATTTTTTTCAATAAATTTTAATATTGCTTGACTTAAAATATAATAAATTATATAATAAACGACGAACAGAATTTTCGGAGGAAAAAATTAATGGCAAAAATTTTTTATCAGTCTGATTGCGATATTAACGCATTGAAGAATAAAACCGTAGCTATAATAGGTTACGGCAGTCAGGGTCACGCTCATGCGCTCAACTTGCGCGACAGCGGCGTAAGGGTAATTATCGGCTTGCACGAAGGCGGAAAGTCCTGGCCCAAGGCGGAAGCTGCTGGATTCGAGGTGTACACGGTTGCCGAAGCTACCAAGCGCGCAGATATCGTTATGATTTTAATCAACGACGAGAGACAGGCAAAAGTTTACAAGGACAGCATTGAAAGCAACCTTAAAGAGGGAGCTGCTCTCGCTTTTGCGCACGGCTTCAACATTCATTTTAAGCAGATTGTCACTCCCGCAAATATCGACGTATTCATGATTGCTCCCAAGGGTCCCGGTCATACCGTTCGTTCAGAGTATCAGGAAGGTAAGGGCGTTCCCTGCCTTGTAGCTATCGAACAGGACTATACGGGTAAGGCTCTCGACGTAGCTCTCGGTTATGCCGCAGGTATCGGCGGAGCAAGAGCGGGCGTTCTTGAAACCACTTTCAAGTGCGAAACAGAAACCGACCTTTTCGGCGAACAGGCTGTTCTCTGCGGAGGCGTAACCGCGCTTATGAAGGCGGGATTTGAAACGCTTGTAGAGGCTGGATACGACCCCAGAAACGCTTATTTCGAGTGCATTCACGAAATGAAGCTCATAGTTGACCTTATTTACAAGGGCGGCTTCTCAATGATGAGATATTCAGTATCCGATACGGCTGAATTCGGCGACTACGAGACGGGTAAGCGCCTCATCACCGAAGAGACCAAGAAGGAAATGAAGAAGGTTCTTGAAGAAATTCAGGACGGTACCTTCGCTTCCAAGTGGATTGCCGAAAACAATAACGGCAGAGCGCACTTCATTGCAAAGAGAAATCTTGAAGCGTCGCATCAGCTTGAAGAGGTCGGCAAGGAAATCAGAAGCATGTATTCCTGGAACGATGAAAGCAGCATTTATAAGGCTGAAATGGGCAAAACGAAACTTTAATATAACTTTTAAAGGGCGCGCCGCAAGGTTGCGCCCTTTATTTTTTTGAAAAAATCAAGCGCAATCAAATTGCTTTTCAACATAAAAATACGTTTGTAAATTGCGATTATAAGCATTCATTTTGTTGTATTTTTTTTATAATAATGATATAATATATCATAGCTTGAAGTACGTATACGGAGATGCGAAGTGAAGAAAAAAAACAACGACGGAAAACAATCATATATACTTACAAGAGAAACGCTCGGAATGACCATACTTTTATTCTGCGCGTTGCTTTTAATTGCTTTGCTTACGCGCAGTGTGGTTTTTTCTTCGCTCGGGGCGGCAATATGTACGTTTATGTACGGAACTTTCGGCTACGGTTGTTTTTTGGTCGTGGCAGCTTTGGCATATCTCGGTTTCTGGCTTGTTTTTGAAAAGAAGATTGATATAAAGCCTATAGTTGTCTGCATTGCAGGCACTACGGTGTTTATGCTCTTTCTATTGTTCCACTCGGTATCTACGCGCGGTTTCAATCTGGAAAATTTCGGCAGTTACCTTTCGCAGTGCTTTTATAGTGCCGAAAAGGGCTTATCCGGTTATACTTTCGGCGGAGTCATTTCCGCGCTCATCGTCTATCCCATAGCCAAGGGAACAACCTTTATCGGCGCCTACGTAATATTCTCCATTCTTACCGTGCTCTGCGGCTACCTTACTTACCTTACGGTAAGAAGCAATCTTATGACCAAGTCGGCGGTTGCCGCGGCAAAGGCAAAGGCGTCTGAGCACGCTCGCACCGATGCGCCTGAACAGTTCGTGCCCGAAGCGGCGCAGGATAGACTCTATACAGTCAACGAAAACTATGAAATCGTCAACAACAGAGCGGTTTTACCTCATTCCGACGAATCTGCAGCTGATGCCGACGACAGTGCTCTCAAAGAAGAGGAAGATAGATTTTCAAACAAAAATCTCGGCAGAAAAATTCTGTTTGAAAACGGCGAATTTTCAGCGGAAAGCTACCGCAGAAATATGATTTTCAACGAGGATTCCTATTTTAATCATCCCGTTTACGACGAATCGAACTATCTTAGCGGTTTTTCAAGCGGAAAATCTTCGCCTAAGCCTGCCGAAAACGTTCAACGCAGTTACTCTGAAAGTTATGCCGAACAGATTGAACAGAGGGAGGAAGAAATTTCGACGCCTTCTTACGTGTACGGCGAGAGACCTGCGGAAAGCCTGGAAGAGTTTGGTGAGGATACTTACGGCGGTTCCGTTACTGACCGCACTACAGAAGCCGACTATTCCCGCACAATCCGCGAAGATTCCTATGACGAAAAATTCAGCGATTATTCGTCCGCTACCTATGGTCAGACCGACGTTGAAGAAACCAAGTCAGAAGAATTGAACGTGGACGAAGCGGATTGGAATGGCGGCGACTTTGCTGAAGATACCTTGCCCGACGAAATTCTGCAAGACGAAAACCTTACCGATGAAATTCAGACGGAGGAAGAAAGTGAATACGGCGAAGCGATAAGGCAGAGCGCAGAGGACGAGGTCGAAACGCCTCCGACGCGCGCCTACGACAACAGTTTCAGGAGTATTTTCAGCGCGTCTAATTCCAATATCTCCGAAGACGTTATTCCCGACTCTTCAAGACTTACGCGCAGACGCGAAGAAACCAAGTCCAATCTCTTCGACGACGAAGAAGAAACAGGTCAAATTCCAGACCTCGGCGCGCGCGGATTGCGCGCGGATCGCGACGCTACGGACGAAAACGTAATTTCAGACCGCAGCCGTTCTTCGTCAGCTCTTACAGGCGGCGTGGAAAGACCTTTGGCTACGCCCAATACTCAAGTTAATAAAGAAAATTCTAACGTGGTAAACCAAGAGGTCAAGGAAGAAAAGCCTGTCGAGCCTGAAAAACCCAAGCACGTCTGGAAAAAATACGTTCGTCCTACGCTCGACCTTCTCAACGACTATCCCGAAAACAACAATACAAACGTTGGCGAGATAGAAGAGAGTAAGAAGATAATAATCGATACGCTTGAAAGTTTCCGCATAGCAAGCCATATCCTGGATGTCGTCGTCGGTCCTGCAATTACCCGTTACGACGTGGTGATAGAGGACAAAACCAACATTAAAAACGCGTTAAAGTACCGCGAATCTATAGCCATGGCGCTTATGAAGGAAAACGTTACGGCATACCTTAATTATTCAAAGGGTGCAATTTCAATAGAAGTTCCCAATTCCAAGCGCGCTGTCGTCGGCTTAAAGAGTATGCTTGCAAGCAGTCAGTTCATCAACAGTAAGCCTAATTCTCTCACCTTTGCTCTGGGCAAGGACGTGGAAGGCAAAGCTAACTGTCCCGATATAACCAAGATGCCGCACCTGCTGGTTGCAGGTACTACTGGTTCCGGTAAGAGTATCTGTCTGAGCGCTCTCATTGTCAGTTTGCTCTACAAATACGGACCCGACGAGCTCAGGTTTATTCTTGTTGACCCCAAACAGGCAGAATTCATTTCCTACGAGAATCTGCCTCATCTTATGATTAACGAGATTATCTACGACGTAGATAAGGCGATTAAGGCGCTCAACTGGGCAATTAAGGAGATGGAGCGCAGATATGCGCTCTTCAAGCAAATGACCCTTTCGGGTACGCTTGTAAAGAATATTAACGAATACAACTCGAATCTTCCTGAAGGGGAGGAAAAACTTCCTAAAATCGTTATTATTCTCGACGAGTTCGGCGATCTGATGCTTCAGGCAAAAAAGGACATCGAAAGTCGAATAATCAGGCTTGTACAGAAGTCGCGCGCATGCGGTATACACCTCATTCTCGCAACGCAGCGACCCTCGGTAGATTGCATAACCGGTCTTATCAAGTCCAAT
>JBJEUZ010000184.1:0-7708 GCA_051884095.1 Candidatus Coproplasma sp.
TGGGGCAATATATAAAGATTGCAGACGAAGAAGAATTCTGCGCAGATCTTGAAAGGGCAAAGCGGTATTGCTCCGAACAAAATATGACCGAAAAAATAAGCGTTCTTAAATTCGACGCGGACAAGATTCCCGAAAGCGCGGTAATCAGATTTATGAAGAACGGCGACAAGTTTACCAAGTTCGGCGGCGGAACCAAGAGCCTTGGAAACTTTTTTACCGACAGAAAAATCCCCGTAAGAATAAGAAAGAACCTTCCGCTTATCGCCGTAGATAGTGATATTTTAGCCGTATGCGGAGTGGAAATTTCGGACAAAATCAAGATTGACCAAGGCACAAAGCGGGTGAGCTATATTATTTGCCCGATTGTATATTAACTTTACTTAAACCCATCAAGGAGGGCATATATATGCCGTTTATCGACTGCAAAATTTCAAAAAAACTTACCGAAGAGCAGAAAGAAGAGATTAAGAGCGGCTGGGCAAGTCAGTTTCGCTGATGCGCAAACCCGAAAGCTACCTTATGGTGGGCATATGCGACGGATACGATTTGTGGTTTGCGGGCAAGAGGGTGGAAAACGGCGCGTTCGTTTCTGTTAGCGTGTTCGGAAGCGTAAATTCCGCGGAATCCGAAAAGATGACCGCCGCAGTATGCGACCTTTTAGGCAAGGTTGCCGGTTTGGACGGGGAGCAGATTTACGTAACCTATACGGGCGTGCGAGATTGGGGCTTTGACGGCGGCAATTTTTAATTGACCCCGCAATATATTTGAATTAATCGTACAAAGGAGTAAATTATGCACAGCGATTGCGAAAGAATTATGCTTACCGAGGAACAGATTAAGTCCCGCGTGAGCGAAGTGGCAAAGCAGGTTGACCGCGACTATCAGGGCAAGCGCCCGTTGGTTGTGGGCATTTTAAAGGGCAGCATTATTTTTTACGCCGACTTTATAAGGTGCCTTTCCGTACCTATAGAGCTTGACTTTATGGCAGTTTCGTCCTACGGCTCCGGCTCGGTTTCAAGCGGCAGCTTAAAGATTAAAAAGGACCTGGACAGGGATATAAGCGGCAGAGACGTGATTATCGTCGAGGATATTATCGACAGCGGCTTTACGCTAGCAAACCTTAAGCATCTGTTGTTGTCGCGCGGGGCGGCTACGGTTAAAATCGTAACCCTTCTGGATAAATTTGCCCGCCGCACGGTTGCAATCGAGAGCGACTACAACTGCTTCCCCATTGAGGACGAATTTGTAATAGGCTACGGGCTTGACTACGACGAGCACTACCGCTCGTTACCCTATATAGGCATATTAAAGCGCAGCGTTTACGAAAAATAACAAGCGCGTCAAACCGCGAAATTTTTGATTTTTTTCAATAATTTACTTGACAGTCTTTTTTTATGTTGATATAGTAACAGTCGGTCGATTTACCCGACGGCAATTAAATAATGTTCATCGGAGGACGTAGCGCCGTAGCGCTAAATACGTCGGAGCGAAGATGTCGGATGAGTCCGGTTATTATTATGATAATAGCCGGACTTTCTTTTTTTGGAGGAATAAATGTCAATAAGCATTTCGGAACATTTTTCTTACGCAAAACTGTTCAAATTTACCCTGCCTTCGATACTGATGATGATTTTCACCTCGCTTTACGGCGTGGCGGACGGACTTTTCGTATCGAATTTCGCAGGCAAGACGCCGTTTGCGGCGGTCAACTTTATCATGCCCTTTTTAATGATACTTGGCGCGGTGGGCTTTATGTTCGGCACGGGCGGCGGCGCGCTGATATCCAAGACCGTAGGCGAGGGCGACGGCGAAAGGGCTAAGCGGCTGTTCTCGCTGTTCGTGTACGTAACGGTGGTCTGCGGAGTCATTCTGGGCGGACTGGGAATTGCATTCATCCGCCCCGTAGCCCGCCTTTTGGGCGCCGAGGGCGAAATGTTGGAAGGGTGCGTAACCTACGGCAGGATAATTCTTATCGCGTTGCCTGCATATATGCTGCAATACGAATTTCAAAGCCTTTTTGCTGTGGCGGAAAAGCCCCGTCTAGGGCTTGCGATTACCGTTGCCGCAGGGGTTGCGAATATTGCTCTCGACGCGCTGTTCGTCGTCGCATTTAATTGGGGACTTGTAGGCGCGGCGGCAGCTACCGCCGTAAGTCAGGCTGTGGGCGGCATTGCGCCAATAATATACTTCCTCCTCCCCAACAAAAGCAAGTTAAGGCTGGGCGCTACAAAATGGGATTTTAAGGCGCTTTTAAGGGCGTGCGCGAACGGTTCTTCAGAACTGTTATCCAACATTTCAATGTCGTTGGTGGCTATGCTGTACAATATGCAGCTTATGAACTACGCGGGAGAGGACGGCGTTGCGGCTTACGGCGTGCTGATGTACGTAAATATGATTTTCCTTGCCGCCTATATCGGGTATTCGGTGGGTTCCGCGCCCATTGCGGGATTCAACTTCGGCGCAAAGCGCGAAAGCGAACTTAAAGGACTTTTGAAAAAGAGTTTTATTATAATTTCAGTGCTGGCGGCGGCTATGCTGGCGCTTGCCGAAGGACTTGCCGCGCCGCTTGCAAAACTGTTCGTGGGTTACGACCAAGCCCTTTGCGATTTAACGGTGCGGGCATTCCGATTCTTCTCGTTCTCATTCCTGTTCGCGGGATTCGCAATTTACGGCTCGTCATTCTTTACCGCGCTGAATAACGGCTTTATCTCCGCGCTAATATCTTTTATGCGAACGCTGGTTTTTCAGATTGCCGCAGTATTAATTTTGCCTCTGTTTTTAGGCATTGACGGAATATGGATTTCCATAATAGTTGCCGAATTTATGGCGGCGGCGGTTACAGCCCTGCTGCTGATTTTAAATTCAAAGAAATACGGATATTTTTAATTTAACTTAATATCCCGCAACGGCAGAGTCGGCTGAAAAATTTCAGCTCGCTCCGCCGTATTATTTACGCGCACAGAATAGGCAAAGCTCCGCTCAAGAAAATAATGGAAGAAGTATAATCTTTTTGCGGTTGGCAAAAAATAACGTAAAGATATTTTAAAAGGAGAGTTTTATGGTATTCTTTAACGTTGTTTCGTATATCCTTGTGCTTGCGGGCGCGCTGAATTGGGGACTTTACGGAATCTGGAACTTCAACCTTGTGGGTTGGATTTTTATGGGCGACCGCTCTACGGGCGCGATAATCGTGTATATTATGATTGCGATTGCCGCGCTGTGGCTGATGATTTCGCCCCTGTTTTCACGCGGCAGAATTTGGCTGTGTTCAAGCGCAAAGAAGCAGGACAAAACTGAACAGAGATATTGATATAACTTCGGAACGCTTGAATTTTTCGCTTAGAACAATTCGTGATAGAGATTGTTACGCATAGCCGCGCAAACTGCTTATACGCTCACCTTTTAGGGGCGTAACGGGCATTTGACGCGGCTTAAAACTTATCCCTTGACAAATCGCAATTATTAAGATATAATATCAATAAGATGGATACAAGGAATACGGAACAAAAGCGAATAATAAGGGAAGCGCTTAAAAGAGCCGACCACCCCACGGCTTCGGAGCTGTACAGGGCAGTACAAGCGGAAAACCCGCACATTTCGCGTGCAACCGTTTTCCGCGTGTTGGCACAATTTGCCGATTGCGGCGAGGCGCGCAAACTTGAATTTATCGGCAGCGATACTCGCTACGACGGCTATACGCAGCCCCACGCCCATTGCAGGTGCGTAATATGCGGCAAAATCGCCGACGTTTACGACGAAAAACTTGTTTCGGTTCTTTGCAAACGCAACGTAGCAGGTTACGCGGTATACTCCGCCGCGCTTGAATTCAACGGAGTTTGCCCCGACTGTTCAAAAGCAAATTAAAAACTTTTAAAAAATTATAGCCGACGCAATAATGCGTCGGCTTTTTCCTTGTCTGAATTTTACCGAAAAGAGTACCTCTCCCGACTTTGCCGTCGGGAGAGATTGAATTTTTTAAGCCTGTTTTAGCTTTTTTGTTTGAATTACGCCGCAGGTCCCAACTCAATCAGGTAAACAAAGACGTTGGTTGAATCTTTGCTGATTGTGTGCTCTCCGGTAGTGGAAAGAGTTATTGTTACTTTACCATCGACGAATGTGTACGACGTGCCGTCCACTTTAATTTTTGCGCCTGTACCGGATGAATATATCGTGAGCTGCATTTCTGAACTCGTCGTGAACTTGATATAGCACGAATCTCCCGACTCCATCTTGAGCGAGTTAGTATATTTTACGCCGTTTGTAGTAATATCGATTGACTTAGTGTTGCCGCTTACGGTGAAGAAGCTGTTATTACAGTTTTCAAGACCGCTCGTATTGTTCCAGGAAATCGTCTGGCTTGCAATTTCAGCAATGACTTCTTCCGCTTCGGTAAGTTTGGTTATATCGCCTACGATTTCCTTCTGCGCTGCACTCAACGCGTCGTATGCGGTGCGCGCGGCACTAACATTTGAAGCATCGGCAAGGGTTACGTTAGCCTTTGCGGGAAGCGCTGCAATCATATCCCTTACGGTGTAAGGTGCGAGCGCTGCATTGATTGCGTCGATACCTTCGGTAACCTTTGAATAGTTCTCAATCTGAGCTTTCTGGTCCTCGCCAAGGTCTGCGTATTCGTTCTTGACGTAATTGTAATCTTCGAGAGCGGAATTGAGCTCTTCCTCGGTAGTAAGCGAAGCCACGTCGGGCAGATTAGCTATAGCGTTATTCAATGCGGTTATAGCGTAGCTTGCGTATGCGGTTTCTGCCGCGGTGAGCGTAGCATAGTTAGTAACCTTAGCCTTCTGGCTAGTGGTCAGAGCGTCGTAAGCCGATCTTGCCGCGGAAATTGCTCTGCCGCTGTTTTCGTCAACCGTGCCGATTGCGGCAATCTTGTCGATTGCTGTCTGTGCTGCTAACGTATCGTAGCTATCTATCGCCGCCGTGAGCGTAGACGCATTGGTTACCTGAGACTGCAATCCTGAGCTGAGCGCGTTGTAAGCCGACTGAGCAAGCTCTATCTTACCCTTACATTCGTCGGTGTATTCTACCGTACCGATTGCGTTGATATAGTTGATAACGTTTTGAACCTTTTCAGCGTCGGTTACGCCGGACTTGAAGGAGAGCGAGGTTATGCCGCATTCCTTATCCTTCTGACCGGAGGAAATAATGTAAGTACCGGCTTCGAGAGTGCCTTCGTACGAGGAGAACTTGCCCGCGATTACAGTACCGTCGAGTCTGATTAATTCCGCCGCGGAATCGCCCGTGCCGTTTGCCTTAACCGAAATTTCGGCATTTTCCGCAACCGTGAATACTGCAAGAATACCCTTGCCCTTTGCCACGCCTGAACTGTTTTTAGCGTTCACGAACAATACGCCGTCAACCGTTCCGCCTGCGGTTGCCTTAGTCAGGTCAATCGTAAGTCCCGTTGAAGGAATACTGAGTGCGGAAGCAGGCTTATTGGAAGTCATATCAGCGCTGACTCTGGGAGAGAAGCCCTGAACGCCGACCTTTTCGATAACTTCTTTTCTTGCCGTTGCCGCGTCGGTTATGTAGCAGTCGCTGCGCTTATTCGTCGCGTCGTAATAGAACAGCGAGGAGTTCGTATCGAAGGACGAATAGTCTATGCTGCCGTATGCGCAGCTGTTTGAAACCTTCTGATCGCGCGAGGTTGCCTCAACCAGCGTGCTGCCGCCGAAGCAAGCATAGTACATATTGCCCCACGCCTTGCCTGCACCGCCGGTTTGTCCGTCGGTTACCTGCTTGCAGCCATCGTAGTAGTTTGCTTCGGAGAACAGATAGCAGTTTGCTCTCAGAGAGTGAACGTAGCTGAGTTCTAGCTTGGTAATCCAGCTGTAAGGCGTGGTAGTTACGGTTGCGTCAGCGTATACGTAGTTGTTATAGAAGTGCACGTTCGCCTGTCTTGTAAGGGGAATACGCGAGCCGCACTGATACCACATATTGTGGTGATAGGTCATATTGTACTGCAACGAAGAGTCGGAAGAGCCGACGAGGTTGGTCTTGTGGCAGTATTCAAAGTAGTTGTACGAGCAGGTGAAATACTGACCGCGCTTGAAGTCGCAGCTGCCGTCGCCTTCCTTCTTATCCGATTCGGCGGGGTTAGCGCAGTGTCCGGGAAGGAATACGTTGTTGTGAATCCAGCATCTTTCAACTGCCGCGGAAATCGTAGAGCCCGACTGCTGACCTTCCATACCGACTGCGTCCTCGGGATATTCAGAGAAGGTTAAATTGCGCACTTCAAAGCTCTTGCCCTGACCGTTGACCGCGTCGCCGCCTGCTATGAAGTGGAAGCCCCAACCGCTGATTATGGCGTCGTCGCCGATACCTTCGAGAGTGATATTCTTATAGTTCTTCATTCTCGCCATATGTCCGTTATCGCCAACAGAACCGCCTTCATTTTCGTCATTGAAAGCCGTACAGCCTTCGGGAGTGGTTACCGTGCCGATAAATCTTATTACGATAGGCGCGTCAACCATCCTGAACCCAAGTTTGCCGCCGTTTGCAGCGTCGTACGTGTTGCTGGGAACCTTGTTTTTATCACTGTTTGCATTATCCATCGTGTACTGCGCGTTGTTGAGCCACCAGCCGATGCCGCTTGCGTTCTTGTTGCCCCAATCCGAACCGGGAATCTGGAACATAGGTACGTTGCTGTACTTAGCGCAGACTTCGTCCATAACCGTATCTTTATTTCCTTCGGTTACGTAAATTACGATTGCGTTGTCCTTAAGCGTGCCGTCGTCGTTATATGCGCCTACGCCGTCGGTATAATTGAAGTGAGCATAGCCCGAACGGTCGTATGCCGCTACGGAAACGTTGGAAACTTCCGCCTTGACGTCGGTTTCGCCGGAATCGTTTACGGCAACAACCTTAAGAGAGTACGTGCCTGCCGAAATACCAACCACGTCGGCACGGTATTCAGAGCCGTCCTGTCTTACAAGCTCGCTGTCTATCTTTGTATATTCGCTTGCGCCGCTAGCCTTATAGTAAACGTTATAAGACCTTGCGCCCGTTATCGCCTGCCATGTAACGTATGCAGATTCGTTAGAGCCCTCGTATTCAATCAGCGTGATTCCGCTCTCGGTTATTTCGGGCAACGCATCTTCGGTCCACTTTGCAAAAAGCGTCTTGTTGCTGTTAATCGTGCTGGTAAAGTCGAACCTCTGCGTGCAAGCCTGGTCATCATACCAGCCGTCGAAAGTGTAGCCGTCAGCAGTGGGGTCAGTAGGTTTGGTAACCTTGCCGTCCACAGTCGTCTTGCTGGCTATCTGCGTGCCGTGTCCGTTCATGTTGAAGTTTACGGTGTGCTCGGTTATAGGAGTTTCGGAACCGCCGCCCGATTCAGAGCCACCGCCCGATTCAGAGCCACCGCCCGATTCAGAGCCGCCGCCCGATTCAGAGCCGCCGCCCGATTCAGAGCCGCCGCCCGATTCAGAGCCGCCGCCCGATTCGGAACCACCGCCCGATTCGGAACCGCCGCCCGACTGGTTAGCCGTCCACTTTGCGTACAGAGTGGTGTTTCCCGTCAATACGGAATTGAAATCGAACGCCGTTGTACAAGCGCTGTCAGTATACCAACCGCCGAAGGTGTAGCCTGTTTCCGTGGGCGCGGAAGGCGCGGTCACCTTGCCGTTTACCGTTTGCGCGGCAGCAATCTCCGCGCCGTGTCCGTTCATATTGAAGGTTACGGTGTATT
>JBJEUZ010000185.1:0-1817 GCA_051884095.1 Candidatus Coproplasma sp.
CTACAAAGCGCATTGCCATATCCATAAAGTCAGCTTCAGGATGCTCGTAAAGAACCCACATTATCTTTGCCGCGTCCATTGCGGAACCGCCGCCGAGAGCGATTATGGTATCGGGCTCGAATGCGCGCATCTGCGCAACTCCCTCCATAGCGCACGCAAGCGTGGGGTCGGGAGCGACGTTAAAGAAGGTTGAATGCGCTATACCGAGCTCGTCGAGCTTATCGGTTATGCAGCGCGTAAAGCCGCTCTTGTAGAGGAAGGTGTCGGTTACGATAAACGCCTTCTTTTTACCCATTACGTCTTTAAGCTCGTCAAGAGCTACGGGCAGACAGCCCTTCTTTAAATATACCTTTTCAGGCGCTCTGAACCACAACATATTTTCTCTCCTTTCAGCAACGGTCTTGATATTGATTAAGTGCTTGACTCCGACGTTTTCGGATACGGAGTTGCCGCCCCACGAACCGCAACCGAGCGTGAGCGAAGGCGCAAGTTTGAAGTTGTACAAATCGCCGATACCGCCGTGCGAAGAGGGCGTATTTACAAGAATACGGCAGGTCTTCATCTTTGCCGAGAAGAAATCAAGCTTTTCTTTAGAAGTTGCAACGTTGAGATAAACGGACGACGTATGACCGTATCCGCCGTCTGCTATCAGTCTTTCAGCCTTTGCAACGGCATCCTCAAACGACTCTGATTTATACATAGCAAGAACGGGCGAAAGTTTTTCGTGAGCAAACTCTTCCGAAAGCTCCACCGACTCCACTTCGCCTATTAAAATCTTTGCAGATTCGGGTACTTTTACGCCTGCAAGAGCGGCGATTTTATACGCGCTCTGTCCTACTATTTTCGCATTGAGCGCACCGTTGATTATTATGGTCTTGCGCACCTTGTCAAGCTCCTCTCCCTTGAGGAAGTAGCAACCGCGATAGGCAAATTCCTTCTTGACCTCATCGTAGATTTTGTCCGAAACTATGACAGACTGTTCGGATGCGCAAATCATACCGTTATCGAAAGTTTTGGAATGAATGACCGAACTTACCGCAAGCAGTATATCGGCAGTTTCGTCGATAATTGCAGGAGTATTACCTGCGCCTACGCCGAGCGCGGGTTTACCGGACGAATAGGCAGCCTTGACCATACCGGGACCACCCGTTGCCAGAATCGTATCGACTTCGCGCATAAGGAGATTGGTCATTTCAAGCGAGGGAACGTCAATCCAGCTGATTATGCCTTCGGGAGCGCCGGCTTCAACAGCCGCTTCATAGACGACCTTAGCGGCGGCTATGGTTGAGTTCTTTGCTCTGGGATGAGGACTGATTATACAGCCGTTTCTCGTCTTTAAGCACAAAAGCGTCTTGAATATTGCCGTAGACGTGGGATTGGTCGTGGGAATGACCGCGCCGATTACGCCGATAGGCTCGGCAATCTTTTTGATGCCGTAGGACTTATCCTCTTCGATAACTCCGCAGGTTCTGACGTTTTTATATTTGTTGTAAATGTATTCGGCGGCATAGTGATTTTTAATGACCTTATCTTCAACCACTCCCATACCAGTCTCTTCAACCGCCATTTTTGCGAGGGGAATTCTCATCTTATTAGCGGCAGTAGCGCAGGCAAGAAAAATTTTATCGACCTGTTCCTGCGAATAGGTAGCAAAAATCTTCTGCGCGTTTCTGACTCTTTCAAGCTCAGCTTCAAGCGCTTCAACGCTATCGCACACACCGTAGTTCAATTTAAAATCCATATTATTACTCCTGTAATAAAATTTAAACAACATTAGCTGTTTTTATTTCGATAAAATTATATCAAATAGAAAAAAT
>JBJEUZ010000186.1:0-1800 GCA_051884095.1 Candidatus Coproplasma sp.
CGCGCCTTTGGACGAGGTTAACCAATCAGCTCCGCACGCTGAAAATTCGGATAAAGAATCGGACGGCGACAAATAATTTTTTCTTTATCGTAAAACCAAAAAAGCCTTCCCGCAAGGGAAGGCAAAATAACATTTTACAAGTTAATTTTGCATTTTTTGCCTTAAATTAGGCAATTTTTAAATCAGGTATTTCTTATGGCAGCGTTTGCTCAATATTACGTAGATTTTTTATGGACGTGGCTAAAAAACGTCTGGTATTTTATCAGTCAGTTTTTCTACCTGTTCTATAAACTTTTTATACTTGACGCCATTGACTATTGCAACAATCTAGGCGCGCACGTCTCTTCATTCGACGTGCTCGGCTGGATATGTTTAATAGTCGTCTCTGCGGCTAATATTGCATTCCTGTTTTTCGTCTGCTACAGGCTGTTTCAGCTATTGCGTAGGTACGTAATTTTCCGTTCGCGAGAGGTTGAAAAGGATAAACTTTTAGAAGAGATAGCGCGCTTAAAGGAGCAAGCGGATCAACTCGTAAAGGAAAAGAGCAAAATTTTTGCCTTAAAACTCGGTCAAAACGTTACCGACGGCGCTTATCAGCCGTCAATGGAGGCAGGCGCCGTGGTTGAAACCGAATCGGGCGAAAAGGTAGAGGCGGGCGAAGCGCGCTTTACCAAACTTGTCAATCTCGACGAAAAATACGAGCGCAACCCCAACGTGGTATTTATGCGTGAAGAGGATATGATTTCGCTTCCGCAATTTGTTAAGCGTTTTGTAAATTTTGCCGCTTCTCAGCTCAGGTTATACTACACGGAAGAAACCATTCGCCGTTTTGTGGCAGGGCTTGCAACCTCTAAGGTAATCATTCTCGAAGGTATTTCCGGTACAGGTAAAACCTCGCTTCCGTATGCGTTCGGCAAGTTCTTCAACAACAATACTTCAATAATATCTGTTCAGCCTTCCTGGCGCGACAGAGCCGAACTTATCGGTTACTACAACGAATTTACCAAAAAATTTAATGAAACCGATTTCCTTGCCTCGCTTTACGAAAGTTCTTTAAGAGAGGACCCCAACTTTATCGTCCTGGACGAAATGAACCTTGCGCGTATCGAGTACTACTTTGCAGACTTCCTTTCTATTATGGAAATGCCCGACGTGGCAGAGTGGAAGATAGACCTTATCGCTGCGCCGCAGGACAGCGACCCCAAAAACATTACTTACGGCAAATTCCTCGTTCCGCAAAACGTTTGGTTTATCGGAACCGCAAACAACGACGACTCTACGTTCTCCATTACCGATAAGGTTTACGACCGTGCTGTTACGCTTGAACTCAACCAAAAGGCGGACTATTTCGACGCGCCGCTTACCGAAAGCTATAATTGCTCTTACAGCTATCTTGCAAATCTGTTTGAAAAGGCGCGCAAGCAATATACAATTTCAGAAAGAACTCTTGAGCTTATCCGCGAATTCGACAACTTTATCCGCGACAGATTCAAGATAAGTTTCGGTAACCGTATTATGAAGCAGCTTTCGCTCTTTGTTCCCGTCTATATGGCGTGCGGCGGAACCGAGCTTGGCGGCGTTGACTTTATCATAGCTTCAAAAATTCTACGCAAGTTCAATGCGCTTAACCTGCCGTTCCTTACAAAGGAGCTAAACGAATTGGCGGCGTTCTTCGACGAAAAATTCGGCGTCAATGCAATGCCTTACTGCCTTGAGTACGTAAAGGAACTGCAAAAGGTATCTTAAAATTAATAGTAAAATTTAAGCAAAAAGCCATAGCCTAACTATTAAGGTTAGGCT
>JBJEUZ010000187.1:0-1790 GCA_051884095.1 Candidatus Coproplasma sp.
TATTTATACCCTGCTATATGCGCCGTCGTCGGAATCGCCGTACGCTATGCAATGACGAGGTTGACGGGCGATATCAAGGATAATCTCGGCAGAAAGGTAAAAAAGGATTTGCGCGAGCAGGTCTATAACAAGATAGTAAAGCTCGGCGTCCGTTCTACCGACGGAATGAGTATGGCAGGGCTTACTCAGGTCTCTATGGAGGGAGTGGAACAGCTCGATTTATACTATTCAAGTTACCTTCCGCAGTTCTTTTACGCAATGCTTGCGCCCATCATTTTGTTCCTTATAACGGTTTGGATAGATTGGCGAGTTGCACTCGTTCTGCTTGCTTGCGTTCCGCTTATCCCCCTATCTATCGTGGCTGTATCCAAATACGCAAAAAAGATTTTTGCAAAATATTGGGGTAAGTACACCTCTATGGGAGATAAATTTTTAGACAGCGTGCAGGGGTTAAAGGAATTAAAAATTTTCAAGGCAGACGGCGCTCAACACGTAAAGATGAACCAAAGCTCGGAGGAGTTCCGAAAAATTACTATGAAAGTTCTCGTCATGCAGCTTGCAAGCACGACCATAATGGATCTGGTTGCATACGGAGGCGCAGGTGCGGGCATTGCGCTGGCAATCTGCGGCACGGCATTCTGGGGACTTAACCCCGTCTGCGCTCTCTTTTTGTGCCTTGTTGCGGTAGAGTTTTTCCTGCCGCTTCGCGCATTCGGTTCGGCGTTCCACGTCGCTATGAACGGCGTAAGCGCAGGCAAAAAGATAATCTCTCTTCTCGATACGCCCGATCCCGTATGGGGCGCTGAAGAAGTGAACGGCAAGACTATCGAACTGAACGACGTAACGTTTTCTTACGACGGCAAGCGTGACGTTTTAAAGGACGTTTCGCTAGTATTCCCCGAAAAGGGCATGACGGCAATCGTAGGCGAAAGCGGTTGCGGCAAGAGTACGGTGGTCAATATGCTTGTCGGCGCTTTCAGACCGAAATCCGGAAGTATTACAGTCGGCGACGTTCAGCTTGAAAATCTCTCCCGCGAAAGCTACTATTCCCACCTTGCGGCAGTCAGTTACAATACCTATATATTCAACGCAACCGTGCGCGAAAACTTTATGCTTGCGAATAAAAACGCAAGCGAAGAGGAGATATATTCCGCACTCGAAGCGGTAAATCTGGCGCAGTTTATCCGCGAAAACGGCGGTCTGGATAAAGTCATTTCAGAGGACGCCAACAACATTTCCGGCGGACAGAAGCAGCGCCTTGCCCTGGCGGTAAACCTCGTTGCGGACAAGGATATCTACGTCTTTGACGAGGCGACGAGCAATATCGACGTAGAGAGTGAAAAGATAATTATGGACAATATCAAGGCGTTAGCCAAGGACAAGAGCGTAATTGTTATTTCTCACCGTCTAGCAAACGTCGTGCCTGCCGATAACATTTACTTTATGGAAAACGGCGAAGTGACCGAGAGCGGAGAACACTCCGCATTAATGCAAACGGGCGGGGGTTACGAAAAGTTATTTACTACCCAAAAAGAATTAGAGGAGGGCTATGCTGTTTAAAACCGTACTCATTGTGAAATACTGCGTCGGGTTTGCGTTTTTCTCGGGTCATTTACGCTAAGTAAACTCCCTCTCGAAAAGCCTCGCCCTCCTTGTCTTTCGCACGATTACGATTTTAAATGTCACATATTTTTATGGTTAAATCAAATAAAAAGCAGAAATTGCGCCGAAGCGGCGCTAAGATAATGGCAAGCCTTATCCTTCTTTTGGGTTCGCTTGCGTATATCATG
>JBJEUZ010000188.1:0-7550 GCA_051884095.1 Candidatus Coproplasma sp.
GTCCTCTTCTGCATACTTTTCAGCGTCCTTAACCGCCTTGTCGATATCCTCTTCGGAGAGATTGGTAGAAGCCGTGATGGTGATATTGGTGGACTTGCCCGTTCCCAAATCCTTTGCGGTAACGTTGACGATACCGTTGGCGTCTACGTCGAAGGTAACCTCTATCTGAGGCACGCCTCTGGGTGCGGGGGGAATATCGTTGAGCATGAATCTGCCGAGCGATTTATTGTCGCGTGCGAACTTTCTTTCGCCCTGCAATACGTTGATTTCAACGCCGGGCTGATTATCCGCCGCGGTAGAAAATACCTGACTCTTCTTTACGGGGATAGTGGTATTTCTTTCGATTAAGGGAGTGGAAACGCCGCCGAGAGTTTCGATGCCCAGGGTTAAGGGCATTACGTCGAGAAGAAGCACGTCCTTAACTTCGCCGGAGAGCACGCCGCCCTGAATAGCCGCGCCGATCGCAACGCATTCGTCGGGGTTGATGCCCTTGAAGGGTTCCTTGCCGGTAATCTGCTTTACCTTGTCGAATACGGCGGGGATACGGGTTGAACCGCCGACCATTATTACTTTGTTGATGTCCGAATAGCTTAAGCCTGCGTCCTGCATAGCCTTCTTCATGGGCTCTACGGTTCTTTCAACGAGGTCTGCGGTGAGGTTGTCGAACTTCTGCTTTGAAAGGTCGATATCGAGGTGCTGAGGCGCGCCGTCAACCACGGTTATGAAAGGAAGGTTGATATTCGTGTTGCTCATTCCCGAAAGCTCTATCTTGGCCTTCTCTGCGGCTTCCTTCAATCTCTGCATAGCCGCTCTGTCCTTGGAAAGGTCTACGCCGGTTTCCTTTTTGAAGGTATCTACCAGATAATCTATAATCTTGTTGTCGAAGTCGTCGCCGCCGAGGTGAGTGTCGCCGTTGGTTGCAAGCACTTCGAACACGCCGTCGCCGATTTCGAGAATGGAGACGTCGAAAGTACCGCCGCCGAGGTCGTAAATCATTACCTTCTGGCTTCCTTCCTGCTTATCAAGACCGTATGCAAGCGCCGCCGCGGTGGGTTCGTTTATGATTCTGAGAACGTTAAGTCCGGCGATTTTGCCCGCGTCCTTGGTTGCCTGACGCTGGGAGTCGTTGAAGTATGCGGGGCAGGTGATGACCGCGTCGGTTACCTTTGTGCCGAGGTAGCTTTCTGCGTCCGTCTTGAGCTTTGAAAGTATCATAGCCGAGATTTCCTGAGGCGAATATCCCTTTTCGATATTTACCTTGTAGCTCTCGCCCATATGTCTCTTGATTGAAATGACGGTCTTATCGGGCTGAGCGACAGCAAGTCTTTTTGCCGCCTGTCCTACTATTCTGCTTCCGTCCGCCTTGAAGGATACGACCGAGGGGGTCGTTCTGTTGCCTTCGCTGTTCGCTATAACTACGGGTTCGCCGCCTTCCATAACGGCTACGCACGAGTTGGTTGTACCTAAGTCAATGCCAATTACTTTTCCCATAATATTTATCTCCTTGATATTTTCCTTAAAATATATTGTTTTCGGGCTTAAACCGTAACGATTACCTGTGCAAACCTTATCACACGGTCGCCCTGTTTATATGCCTTTTTTAAAATCTGTTTTACGGTGTTGGGCTGTTCACCCTCTTCGCAGGGGGTATTCATTATCGCCTCCGCCACGCTCTCGTCAAACTGAGAGCCGACGGATATTTCCACCTCTTCCACGCCGAGAGACGAAAGAATAGTATTGAAATTCTTGATTATCTTGTCTATTCCCGCCCTGGTCTTTTCGTCGCTTGCGCCGTCGTATGCGTAACCGAAGGTGTCGGCTACGGGCAGAAGTTTTAAAATAGCTTCAGCCTTGCCGTCGGCATACGCCTGAGCGGTAGCCGTCTGATTGCGCTTGCGGTAATTGTCGTATTCCGCAGAAACCGAATACCATTTGCGCTTGTAATCTTCCGCCGCGGCGAGAGCTTTTTCCAGCTCGGAAGGCTCTTTTTCCTGTTCCTCTGCCTTTTCTTCAGAGGGCAGTTCGTCCTCGGTTACAGGAACTTCCGCATCTTCCTGAGCCCGGGGAAGCTCCCCGTCAAGCTCCTCTTCGTCGCTGTGTTTCAATTCGTCTTTTTTCTTTGCCATTTTTCCGTCCTGAAATTTTCTTACAATTTTAATATAACGCGCAAATAAGCGACTTAAACATTTTAAGCACGAATTTTTTTGTAAAAGTTTAAAATTTAATTATCGCGCAATTTTTTTTGACTTGAGAGTAAAATATTAACAGCGTCGGCACGCGCAAAACGCCGCATAAAGTTTTTCCGCCGCTATTGACTAAATAATTCATTTGTGTTATAATAATATTATGCATATAAAACGACTGCCGCTTAAAAAACTCTTTAACACGCGCGACCTTGGCGGAATGCCCGCCGCAGACGGACGAAAGATTGCGCGCGGAAGGCTGATAAGAAGCGGAAAACTTTATAAATTGCCCGACGAAACGGTGGAAAAGCTAAAGGCTTTGGGGCTTAAGACGGTAATAGATTTGCGTATCTATACCGAAATCGAGGAGTGCCCCGATACCGTTATAGAGGGGGTAGAGTATATTCATCTGCCCGTTCTGTGCACGGTAACGCCCGGCATAACGCGCGAAAAGAGTATGACGCGCACGATGGCTATCGAATCGCGACGGATAAAGAAAGAGTTCGGCAATGCGGATAACTATATGATTGCCATGTACAAGGCGATACTGTTAGGCGACGAACCGGTTGCGCTTTTAAAGAAGTGCATGCGGCTAATCATTGAAAACGATGGCTGTATTTTGTGGCATTGCAGCGGCGGCAAGGATAGGGCGGGACTTGTGGCTATGCTAGTCGAGGCGCTTTTGGGCGTGGACGAAAAGATTATAGTTGAAGATTTCGTTGCATCCCACCGCTTCCAGCGCGCCAAATTTTTCTGGAACAGATTCGGTCTGGTTATCGCGCCGCTCGTGCTGCGCTTTAAAAAGATACTTTTCGGTATGATGGCGGCAAAGCCCTCATACATAATCGAAACCATGAAATATCTGAAGGAACAATTCGGAAGCATTACGGAATACTGTAAACGCAAGCTGGACGTAACAGACGAAGATATTGCAGTTATGAGAGAAAAATATCTTGAGCCCGCAGTCCGATAGATAAAAACAACAATTTGCGCCCCGACAAGCGTCGGGGCGCTTTTATTTTATCGCTTATCGCGTTGTAAACAGGTTTGCGCCCCGACGCTTGTCGGGGCGCTTTTATTTTGCCGCTGCTAGTCATTCCACGGTGACGCTCTTTGCAAGGTTTCTGGGCTTATCGGGGTCGTTGCCGCGCAGAACCGCCGTACGGTAGGCGATTAGCTGAAGCGCGGTTGCCGTAAGGAATGGTGAAAACTGCGTCGGAACGTAGGGCAACAGCCACACCGTCGCCCTGTTTTTCAACGATTCCTTTACCTCGGCAAGCGTGGTAATTACCACGGCTTTTCCTCCGCGCGAAAGCACCTGTTCAACCGCGTTTTCGCACTTTTCGGCAAGGCGCTCGTCGCAGATTAAAACCACGGCGAGCACGCTTTTATCAACAAGCGCAAGCGTGCCGTGTTTGAGTTCGCCCGCAGGATATCCGTCGCTGAACACGTATGAGACCTCCTTGAGCTTAAGGCTGCCTTCAACCGCGACGTCGTAATCTATTCCCCTTCCCAGAAAGAACACCGCCGAGCTTTGAGCGCAAAGTTTTGCGACGGTTGCGGCATATTCCCCGTCTGATATGACCTTTTTAATCTTATCCGACGTTGAAAAAAGCGAGTTTTCCATTCCCTGCCCGCCCCTTTCGCTCATCATATAAAAACAGGAGAGCTGACCTATGTAGCTCTTGGTTGCCGCCACGCAGATTTCCTGTCCGGCGCGGACGGGCACTACAAGCTCAGCAACGTGAGTAATTGCGGAAAATTCCGCATTGGTAATCGCAACCACCCTTGCTCCCCGCCGTTTTAGAAGTTCCGCCGCCTCCACCGTATCCGCCGTTTCGCCGCTCTGGCTTACGGCAATAACCAGCGTCTTGGGGGTAACGGTCGGCGGGTCGTACCTCAGCTCGCTGGCTATTTCCGCCGTGCACGGACAGGAATATGCCTTAGAAAGCAGCCGTTTGCCGATAAGCGCGCTGTTGTACGCCGTACCGCAGCCGACAAAAATTATCTTATCCGCCTCGCGCAGAAATGCGTTAAGCGCACCGCGGTTGACCTTACAGGAAAAACCTTGCACGGTTTGCGCTAGCGTAAGCGGGTTTTCGCCTATTTCCTTAAGCATATAGTGGGGGTAACCGTTTAAATCCGCGTTGGAATAGCCCTCCGAAACAGTAATTGAGGGACGTTCAACCCGCCTTGTTCCACTGTAAGTTTCCACGTTGTCCGCCGCGACGAACGCTATATCGCCGTCCTCCAGAACGGATATCCTTTCCGCCTTGCCGACAAGCGCGGGAATATCGCTGGCTATATAGTTGCAGTCCTTTCCGTAGCCGACTATCGCCGAACTCTTGTATTTGACCGCAATCACGCCGTCGAAATCCCTGCAAAGAATTGCAAGTGCGTACGAGCCCTTAAGCCGCGCCGCAGTGCGCCTTATTGCCGAAAGAAGATTTCCGCGGCATTCGCCGCAGTAATAATAGTTGAGAAGGTGCGGCACCACCTCGCTGTCGGTCTGCGAAACAAACTCGTCTCCGCGGCCGATCAGCTCTTCTTTGAGCTCCGCATAGTTTTCGATTATGCCGTTATGCGCGACGGAAAAGTCGCCGTAAACGTGCGGGTGCGCGTTGATATCGTTGGCCTCGCCGTGGGTCGCCCAGCGCGTGTGCCCTATGGCGATTTTCCCCATTAACCCCGATATATCCCCCGATAAACGCTCTACGCGACCCGCTCTTTTTACGGTTAAAAACTCTCCGTTGTCCTTTACCGAAACGCCCGCGGAGTCGTAGCCGCGGTATTCAAGCCTTAATAGTCCTTGGTAAACCTCGTTCGAAGCGTTTGCTTGCCCTACGTATCCCACTATTCCGCACATTTACCCGTTCCCCCTTCCGCGCGGTTGACCGCACGCGCTATTCGCGAACAGTACTCTTCGCATGCCTGCTCGCTTGCGCATTCGACCGTCACCCTGATTACGGGTTCGGTGCCCGAAGGGCGTATCAGAATGCGCCCCGCGCCGTCCAGCTCTGCCCTTATCTCTGCCGCCTCGCTCTTTACGCAGTCCGCGCGAATGGCGGCGTTTTTGTCTCGGACGGCGATACTGACGGTCTTTTGCGGGTAAAGTTCCAGCCCGCGCGTCAAATCGGACGCCCTGCACTTATTTTCAAGCAGCGCCTCCATAATAAACAGCGCCGTAACCAAGCCGTCGCCCGTGCTTTCAACCTTGCCCAAAATTATATGCCCAGACTGTTCGCCGCCCAATACCGCGCCGCTTTCGGTCATATTTTCATACACGTACCTGTCACCAACGCGGCAACGCTCAACCGAAATTCCCTCGCGCGCAAGACTGCAATCCAGCCCCGAATTGCTCATTACGGTGGCGACTATCCTGTCGCCCAGCAGTTCTCCCCTTTGCTTTAAAAACCTTGAAAGCACGTATAATATGCCGTCGCCGTCGATAATTTTCCCCCTTTCGTCAACGCATATGCAGCGGTCTGCGTCGCCGTCGAAGGCAAAGCCTATATCCAGCGCGTTTTCAACCGCAAAAGCGCGCAGTCGCTCGGTATGGGTCGCGCCCAAGCCGTCGTTTACGTTAAGTCCGTCGGGTTCCGCGCCTATTAACAAGGTAGTTGCGCCCAAAGCGTCGAACACGTTCTTTGCAATTTTATAAGAGCTTCCGTTGGCGCAGTCCAACCCGACCTTAATGCCCTTGAAGGAGCATACCGAAAGCGAAATAAGGTGTCCCACGTAGCGGTTTCTTCCCGCAACGTAGTCCACCGTCCGCCCTATCCTGTCGCCCTTTGCAAAGGGGATATTTATGGGCGTACCGCCTATAAACAGCTTGCCGTCGATATAATTTTCTATCAGACTTAAGACGCCGTCCTCCATCTTTTCGCCGCGGCAGTTCATAAGTTTTATGCCGTTGTCGAAGTATGGATTATGGCTTGCGGAAATCATTATTCCGCAGTCGAACCCGTCGCAGCGGGTTGCAAAGGATACTGACGGAGTGGTTGTAACGTGCATTATGTACGCGTCCCCGCCCGACGCAGTTATGCCTGCAGCAAGGGCATATTCTAGGGTGTACGACGAAAGGCGGGTGTCTTTTCCGATTACCGCCCTGCACTGTTTGCCCTTTGCCGCGCCAAAATACCAGCCGAGAAATCTGCCCACCTTAAAGGCGTGCTCCGCAGTTATGCTTTCGCCGGCAACGCCGCGGAAGCCGTCAGTTCCGAAATATTCACCCATCGCTATTCCCCTTAAACATAAATTTTGCCGATATAACAGAATATGCAAGAGAGCTCATTACCGTTACTTTGCGCGCCCAAGACAAGCGAAAAAATTTTTAAAAAATACTTGAAAACCTAGTTGATTAGTAGTATAATTATGTAAATTGAAAAGAGGGATGAAATGGTAGTATCTACAAAAGGGCGCTATGCCTTGAGAATGATTGTCGACCTTGCAGAGCATACGGGCGAAAATTACGTAACCTTAAAGGACGTTGCCGAGCGGCAGGGAATTTCCAAAAAATATCTTGAACAGATTGTAGCCGCGCTGAACAAGGGCGATATTCTGCTTGCAAACCGAGGCTTTTCGGGCGGGTATAAATTAAAAAAATCGCCAGATAAACTGACCGTGGGCGAAATTTTGCGGCAGACCGAGGGCAATTTATCCCCCACCGCCTGCGCTGCGGGGGGAGTTTGCGAACGCTCCGCCGAGTGCGCAACCATTTTTGTCTGGCAGGGGCTGGACAAGGTTATTAACGGATACCTTGACAGCATAACCGTGCAGGACATTCTGGACAGGCAGACCTGCGGCGGCGATTACTGCATTTAAATTAAATTTATAAAACGTTGAAACAGCCGCGAAAACTTTTCGCGGCTGTAAAATTTTGCAAAAAGAGAAAACGCGCGGACGGCAATTAAAAGCCGTCCGCGCGTGTTTTGAATTAATTAAGATTAGCTGGTTGTTGCAGACCAAGTGAATCCGGAGACGCTTGCACCGCTACTTGAAACGCTTACAGAAATATTTTCGTTTGAAGAAACATTTGCTTTCCCCGTAACGCTTACAGATATTGTATCGGTACCATAATATTCTGAATATAGCGGATAATTAGTTTCGCTTTTACGTATAAAGCCGATATATAACGCGGCACTAAGTTCACTAAAATAGACCCTGACGCCGGTTTCGGTATATAAAGCGTCATTAACAACAAAACTGAAAGCGGAAATATATCCTTCGTTCCCCTCTGTACCTATCGCTTCCTGCGTAATTGTAACGTCACCGTAAATGAAGTCTATCGAAGATACCAATTTTGTACTATCCGCACTTCCGCTAGATGAATTGCCCCCGCTCACGCCGTAAACAGACATATAATAT
>JBJEUZ010000189.1:0-1781 GCA_051884095.1 Candidatus Coproplasma sp.
ATTAACAGATTTCTTGGCGTAGCGTTTATGCTTGTCGTAGTGGTTATGCTCGGGTTCATCGCTTTCCAGATTATTTATTGGATAGGCGGCAACACCGTGACCGAGGTTACAGACGCGTTGAACGGCAGTTTGTTCAAGCTCGATTGGCTGTACGAAAACAACCCTTTAAGGGCGTTTGCCGAAATTTTTGTAACTAAATAATTTGTTTAAAAACTTAGCCAAATCGGCTATGCGGGCGGCAACAAACGGTTGCCGCCCGCATATATTTATATACGTATTAATTTTTTTTCGGGTCGCGTTGCGGCAGCCGCGCTTGAGGGCGGATTGAGGAGCGAAGTATGGAAGTGTCGTTTAACGACCTTAAAAAGCTGGACGTAATTTCTGTAACCGACGGCAAAAATCTGGGCAGAATATGCGATATGACTATCCTGTGGAAAGAGAACAAGATAAAGGGCTTTACGGTTACGGGCTGCAAAGGGTTCAGGTTTACCCGTCAGGAAGTTTTCGTGCCCGTTTCGGCCGTGGTAAAGATAGGGGAGGACGTGATACTCATAAAGACGGACGGAGATAAAAAGAAGCAGCCCAACGACTGCCCGCCGCAGGACAAACGCAGCAAACCGAACGACTGCCGCCCCTGCCCGCCGCCTTGCGGCAACGATAATATTTGTCCGCCTTTCTTTCCCCCGTGCGACGACCGACGGAATTTTGACGAATACGAATAATTATAGTTTTTTTGCGCCGCCCCGAATCTTAAGGTTCGGGGCGGCGTCTAAAATTTCCGTAATTATTCAGAACACGTTTTCAAGTTTAATGGAATATGCCGAAGGCAGGGTCTTTGCAATCTCTTTAAGTACTTCAAGGTTGCTCAGCGCCAGGTCGTAGTGCTCGGTATAAATAAATCCGCACGCCTCGTTCAGCCAGTAATCTACGTAAGAAATATCGTTGTGCGGAATAAAGATATGCAGCCTGCTCTTTTTGTCCGCCCACATCTCGCGCACGGCGTAAGCGTCCTCGCGGTTGGCGTTCTTGGTTTCAACCTTTTCGTACAGCGTTTCCACCGCTTCGTAAAAATCTTCAAACTGACCGTTCACGTATTCTTCGGTAAATATAAAAAAACCTACGCATAGAGCTATAGCCGTCAGCGTGTAAATTATTGATTTTACCATTTATTGGTTACCTTAATGCTCGTAATTTCGTACGGCTTCCCCTTGCGCTGAAAGTAAACTCTGCCGTTTCCGTCCACGGTCATAACGAGGACCTGCTTAAGTTTAACATGCCTTTCGCGCAAAAATTCTTTAAGCTCGTCCCTATCTATTCCCGCAATCTTTAAATTGGTCTGGTCGGCTTTGCCGTTGTCAATCAAAGTTACGGGCAGGGTTTCGGTTTTCTCCTCCTTAGCCAGCGCCGAAAACGAACCGTTAGCCTCGTACAGCCCGTAGTATACGTCGTCCAGATTAAAATATCCTGCCGAACGCATACTTTCAATCAGGTCGGAAACGTCAAGGTTGTTCTTCCTCAGCTGATACCCGTCTATACCTTCGCGCGTGATGACTATGCACGGTTTGCCGCAGATTATGGTCTTCATCGGTTTAAACCACAGGTCGAACAGCCATACTATCTGGTGCAGTATAAAGATGGTCACAATCGAAACTATTCCGTACAGCAGCGCAATAGAGCTGTCCGCCATGGGTATGCAGGCAAGCTCGGCAATGAGCAGGGTTATAACAAATTCAAAAGGCTGCATTTCGCCAATCTGGCTCTTGCCCATAAGCCGCATAATC
>JBJEUZ010000190.1:0-1758 GCA_051884095.1 Candidatus Coproplasma sp.
CCCCGAAACAAGCCAAAGCGGGGAGCTTTTTTTTGCGTTTTAGTTGACAAAGATATCTACACTATTATATAATATTTACATAGCTGTATTTTTATGCGGCGCGGACGAAAATCGTTTCGTCGCATTGTATGGGTGAAGAATTGCGGAACAAAAGCGTTGCGGTGCTGGATATACGTTCTTCCGAAATTTGCGCGTGTATCGGCGAAAGAGGAGTTAACGGAACGTTTATCATAAAAAGTAAATATTCCTGCGATTACGAAGGTTATGCCGATGGGAAAATTCTTGACGTCAAAAGTTTTAACCAGGCTATAAAGCAGGCGGTTCAAAACGCTCTTTCGGCCGTAAGAGACAGAATAAATACTTTTTACGTCGGCGTGCCGGGCGAGTTTTTAAAGCTGGTAAATACCGACAAGACCGTAGGCTTTTCTTCGCCGAAAAAGATTAATTCGGCTCATCTTTCGCAACTTAAAGAGGCGTCCGTGCCCGATTGCGAAAGCGGTTATTCGGTAATCAAGTGCAGTCCGTTATATTATATTCTTGCGGACAAGCGCAGGTTGATTGACCCCAAAGGCTTTGTTACCGACAGCCTTCGCGGCAAGCTGTGCTTTTATCTTTGTAAAGATTCTTTTGCCGGAATCGTTGCCGAAGCGTTTTCCTGTTTCAACAACGTTACGGATATAGATTTTATTCCGACGGGGCTTGCCGAAGCCAACTATCTTATCCAACCTGAACAGCGTGATAATTATGCCGTGCTGTTCGATTTAGGGTATATATCTTCAACTTACAGCGTTGTCTGCGGTAACGGCGTGCTGTTCAGCGAATCTTTTTCGGTCGGAACAGGTCATATAGCCGCCCTGCTGATGGACGAACTTGATATTCCTTTCGATGTTGCAACGCAGTTTCTTTCCAAGGTCAATCTTAACGCTAAAGAAAGGCTTACCTCGGTTCAGGAAATTAAGTACGGCGGAAAAATGTATAGCTTTTCTACCGTAACCCTGCGCGACGTCATACGCGAAGGTCTGGACGGCATATGCGAGATAATAGAGGAGTGCAGGCAGTCCTTTACGGGTAAAGATTTAAGCGGAAAGCCCATTCTTCTTACGGGCGAGGGCGTAAAGACGATAAGAGGTACAGCGGAGCATCTCTCTTCGCGATTGGTTGCTTTGGTTGAAATTATTGCGCCGAAAGTTCCATGCTTCGATAAACCAAAATATTCTTCGCTGCTCAGTCTGCTTGACGCAGCGCTTGGCGATTGAGCCATTTAATTTTACGGAGGTTAACGTATGTTTAACGATACTGCAACAAATAATATTTCCGGCAAAGCCAAAATCAAAGTTATCGGCGTAGGCGGCGCGGGCAATAATGCGGTCAACCGCATGCTTGAAGCCAACATTACCTGCGCGGAATATATCGTCGTAAATACCGACAGTCAGATTCTTGCGCTTTCTCCCTGCGAAAACAAGATTCAGATAGGCAGTCAACTAACTAAAGGACTTGGCGCAGGCGCAGACCCCGACGTGGGCAGGGCGGCTGCCGAGGAGAGCAAGGACGCGCTCACAAAGGCTATAGAGGGAACCGACCTTCTGTTCATAACCGCAGGCATGGGCGGCGGTACGGGAACAGGTGCGGCGCCTGTTATCGCTAAAATTGCCAGAGATATGAAAATTCTGACGGTTGCGGTCGTTACCGAGCCATTCAGCTTTGAGGGCAAAAAGAGAATGGAAAATACCGCAAAGGGTCTTGAAAATCTCAAGAAGT
>JBJEUZ010000191.1:0-7412 GCA_051884095.1 Candidatus Coproplasma sp.
CGATGTGATTACGGCAGGTATTATTATACCTGCCGAGCCCTCGGTATTCAACAGTCCCTGTCTTTTGTGCACTCCGGTGGAAAACGCCGCCATGGGCAAAAACGCAATTAAATTGGTTGCCTGTGCGACGTGCTGATTTACGCCCGTGATTATGGTAAGCGCGGGTATTAAAATCGTGCCGCCGCCCATGCCCATTCCGCCCAACAGTCCGGCAAAGAAGCCGACACAGAGATAGATTATAAACAACATTCAGCCTATGACCAGCCTTATGCCCGCCGTAAGCATTATTGCAATGAAGGTAAGACCGACCCATATCTGAGGCATTTTTCCAAGGAGCTTTGCGCCCAACACTCCCCCTATTACGTTGCCTATGGCGGCGGGAATTATTACGTTCAGCCGCGCATATCCGCCTATTATATACGTAACGGCGCTGACCGCGCAGACGGGCGCGATTATGAATATCGCCGTTGCGTGAGCCTGTTTTTGCGGATAGCCCAGCGACCGTTCAAGCACGGGAACGGCTATCATTCCTCCCCCTCCGCCGAATAGCCCGTTCGCCGCTCCGATAAATATGCCGCCATAAATTCGTTTAATTAAACTTTTTAATTCCATAAGTTAAAGCGTCTCCCATCACAGTTTGAGCAAAAGAGAATAATTAATTAAATTTTTTAGCGCATTTTCACCCGTAAATAGTTGCTTAAAAATCGGTTATATATTAAAATAGTAAAGTACGTGAAAGGGTTAAATCGTTTTGTGCTGAAGCGCGGACGAAAAGCGCCCGTAACGTCTGGTCAACACATTTTAAGGAACTGTTTATGAGCAAAAACTACAGAGCTAAAAGAGCTAAATTCAAAGCTGCGGCTTATTCGCTTGCAACAATCGCGACTTCATGTATGATGTTTGCTGCGTGCGCCGCGCAACCTTCGGACACGGACGAAGAAAAGACAAACACAAAGATTGATACTCAGCTTTTAAAGAACGGAAATTTCGAATTCTTTAACGATAACGACGGAGTATACCTTATCAGCTCGCCCGACAACTGGACGAGCGGGTCGTCTTCCGATTCTATGTCGGGCGTTATCGGTACAAGCCATAAAAAATGGGCGGAGATTACCGATACTTCCCTTCCTCAAAAACTTTGGGACAACGACGAACTTGAGGACGACGACGAGGACAAGGTTGACTACAACGGACTAATGCCCGACGACTTACCCTTTAAGAACACTCACGACGCCATTAAAAAGGACACTGAGGACGCAGACGGCGACGGAAGCAAGACCGACTATATAATTACTGAGGACGCCGAATACATCGCCAACCCCTTCACCCGCAATTACAGCTGGGACGAGGACGGAAACCTTTTGGATAATCAGGGCGCCAAGGTGGCGACTTACGAGGACGAGGACGGAAACCTTTTCCTTGACGAAGCGCTTACAAAGCCGGTTGAAAGCAACGTCCTTATGATTCATAACTACGTTGACGACGACAACTACGGCGCCGAGAAGTACTATTCCTCCTCGCAGTCTCTTACGCTTGAAGCAAACACCGCGGCTAAGATTTCGGTATGGGTAAAGACCTGCGACCTGTATTTCGGCAGCAACGACGGCACGCGCACTCCCATAGAGGACCAGCGCGGCGCTTACATCACCGTTGACCAGACGGTCGGCGGAAACAGCGTAGACAGCTTTAAAATTAAAAATATCAACACCGAAAAGCTCAACCCTGACGGCGAGAACAACGGTTGGGTGGAATACACGGTTTACGTTCGCGCCTGCGACTATGCGGAAACCACCGTTTCCATCACCGTGGGCCTTGGCGAGGAGAGCGACTACACGGTTGAAGGCTACGCATTCTTTGACGACCTTTCGTTCACCAAGTATCTCAACTATGAAGAGATGCTTGCGGACGTTGAAGGCGGCGAGGACGCGTTCAACGAACAGGTAAAAGACACCACCTGCACGCTCTTAGACGGCGGAAACGACAAGATTTTCCGCGTTGACAAGGAAATTTTCAATAAAACCGAAAACACGGCTGGCACGATTGTTCCGCACTACAGCGGATATAATCAATACCTTATCGACCTTACCTCGAACGAGGACAAGAAATCGATTGTATTTGCCGATACGGTTTCCATGGGACTCTACGTCGACGGCGACAAGTACGTAAGCGGCAAGGGAACTTCCACCCCCATTAACGCAAATCTGCTTGATAACGGCGCGGCAAACGCATACCTTCCCAGAGAATTACAAAACGGTATGGACGTATCTTCCGACGTGCTTGCCAACCTTACCGTTACTTCGGCTGCGGATTGGTCGAGTTCAATCGGCGGAAGATATCAGACGATTATCGACGACGCGTTGAAGAGCGCGGCTTCGCTGCCCGGCGTCGGAGACGGCGAAACGCAGGCTCTGCTCATTCTAAGCGCTCAGGGCGCGGCATACGAAGCGGTTATTGCCGATTCATCCTTTGAATTAGCTCCCAACTCGTACAAGATTATTTCGTTCTGGATTAAGACTTCGGATATGAACGGCAACCCCGCCGCAACGGTTACCCTCCGCGAAAAGGACAACAACGACAATTACTCTTCGTTCAGCGTGGATTCGACTACGCTCGATACGGTTACGATAAACGACGTTAAGGACGTTTACAGCGGTTGGGCGCAGTGTTTCGTATTAGTTGCCAACGAGGACGAAACCAACTCTAGAACCTTCGAGATTTCGCTGCGCTTCGGTCCCGAAACCATCAAGGACACCACCGCTTCCTCCTATTACGGCGGATGGGCGGCACTGACCAACTTCAGTATGATCGACGTTGACAAGGACGCGTTCGGATACGCTCAATCGGGCTCGCGCTCGGCTTCTCTTACCCTGACCGAGGAAAATGCGGCGACGGGCAACTACTTCGACGACACCTTCGGCAACAGCGACAGCATCGAAAACGACGTAACCCGCCCCGCTAACTACAACGGCGTAAACGGCGGCAGCGCTTCGATAAAGAATACCGTTTCCGAAATAACCGATTACGACCAGCTCAACGACAACCCCAACGCGGGACTTATCAATAAAGAGTATTTTGAAAACTATAAGAACAGCACTACAATCAGCAGTTCGCTTAAAGCTCTGTTCGAGGACAAGACCTGGAAAGATTTTGTCGGCGACAGCAGCACCCAGCCTCTGCTTATCGTCAACACGGTAAGACAGATAGGCGACGAGTCCGGTATATTCAACTACGGCTATATCGGCAAAGATTCCACCTATTCCGCAGACGGCTACACCGCAACCAGCGTTAAGGTTAAGGTTTCAGCCGGCGCCATCGCAAAGGTATACCTTGTAAGCACCGATGACAAGAATACTTTGACTTTCGACTTCCCCGAATATACCTTCTGGTATGACGACGAAGGCAACGTTCTTAAGGGCGAACCCGCAGAGGACGCAACCGAAGCCGAGCAAAAAGCTAACATTGCGTACACCTTAAGAGGCGACGGTCTGCACGAGGACGCCGAGGGCAAGCTGTACGCTAACCTTTACAACCTGTCCAAGTACTATCAGGACGAGAGAGCGGACTACTACGACGCTGAAGGCAACAAGGTTCAGTTTGACAGACTTGAAAGCGGCGAAACCTATTACTGCGACGCACAAAAGAGCGCTTACGCACCCCACTACCTTGTAACGGGCGACGGCACTAAGGTTTATAAGTATCTGACCGAAAACAAAGCGTATTATTATATGGTGGACGGCGTTGCCGACACGACCAAGCAGGTCAACGCATTCGACACGTCGGTTGCTCAGTTAAGATATGAAAACGTTGAGCAAGAACAGCTTCCCTACTGCTTCACGATTGACACAATCGCAAATCCCGAACTTGCAGACAAGTGGATAACCGTAAACTTCCTGGTAAAGACGGGCAACCTCAGCAAGAACTACCGCCTTGAGCTCTGGAGCGGTTCGAGAGACGAAAAGCAGTCGTTCAGCGTAAACAGTAACGGCGAAGAACAGGGAGTTGTCGAAAACAGCTACGTAATGTTCGATTACAGCAGTCTGAGCCTTGACGAAAGCACGTTCAACGACCTTATCTCGCATTACACCGACGAAATTATTACCGCATATAAGGCAAATCTTATCGAATCAAACGTTCAGTTCGATTCCAACAACGAAAACATAGCTTACTTTGAAGGTCTTACCGATAAGCTGAACACGTTCAACTACTCGGCTAAGTACTACACCTTCACGCTGTACGATTCGAGCAACTACGTTCCCTTCAACGGTGATATCGCCGAGGACGACGAAACGGGTTACGATTACAACTATTCCGACTACGAAGAACAACTTGCGTTCCTTAAAATTGAGGACCTGCTCAACGACAACGGAGACGTTAAGAATTCGCCCGTTATGAATATGTTTATCGACTATTCGGCAACCGACCGCGACATCGCTATCGGAAGCGCTTCCGACGTCGAAGAGGAAGAAACCGAGGACACGACCACCAGCGACGTCAACGTATGGCTGTTGGCTTCCTCCATCGCGCTTGTAGCGGCAATTCTGTTGGCAATAATTGCAATTATTGTTAAAGATTTCTTAAAGAAGAGAAAGAAGAAGTCGACCTCAGGCAAGAATTCGTATAACTACGCGAAGAATAAGCGCTACGTAAGGAAGTACGTCAAGGCAAACGGCGAAGCGCCCGTACAGCCCGAAAATGACCAGACTACTGCGCAGGCTGAAAACGGCGAAGCACCTGCACAGCCCGAAAACGCAGAGACCGAAAAGACTGAAGATACGCAGGTCAACGGCGAAAATACGGATAAAACCGACGGAGAATAATCAGTCTTAATTTAAAACAGACGTTAGCGGCGTTGCGATAAATCGCAACGCCGCAACTATTTTCTACGAATATTTTTGTAACAAAATTTACGCGCCTGCGGCAAGAATTTGCCGCAGGGGCGTAAAATAGTTTACATTCATTTTATAGACGCATCGCGCGCTTAATAGTTATTACTATATCGGCTATTACTATATCGGCGCAACTGCTAAATTCTTATGCCTTTGGGCAAGTGATTTTTGGCGACGCCGTTTACGCACTTGCACCAGCCGAGCGGATAGCCGAGGTATGTTACAATTCGCCAGCCCTTATAATTTTCGCTACATTCAAACGTGTTGCCCGCAAGATACTTTAGCGCGGTGGTTTCGTCCACCTCCACCGCGTACGCCTGGTCTTTTTTAAGGCACGCCGCAAGCGAATGGGACGGTTCGAACCTGTCGCCCTTAATCTCGCCCAGATGGACGCCCGCACGCAGAGTTTGCAGACCTGTTTCGGGCATACCTTCGGGAAGGGAATAAAGGTTGCTGCCCACAGACTGAATATTTTCAAATCTTACAATCAGGTTTTCCTGTTCGAACGCGCGGTACAGCGCAAGCGCTTTTTTGTCGGTCTTAGGCTGCGCAAGGCTGACAGTATCGCGCTCCTCGCCGCCGTCTTTTGTCATCAGCGCGGCATAGTGTCCCTCTCCGCGCACCCTGTGAGGATAGAGCTTTTCCTGCGATATGAGCGTGAAATTATTGTTTTCTTTAAGGAAATTTTCTATCTGTCCTTCGTCCTCCTCGAAAGAGAAAGTACAGGTGGAATAGACCATTTTTCCGCCGACCCTTAAAGCCTTAGCCGCGCACCTTAAGACGTTCGATTGCCTGTCTGCACAGCGCATAACGTTGTCCACGCTCCATTCGGGAATTGCATTTTTTTCCTTTTTGAACATTCCCTCGCCCGAGCAGGGCGCGTCCACAAGCACTTTGTCGAACCAGCCAGAAAGTCTTTCGGCTATGCGTTCGGGCGGGGCGCAGGTTACCACCGCGTTCTTTATACCCAATCTCTCCACGTTCTGCGAAAGAATTTTGGCGCGGGAAAAGTTGATTTCGTTTAAGACTATTATACCTTCTCCCTTCATTGCCTGGGCAAGCTGAGTGCCCTTTCCGCCGGGAGCGGCACACAAGTCCAGCACTCTTTCGCCCGCCTGCGCGTGCAGGAGCGGCGCGGCACACATTGCGCTGGGTTCCTGAACGTAATACAGCCCCGCGGCGTGCAAAACCGTCTTGCCCGGCTTTTCGTCGTCAACGTAAAAGCCGTTCGGCTCCCACGGGACGGGAGCTATGGCAAATGGTGAAATACGTGCGAACTCTTCAGGGGATATCTTTAACGTGTTTACCCTTATCCCCTTCTGTGCGGCTGAATTATAGCTTGCAAAAAATTCGTCCGCCTCGCTTCCCAGCAGGGCGCGCATACGGACGATAAATTGTTCGGGCAGATTAATCATTTAAAATAGCTTTCAAACCCTCCGTGTTGATTATGGGCAAGCCCTCGGTCTGCCTGGCGTTGCGGGTGCGCACGGTGTCGTCGCCGTCCTCGCACACGTACACGTCGCAGTCGGCAAGTTTTTGCGTATATCTGCCGCCGTTTTCGTAAATTGCGGCGACCAAGTCCATTGAAATTTCGGTCTTATCTTCAAGACTGCGCGAAAAATTGAAGGATTTTCCGTTCAATTTGCCGCCCTTTTTGAACTTTCTGCGGCTAAGAAAGATATAGAACTGCGTTCTCCTTTGACCGCGTTCGCGCTTTTCCTTTTCGCGCCTGCGGCAATAGTCCTCAAAGCCCTTGGAGTTAGGGCGGGTTATGCGGTGATTGTTTATCTTTCCGTAACGGATTTTAAACTTATCCTCCAGCTCGCTCAAGGTTACTCCGTAGCGGCGGCACATTGCCTCTACAATCTTCATAGTGGCGTACGCGTCGTCGGCAGCGCGGTGGGGCGTGAATTCAACGTTCAAATCGCGGGTTATGTATTCAAGCCCGAACTGCCGCGAATAGTCGCCCACGGCGGTCATATACAGCAGCTGACTGTCCGCAAACGCGAAGTTGAACGGCGGAAGATGAAAGCGGTTTGTTTCAAGGTCGAGATATTTTACGTCGTTGAGCGTGGAGTGACCGTAAACCCTGTTGTCTTTATCCTCAAGCAGCGACTTAATCTGCTTGTAAACTTCGGGGAAGGGCGGATACTTTTTAAATTCGGCGTAGTCGTAGGGGAGCTCGAGCCCGTGCTCGCCCCTGCCGTCGGTGAGGTGAAATTTGCCCTTGGGATTGACAAGGATATCCTCTTTCTTTATTATATTGAATTCCTCGTCGCAGATAACGTAACCGAACGCACAGATTTTTGCCGTAGTTTTATATACGCTTGCGCACTCGATATCGAAAAAGACCGTATTCATACCCGATTATTATAACAAATATTAAAAGCCATTGCAACCTTTACGGCAGGAAATAGACAAACGCGCGGAAAATTTTTTCCGCGCGTTGAATTTTTTGCATAGAACAATTAGCGATAGGAATTGTTACGCCTTATTATTACTTTTTGGGTTTGATGCTTTCAAGAC
>JBJEUZ010000192.1:0-1739 GCA_051884095.1 Candidatus Coproplasma sp.
CTATGCACAGCGTTTAAGGTGATTTATGTTCAACTATAACGACGTACTCGAAACTATAAATATGATTGAAAGGGAGCACCTCGATATACGCACGGTAACTATGGGTATATCGCTGTTGCCCTGTATCCGCGCAACCGCTGCGGAGACTGCAAAAACCGTATATGATACGGTCTGCAAAAAGGCAGAAAATATTGTAAAGGTTGCCGAAGACTTATCAAAGGAATACGGAATTCCTATAGTAAACAAGCGCGTTTCGGTTACTCCCGTCAGCCTTGTATGCGCACCCTTTGCAAATCAGGCTCATCTTGTGGGCAAGGCGCTCGACGACGCGGCAAAGGCGCTCGGTATCGACTTTTTAGGCGGCTATTCCGCGCTTGTGCATAAGGGTACTGCCGATTACGAGCGTGAGTTTATAAAGAGCATACCTGAGGTGCTTGCAACTACTGACAGGCTTTGCTCGTCTGTAAATATCGGCTCATCCAAGTCCGGCATAAATATGGACGCGGTAAAGCTGATGGGCGAAATAATCAAGCAGACGGCGGCAGCGACTGCGGATAGAGACGGCTTCGGATGCGCAAAACTCGTTGTTTTCTGTAACGCCGTCGAAGATAATCCTTTTATGGCGGGCGCCTTCCACGGCGTAGGCGAAAGCGATACGGTTATAAACGTAGGCGTTTCAGGCCCCGGCGTAGTTCAGCACGCAATAGAGGCTATCCCCGACGCCGACCTTTCCGACCTTGCCGAGATGATAAAGCGTACGGCGTTTAAGATAACCAGAGCAGGTCAGCTCATCGCAAGGGAGGCGGCAAATCGCCTCGGCGCAAAGTTCGGCATAGTAGACCTTTCTCTCGCACCCACGCCTGCAAGGGGCGATTCAGTTGCGCAAATTCTTGAAGAGATGGGGCTTGAAAGTGTTGGAACGCACGGAACGACAGCCTGTCTTGCAATGCTCAACGATGCGGTAAAGAAGGGCGGCGTAATGGCAAGCTCGCGCGTCGGAGGACTTTCGGGAGCGTTTATCCCCGTTTCCGAGGATATAGGTATGATTGAAGCGGCGGAGCGCGGCTCACTTTGCCTAGATAAACTCGAAGCTATGACCGCGGTCTGTTCCGTAGGTCTTGATATGATAGCTATTCCAGGAGATACTCCCGCAACAACCATAAGCGCCATTATCGCTGACGAAGCGGCTATCGGCATGATTAACAACAAGACTACGGCGGTCAGGGTCATTCCCGCGCCCGGTAAGGGCGTAGGCGAACAGGTCAATTTCGGCGGCTTGCTTGGACGGGCTCCCATAATGCCTGTTCACGGTGAATCCTCCGCAAAATTTATAAACAGGGGCGGGCTTATTCCTGCGCCCATTCATTCAAATAAAAATTAAGAGGTGTTAGTAATGGAAAGAAAAGACGTGCTTGAAAAATATATATGGAAGACTGAAGATATTTACGCTTCAGATGAAGAATGGGAAAAGGAGTATGCCTGGCTATACGAAAACATAAACCTCTCTAAATATGCGGGAAAGTTGGGCAACAGAGCCGATCTTTTAGCTTGCCTTAAGGAGAGCGACGAGTATTCTTTGAAATATGAAAAACTTGCATATTATGCAGGTTTAAAGCACGACGAGGACGCTCGCGTTTCAAAATATACCTCATACGACGGTAAAATCGGTATGCTTGGCGTTAAATTCTCGCAGGATATGGCTTTTTTTGAACCTGAAATGGCTTCTCTTGACGACGAAT
>JBJEUZ010000193.1:0-1736 GCA_051884095.1 Candidatus Coproplasma sp.
CGTGCGGAAGAGCAAGAGAAAAACAAAAAGCAATAATTGTTTCAGAGCTAAGGCATACATATCCGCTTAACGCATTGCTTGAATTATCTAAACTGCCACGCAGTACATACTATTACTATCTTAAACAAACAAAAACAGATAAGTATGCGAACGCAAAAATAGCAATTAAAGAGCTGTTTGAACAAAACAAGCATAGATATGGTTACAGGCGAATCACGCTATTGCTTAGGCAAAGAGGAATAATTTTAAACCATAAAACGGTACTAAAACTAATGAAAAACCTCAATTTGAAGGGTAAAAAGCGTAAAAACGATAAGTATCATTCATATAAGGGCGAAGTGGGCAAGATTGCAGATAATCTGCTAAACAGGAATTTTGAGGCAAGCAAACCGTTTGAGAAACTCGCAACAGACGTAACGCAACTTAAGGTTTTTGACGTTAAGGTGTATTTGTCCCCAATAATGGACTTATATAACGACGAAATACAAAGTTACTCTATATCATTAAGTCCTAATCTTGAACAGACAAGAGAGATGCTGCAAGGGTTGTTTGAAAAGTTGCCTGAAGATGCAACACCAATACTCCATTCAGATCAAGGCTGGCAGTACCAACATGATACATACCAAACTTTACTAAAAGAACACAACATAATTCAGAGTATGTCGAGAAAGGGCAACTGTATGGATAACGGAGCAATGGAATCTTTCTTTGGAAGATTAAAGGTGGAAATGTTTTATGGGGAGAAATTTGACTCTGTTGAAGATTTTATAGACAAGCTGCATTCCTACATTTATTACTACAACAACGAGAGAATTTCTCTAAAACTAAAAGGAATGAGTCCTGTACAGTACAGAACTCATTCACAAATAATTTAATATTTAATTTTGTCCAAACTTTGGGGTTCACATCAATTTTGCGGAGCCGCTCTTTTTCTTTTCGGACTATAGGAAAAGTGTTTCGTATTCGTTCGTCTTTTCTCCCGAAAGCACGCCGTAAAGGTCGTTCGCGCGCACGTCGCAGGCAAAACAGTCGAGCGCGGTTTTTTTCAGCGCAAGCGCGTCGCTCTTGCGGGTGAGCAGGGGATACGCGCCCTCTTTCAGCGTGGAAAAGATCTCTTCCGCGCTCTCCTTTTTTACCGCAAGCACCTTGCAGTAGAGGGGGGATTCGAGGAACTCTTTTACCTCTTTTCTGCGGATTTTCAGCAGATTCTGGGCAAGAATCCGCTTTACGCGCGAGAGGGTGTAGCGCTTGGAAACCACCTTCTGCAGCGCTTCCCCGTAAGAGGGGTTGGCGCGCGCCATCGCTTTCAGTCTGTTTTCCAGCCCTTCGCCGCAGTCGGGACAGAGGGCGATCTCCTCCGCCGAAGAAGACAGGAGGGAGAAAAGCGCCGTCTTTTCAAAGGGGAGGTCGGGCGCGTTTTCAAGATCTTCCAGTACGTATTCGGGCACGTTCTTTTTGATCAGCCTTTTCGTCTTGCGGGAGGGGTCGCGCAGGGCGGCGCGCAGGGCGGTTGCGGAGGAGAAATTTTTCGCGAGCCCGGTATCGGCGTATCCGCTGCCTACCCGCCCGATCGGAAGGGGCGTGATCTTCGCGCCCGAGGAGAGAATCGCGCGGCAGTATTCCACGCCCAGAATATTGTTCGGGGTCGTCAGGGTCGCCTCGTCCACGTCCGTATTCAGCGCGAGCACCGCGGCGGTGCGCGCTTTCACGTAGGAAGAGCCGTCCTTCATGTTCTC
>JBJEUZ010000194.1:0-1721 GCA_051884095.1 Candidatus Coproplasma sp.
TCGGAACATTAAGGAGAGGGGAATTAAAACCGTGGATTGTCTAGACGACGTGCCTGACGGAGCCACGGTTATTTTCCGTTCTCACGGCGTTCCCGAATCATTCTACGAAATCTGTAAAAACAGAGGCATCGCCGTAAAAGATTGCACATGTTCTTTTGTTCGGCGTACGCAAAATATCGTAGCTGAAAATTACAAGAACGGCAAATTTATCGTAATTATAGGCGAATCGACCCATCCCGAGGTGATAGGTCTTCAGGGCTGGTGCGAAAATTCCGCGCTTGTTGTAAACTCTGAGGACAGCGACATTTCTGTTTTGAAAGACAAATCGGTGTGCGTAGTGTCTCAAACCACCTATTCAGTTGAAAAATTTGAAAAAATAATAAAAAATATTAAAAAACTGTGTGAAAAAACAGTTGCCGTTTTTAAAACAATTTGTTATACTACTAACGAACGGCAACTTGAAGCCGAACAATTAGCAAAACAATGCGAAGCAATGATTGTTATAGGCGGCTTGAACAGCAGTAACACCAACAAGCTGTACGACGTCTGCGCTAAACATTGCGAACACGTGTTCAGGCTTTCCGGTTCAGCCGATTTAAATTTTACAGAAATAAAAAATTTTAAAAGTGTAGGTATTGTTTCAGGGGCGTCAACCCCGAATGCGCAAAACCGGGAGGTTCTCTTAAAGATGGAAGAAATAACACAAGAAAACGCAACAAGTTCTATGGCGGACGTCGTTGCAAAGATTGACAGCGAATCAAAGTTCAAAAAGGGTCAGATTGTAACCGCGACTATTTCCGAAGCTACGGAAGACGGATTACAAATCCTTTTACCTTTCTCAAAGAAGGAAATTCCTTTGAGCAAAGATGAGCTTGACTGCGAGGAATACAACGTGTCGGACTATGCAGGCAAGGTTGGCGAAACTATTGATTTATTGGTTGTCGAGCTTAAACCCTCTTTAAAACTTTCGCAGAAAATGATTAAGATTCTTGCGGAAGAAGAAGCTCTCAGCGCTGAAATAGAGTCCGGTAAGGAATTTCAGGTAGTTTGCACGGGTTCCAATAAGGGCGGATTAGTTGCTAATCTCGGTTCTTATTCTGTATTTGTTCCTGCAAAGGAAATCAGACCCGGTTTCGTTAAAGATCTAACCAAGTACGTAGGCAAGACGCTTCGTCTCCGCGCTCTTGAAATCAAAAAGGACAGAAAGAAGGAAATCATCGCTTCTCAGCGCGTTATTCTTCAGGAAGAAAAGGACGCAAGGGAAGCTGCAAAACTTGCTAAGGAAGAAGAGTTCTTTGCCAATATCGCCGTAGGCGACGTTGTTGAAGGCAAAGTTGAAAGAGTAACTTCCTTCGGCGCTTTTGTTTCAGTTAAGGGCTTCGATTGTCTTGCTCACATTTCCGATCTTTCATGGACCGGAGCTAAGGCGGTTACGGACGTTCTTGAAATCGGCAAGACTTATGAGTTTAAGGTTCTTAAAGTCGACCGCGACACAAAGAAGGTATCTATCGGCTATAAACAGCTTCAGCCTCAGCCTTGGGATCTGGCGGCAGACAAGTACGTTGTCGGCGAAGTTATCCACGGTAAGGTTGTAAGAATAGTTCCTTTCGGTGCATTCATCGAGGTTGAAAAGGGTATCGACGGACTTGTTCACGTATCTCAGATAAGCCACGAGAGAATCGAAACTCCCGCAACAGTACTCAACGTAGGCGACGAAGTTG
>JBJEUZ010000195.1:0-1714 GCA_051884095.1 Candidatus Coproplasma sp.
TATTTCGAGGCGGGTCCTGTCGGTCTGAACCATATTCATACTGCCCGAACCGTCGAGAATAAAACAATAGTCGTACGCTCCGCCCGGAACGGTAAATACAGGCTGTGCAATGGCGAACGATATAAATACCACCGCAAGAATCTGCAAAATCAGACTTATTATGCCCGTCAGCCTGTTTATGGGATTCTTTCGTTTAAGGAACTTTTCGCTGAGAGTCCATAAATAGGTTGCGGAAATTACTTGTTCGGTATATTTGTTTTTGATTATGTAGATTATTATTAAAACGGGAACGGCGATAAGTCCCAGAAGCCCTAAGGGATAAATAAAACTCATTTTATTACCCCCATATCCGCAAGTTTGCCGAAGAAAAGGTCGTTGACCGACTCCTCGGAAGACACAAGTATATAATCCGCCCCGCGTGAAGCGCAGAAATCGCGTATTCTGCCCGTGGCGTACTCCAACGCCCTGTTATATGCGTTGATAATTTCTCTGTTGATGTTTCTGCGATAGGTGCGGGAAGTGTCTTCACAGTCGAAAAAGTGCAATTTGCCACGGGACTTAGGCTTTAACTCCTCTTTGGAAAGAATCTGGACGCAAAGCACGTCCCTCTTCTTTTCCGCAAGATAATCTATCGCGTCCTCGTAATTGTTGTCGGTAAGAAAATCGGAAATAATTATTGAAGCGCCGTCGCCGTAGCCGACCGAGGAAGGCAATATAGCGTCGCTTATTCGGCTGTCGCCGTCAAACTGAATTTCGTTCAGCTTGCCTATCTGATTTAAGTACGCTTCCTTACCCAGCATAGAGGTAATCACCTCTTCCGTCCTGTCGCCGTGCACGGCGTAGATTGATACCTTGTCCATTTCACAGATTGAAAGGTATGCGAAAGTAGCGGCGATTTTCAGCGCCTGCTCGTCCTTTTTTCCGTTGCCGTAGCCCATAGAGCGGCTGGCGTCGATATAAATTCGGGTATGGAGCTGACGCTCGTCGAGATATAGCTTTAAATACAGCTTTTCAAAGCGCGCGAAAGCGTTCCAGTCGATTTTTTTAATATCGTCGCCCGGAATATAATCGCGGTAGTCGGCAAATTCGCACGAAGAACCGTAAGTCTTGCTCTTGTGGTTTCCGCCGAACTGACCCGAAACGTTGTTTTTGACAAGCATCTGCAACAGTTCAACCTGCTGCAAAAACTCTTCGTTTACAGGTAATTTGCTCATTAATTATTTGGATAACTTCTTATTTTCTGCTATAAGTTTATTTATAACGTCGTCTACGGACAGACGGTCGTTTACCGCGTTGTAATTAATTTTTACTCTGTGCCTCAATACGGGACAAGCAAGCGCGTCTACGTCGGCATAAGACACGTTATAGTTGCCGTTCATAAGCGCGCGCACCTTTGCGCCGGTAATTAACGCCTGCGCCGCGCGGGGCGAAGCGCCGTATTTAAGATACTTTTTAGCAGTATCCGAGGTTTTTTCGAGTTCGGGATGCGTAAAAGTAACCAGATTTACCGCATAATTCAACACGTCGTCTATTACGGGCACGCTCTTGGCAAGCTCGCGCATTTCAAGAATGGTTCTGCCGCCGACAACCGCAGTCGCGTTCTCGTCGAGAGTTATCTGCGTCATAGCGACTATATCCGCCAGCTCCTTCGCCGAAGGGAACTTCATAATGAGCTTGAACATAAAGCGGTCCATCTGCGCCTCGGGAAGAGGGT
>JBJEUZ010000196.1:0-7116 GCA_051884095.1 Candidatus Coproplasma sp.
AAGATTTGTTTGATTCTTTTTTATCTAAGTGTTGCACTTAGTTTGACAATTCACCTATTCGTCGATTAAATTCAGATAAATTGCAGAATATCCACAAGCACCGCAAAGCCTAAAATAAGCGCGAAACCTACGGCGTGAATAGCCGCCTCCACCTTGCGCGGCACGGGCTTTTTGAAAATCCATTCTATCAGGCAGAACACTACCTTGCTTCCGTCCAGCGCGGGTATGGGCAAAAGATTGAACACGGCGAGGTTTACGCCGATATACGCCGCAATCTGCAAAAAGCTCTGCACGCCCTGCGCGGCAATTTCGCTTGTGAGCTTTATGGTGGTTACGGGTCCGCCTATCGCGGACAGTCCGAGATTGCCGGTCAACAGCTCGCCCAGCACCTTGAAGATTGTGCCGGCGATACTGAACGAATAGCCGAACGACCTGCCGAGCGTTTCCCAGAACCCGAAGGTGCAGTTTACCGAGGATATATCCCAATACTTTCCGTCGTCCTGCTCGTAGGTGCCTGCGCCGAGCGCGCGCCAGACCTTGCTTACCTGCGAAGAATTTTTAAAGTCGCTATCTGAGCGCAAATAAATTTCGATATCCTGCCTTTCTCCCCCGCGAATGACCGAAAGATTGAGCTTATCGCCCTGATTTTTATTCTTCATTGCCGACATAAGGTCGGTTACGGCATAAACTTTTCTTCCCTCCGCGCCGACGATTACGTCGCCTTCGGCAAGCGAATATTCCACGGGATACAGTTCGCTCGGTTCAACGGAGTTGACCCTGTACGACGCCTGACCGAATGCAAAAAACGAAATGATAATTATTGTCAACGCCAGGATATAGTTCATTGCCGCGCCCGCAATCAGCACTATTATCCTTTTCCAGGGCGCTTTTTTGTTGAAGGCTTCGTCGCTCTCACCCTCTTCGTCCTCTCCCTCGAACGCGCAATAGCCGCCGAGCGGAATTGCGCGGATTGTGAACAATTCGCCGCTCTTTTCGCTCGTATGCTTAAACAGCTTTGGTCCGAAGCCGATTGCAAACTCGTTGATTTTGAACTTCAACGCCTTTCCGGCAACGTAATGCCCGAACTCGTGAATAGTTATCATCGCAAGCAGAATGAGTATTGCCGCAAGCACCGACCAGATTGTCGTCCACACTCCGTTTGAGAGAAGATTGTTAGCCATTATACCTCTTTTTTATTATATCTTCCGCCCCGATACGCGCGGCGCGGTCAACCTCTTCAAGCTGCGAATAGCTCTCCACGCGGCAATTTTTAGCCGATAAAACGACCTCCGACGCGACGGCATATATATCCGTGAATGAAATTCTCCCGCTCAGGAACGCATGCACGGCGATTTCGCTTGCCGCGTTCAGCGCGCAGGGAAGTATTCCGCCCTGCTCGCCGCAGGTCAAAGCCAGGTCGTACAGCGGATACTTCTTGCGTACAAGGGGAAGAAACTCCAGCGAAAACGCCTTGGAAAAGTCCATATTCTTCACCGAACATTCAAACCTTTCGGGATAGGTGAGCGCAAGCTGAATGGGCAGCTCCATCGTGGGGTTGGACATCTGTGCGAGAATTGCTCCGTCCTCGTATTCGACCATAGAATGAACTATGCTCTGGGGCTGAATGACCGTCCTTATGCGCGAGTAGGGCATATTGTACAGATGGTGCGCCTCGATGACCTCGTAGCCCTTATTCAAAAGGGTTGCGCTGTCTATGGTAATTTTAGCGCCCATACTCCACGTGGGATGAGCAAGCGCCTGCTCGGGCGTAACGCCGGAAAGCTCTTTAAAATCTTTATCCCTGAACGGACCGCCGCTGGCGGTGATGATCAGGCTTTTTACGGGCGCGCGCCTGTTGAAATTGAGGCACTGCCAGATAGCCGAATGTTCGCTGTCCACGGGCGCAATATCCCTGACCACGGGCATAACCAAATCGCCGCCGCACACCAACGATTCCTTGTTGGCAAGCGCAAGAACCGCGCCGAGCGAGGCGGTCTTAAGTGAATATTTAAGCCCCGAAAAGCCCGAACACGCAACGACCACGACGTCTGCGCCGCAGTCCTCCAGCATTTTCAGCGCGCCTTCGTCGCCGATATAATACTTACAGCCATCAGGCACGCTTACGTCTTTTGCCGATTCAGCGCACGTAACAGCGGCATATCCGGGGGTAAACTCCGCCAACTGCCGCGAGAATAGCTCCGCAGAGGAGCGCGCCGCCATCGCGCACACGCAAAACATATCAGGGTGAGCGCGCACGACCGAAAGTGTCTGCCTGCCTATCGAGCCGGTACTGCCGATTATAGCTATCTTTCTCATCTATATTATACCCGTTAAAAAATATTTAATGAACGTTTTGACAAAACTGACCTTTAAAAACTTAAAGCCCCATAAACGGGGCTTTTTCAGGCGCAAAGCCTGTTATCTTACCATTATGAAGCAGACGATAATCGCAATCGAGGCGAACAGGGTCGAATCGAATCTGTCTAAAATTCCGCCGTGTCCGGGGAGAATATTGCCCATATCCTTAATTTTACAGCCGCGCTTTATCGCGCTTTCAAACAGGTCTCCCAGCTGAGCGAAGATGGACGAAGGAATGGAAATCAATATTAAGAGCAACAGCGTGTGAACCCTGCCCGAATAGTCCAGAGTGAAGCCCGGCAAAAATTCGCACAAAAGCCACACGAACGTAGCCGCGACAAAGCCGCCTATTATGCCGCCGACAGAGCCTATAACCGTCTTGTTGGGGCTGGTGTGCGGAGCGAGCTTTAACGGAAGTTTTTTGCCGAGGAGCTTGCCGGTAAGCAGCGCAAACGTATCTACGCCCGCGGTAAGAGAGACTAGCAGGGTTATGGCGGGAAGCGAGTTGGTTGCCATGTGGTTGAGGTTAGAACCTACGCAGCTCAACGCGCCGCAATAGAGTATGCACAAAATCGAATATGCAGTGCTGGGCAAGCTGCTTCTTTCGAAATCGAACACGAGCATAGCCGCCGTAACCATTGCGCCCACGCTGCACACGCTTAAAAGTACCATCAGCGAATATTCCGAAGCGATAGGGCTGCCCAATGCCTCGGCAACCATCTTGGTAATAGCAAACGAGGGCACAATAGCCGCGCAGGTTATCATAGCCGTCCACCACTGTATCTTTGAAATACAGCCGACGGCGCGCATAAATTCGTAAGCGCCGATAACCGATATCGCCCAGAACAACAAATCGAAACCTATACTGCCGTAAACGGGAAACCACCACTTAAAAAACAGCAGAAGCAGCAGTACCGCAACGTAGACCAATCCGGTGATTGTGCGCGCCTTCATATTCTCTTTAGGAGGGGCGCTCTTTGCCGTATCGGCATTTTCGCAGGCGCCCTGAACGTTTTTATCGCCCTGAGCTTGTCCGTTTTGTATTTTATCTTCCATCGTTCTCCTTTATACTTTGCCGAAACGCCTGTTTCGTGCGGAAAAATTATTAACGGCTGCAACCAAGTCCTCGTCCGAAAAATCGGGGAAAAGCACGTCGGTAAAATACAGCTCCGAATACGCCGCCTGCCACATGAGAAAGTTTGAAAGCCTTATCTCGCCGCCGGTGCGGATTATCAAATCGGGGTCGGGGTAATCGCGGGTGTATAAAAGCGCGCTTACGTCCTGTTCGGTAAGGCTTTTACCCTGCGCTACCGCGGCGTTGACTGCCCGCGTTATCTCTGCGCGGGCGCCGTAGTTCAGCGCCATAATCACAAAAAATTCAGCGTCCGACGGCGAATTTTTTACGCCGTCTTCTATCAGCTTCTGCACGTCCTCGGGCAGAGCTGAAATATCGCCTATAACCCTTACTGCCGCGCCTTTGGAATACAGCTCCTGCACGTGCTTTGTAAAGTACTTGCGCAAGAGATTGTACAGCCCTTCAAGCTCCTCGGCGGGGCGGGAAAGGTTTTCGGTGGACAGAGCGTATACGGTCAGATACCTTACTCCCAGCTCCTTTGCCTTGCGCGCCAGACCTATCATTCTGTTCATTCCCGCGTGATGCCCGAACGTACGCGGTAGATGATGCTTTTTCGCCCACCTGCCGTTGCCGTCCATAATCAGCCCTAAATGCAAGGGAACGTTTTCAATTTCTTTCTGCATAATTGTTCTTTTAGTTCGGTCTGCGCCGACGAGCGGATTTGCCGTTATAAATTAAACGGTCATTATCTCCTTTTCCTTGGCGGACATTATGCCGTCAATCTGCGAAACCGCGTCGGAAACCATCTTTTCGACTTCCTTTTCGCAGCCCGTAAATTCGTCCTCGGAAATAGCCTTGTCGTTTTTGAGCTTTTTGAGCGCGTCCATTGCCTCTCTGCGGTTGTTGCGCTCCGCAACCTTGGCGTCCTCGCCCATTTTGCGGGTCTGCTTTACCAGATCGCGCCTGCGCTCTTCGGTGAGGTCGGGGAATACAAGGCGGATAACCTTGCCGTCGTTGGTGGGCGTAAGACCTATGTTTGAAATCTGAATTGCCTTTTCGATACCCTTCAATATGGATACGTCCCAGGGGGAAATAACAAGGCACCTGCCCTCCTGAACGGAGATATTGGCGGTCTGCGTTACGGGCGTAAGCGCGCCGTAATAGTCCACCATTACCTTATCGAGAATGTGCGGGTTTGCTCTTCCTGCACGGATAGCCGCGTAGTCCTCTTTAAGTACGGAAATAGTCTTTGAAAGTTTGTCGTCCAAAACCAGAATTATTTCTTCAACCTGTTCGTTATCTACCATAATATCACCTCTCAATTATTATCTATAACAGTTCAATTATTATCTATAACCGTGCCCAGCTGTTCGCCGCATACCGCGCGGACGATTGAGTTGGGCTCGTCCAGACCGAAAGCAAGCACGGGAACGTCGTTTTCCATACACATAGTTGCGGCGGTCGTATCCATAGCCTTTATGCCGTTTTTTATTATATCCATAAAATTGATATGGTCGTACTTCTTCGCGTCGGGGTTGAGCTTGGGGTCGGAATCATAAATGCCGTCGATGTTCTTAGCCATCATTAAAACGTCCGCCTGAATTTCGCACGCGCGCTGAGCCGCGGCGGTGTCGGTTGAACAGTACGGGTTGCCCGTGCCGCAAGCCATAATTACCACTCTGCCCTTTTCAAAGTGATGCAGAGCCTTTCTTAAGATATACGGCTCGGCAACCGAGGTCATAATGAGCGCGGTCTGCACTCTGGTGGGTATTCCGCGCTGTTCGAGCGCGTCCATCATAGCCAGCGAATTCATAACCGTTGCAAGCATACCCATATGGTCTGCGGTGGTGCGCTCCATCTCCTTGCCTTGACGGCCTCGCCAGAAGTTGCCGCCGCCTATAACAAGACCGATTTGTACGCCCATATTCTTTATGGTAACAATCTGGTCGACTACGCCGGATATGACCCCTTCGTCCAGGCCGTGACCCTTGGGTCCGGCGAGAGCTTCACCCGAAAGTTTAATTAAAACTCTTTTGTATTTAGGCTGCATATAACCTCCGTTTAGCCAAAATATTCTATCTTACCGATTATAGCATACTAAAAAGCGTTTGACAACCCTTAATGCCAAATTAAGTAAAATTTTATGATTGAAAGAAGCGCGAAAACGGAAAAGGGGGTATTGATTTTTGCCTGTAAAACCGATATAATGGCATTGCTTGAAATTTTTAGCAAGTCAAGTGAGTAAAACACCTTTATAAATCGTTTTTAAAATAAAGGGAGCGGCGGAATGTACGAAGATACGGCATTCAGGCTTGACGGGAGCGACCCTCAGGCTCTATGTAAACTTATAGCCGAGTACAGCGACGAACTGATAAGGTTCGCCTGCTGCTTTACGCACGACTTTTCCGCGGCGGAGGACGTTGCCGAGGACGCGTTTGCCGAGCTGGTGTTCAGGCGCAAAAAGTTTACCTGCGTTCAGGCGTTCAAATCATATCTGTATAAGACGGCGAGAAGCAAGAGCATAGACTGGCTGAGAGCTAACAGACGGAACCTTCCGCTCGACGGCGCTTGCGGCATTAAGCGAGACGACTGCGAAGAGAAATTTTTTACAGACGCGGCGAAAGCCGAGCTGTACGAGTGCATTTCTCTGCTGCCGCCGCAGTACGGCGAGGCGCTGTGTCTGTGCTATATAGACGGCTTTTCTCCCGACGAGCTGTGCGACATTTTAAAGTGCAACAAAAAGCGCGTTTATAACCTGTTGGCGCGTGCAAAAGCCGCATTAAAGCCCCTATTAATTGAAAGAGGTGTTTTTTATGAAAACTTATGAACAACGCACCGAAGAAGTTTTGCAAAAGGCAGAAAAAAAGCGTAGGATGCGCAAAAGAATTATTGCAGGCACGGCGGTAAGCCTTTGCGCCGCGCTGGTGATTGGCGGAAACTTAGCCCTTTTTCTGCCCAACAACGGCATAAAGCAGGATTTAAGCGCTTATAAAGACAGCGAATACTACGCGCTGATGAACAAGATAAACGACTTAACCTACCGCGAACCCACGTATAAAAACAACTTTGAAATGCTTTTGGACAATTTTTTGCCCAAGTACGGCGCGTCGGCACCCGATATCGATATAAATATAAGCGATAGTGCCGAGATGTCCACGAGCAACGAAAGCTACGAAGAAGTGACCTTAAACCAGACCGACGGAGTTATAGAAGGCGACCTGTTCAAGCGCAGCAGCGAGTATATCTATTATCTTTCGACAAACGACGAATTTACCCTATATATATACTCGATTGACGGCGAAAACTCGCAGAGCATTTCGCACTACGGAATTAATCTAGAAGAGGGCGCTTCATACCACGGTTACGAACAGTCGACAGAAATGTATTTAAGTGCGGACTGCAACGCGGTTACGGTGGTTACGCAATGCTACTACCAAGGCACGCGCCAGACGGCGATAATTATGCTCGACGTATCCGACCCCCAAAATATAGTGCAGTCGCCCACGCAGTTTGTAAAGGGCAGTTTGATTTCTTCGCGTATGATTGACGGCGACCTGTTGATTATCAACGACTATAACGTAATCGGCTATCCCGACTTTTCACAGCTCGAACAGTTTCTGCCCACCTGCGGAGACGCGGAAAATATGCAGGTGTTTGAAATGAACGACATTGTTGCGCCCGAC
>JBJEUZ010000197.1:0-1684 GCA_051884095.1 Candidatus Coproplasma sp.
TCCCTTTATAACCGCCGTAGTGGTTGTCGGGTGTTATTATCTCGCGTGGGATATGGTGACAATCTGGTATATGGCGCTCTGCGGCATTGCCGTACTGCTTCTATTAAAGGACGTAACCCCGCTGATTTCGCTGTTCCTGTTTATGAATATAATGATTTCGTGGAAGAACTCTCCCTCCGAAGTCGCGGGCAATTCAGACTATTATTTTCAGCCTACAGTGCTAGTTCAGCTGGGCATTCTCATAGGCGCATACGCCGCGGTCGCTATATTCAAGGTAATTTTAAGCATAAAAAACAAGCAGCTTAAACCTACCCCCACGCTCTGGGGGCTGTGCGCTTTTGCGCTTGCAATGATATTGAACGGCATTTTCAGTCAGGCGTACAACGCTATGAATGCGGTCTACGGGCTGTTTATGGCGTTCTTCTTTCTGGTTATTTTCGCTCTAGGAAGCGGGAATATCAAAGTGGAAAAGAGCACTTTTGAAAAGATAGCATGGGCGTTTATAGCCTTAAGTTTGTGCCTGATTTTAGAGCTTATGGTTGCTTATCTGACCTACGATGGGCTGTTCGTCGACGGGCGCGTGGACAGAGTAAAGCTGATGTTCGGCTGGGGCGTGTACAATACCATGGGCATGCTTTTAACCATTTCGTTGCCCTCCGCCGCGTATCTTGCGATAAGACATAAATACGGTTGGATTTTTACGGCGTATTTGATGGTGCTTTTAGCGTGCGCGTATCTTACGTTGAGCAGACAGGCAATTCTCTGCGGCTCGGTAGTGTTCTTCCTGTGCGTTATAGCGATTTTTGTTAAAGGTAAGAACGAAGTGGCGCACGGCGGTATTATGCTCGCGGGTATGATAGTCGCAATTATTCTGACAAAGCAATATAGCGACGTTATCAATCAGACGCTTGAAAGCCTTTCCGATAATTTTTTCAGCGGAAGCGGAAGAATAGATTTGTACAAGCTCGGCTTCAGCTACTTTATGGAAAAACCGCTGTTCGGCGTCGGGTTCTACGTTCCGGTGGAACAGGACCCAGGGTTTACAGGTCTGGATATCATTCCCCGAATGTATCACAATACGGTAATTCAGCTGCTTGCGACCGGCGGCGTGGTTGCATTTGCAACCTACGTAATTCATCGCGCTCATACGGTTATATCGTACGCAAAGAATCCCACGTTTGAAAGGACGTACGTAGCGCTTACCATTGCGGCGCTGCTTATGCTCAATCTTCTGGACAACCACCTGTTCTATATACTGCCGACCTTGGTTTACAGTATGCTTGTGGCGGTGCTGGTAAATTCTGAAAACGCAAAAACCGACTAAATTAGACCCAAAATATTGACTTGCAGGGTATAATGGGTTATAATTAAGTTAATATACTAATAGTTTTAAGGTGCAATATGGACGAAATGGAAGAAATGGAAGAAGAAAGAGGAATTTCCATCGGTGAAATATTCAAGGTTATATTCAAAAGAGCATGGTGGGTATTGGGCGTAACGGTTGCTTTTTTGCTCGCGTTCGTGCTTGTCGTGCAGCTGTGGTATAATCACAGCAAGAGTGCGTATAACCTGCAGTATACCATAGAATATCCCGACAGCGATACGGGACTGTATCCAGACGGTACCGCATTCCGTTTGTCCGACGTAATCTCTTTAAAGACCTTAAACCAGATAAAGGCTTCCG
>JBJEUZ010000198.1:0-1674 GCA_051884095.1 Candidatus Coproplasma sp.
AACAGTCTGGAGACTATTCCTGCGCCCCTTCTTGATAGAATGGAGATAATCAAGCTCGACGGCTACACTCAGGAGGAGAAGAGGGAGATAGCCAAGCGTTATCTGGTTCCCAAAAAGCGTGAGGCTAACGGGCTTACGGCAAGCGATATTTCCATAGACGACGGCGCGCTCGACGCCATAATCGAGGGCTACACTATGGAGGCGGGCGTAAGAAATCTCGAACGCAACATAGACGCGGTCTGCCGCAAGGCGGCGGTCGGCAAGGCGAACGGCAAAAAGAAAAAGGTAAAGGTAACGGCGGAAAATCTCGCAGATTTTCTCGGCGCAAAAAAATACGAGCGCGACGGTATGCTTTCGACCGACCAGATAGGCGCGGCAACAGGACTTGCGTGGACGGCTGTGGGCGGAACCACGCTCACTATCGAAGTTTCCGCCATGCACGGCAAAGGCGACGTCTTATTGACCGGCAAGCTGGGCGACGTAATGAAGGAGAGCGCCCGCGCGGCGATAAGCTATATCCGCTCCAACTCCGACGAATACGGCATTGCCGACGACGCGTTCGAAAGGACGGATATACACATTCACGTGCCCGAGGGCGCAACGCCCAAGGACGGACCTTCGGCAGGTATAACCATGGCTACGGCAATTCTTTCCGCCTTCACCAACAAGCCGGTAAAGCGTTCGGTTGCAATGACGGGTGAAATTACGCTCCGCGGCAAGGTTCTGCCCATAGGCGGCTTGAAGGAAAAGGCGCTTGCGGCATACCGCATAGGCATACGGGACGTAATCATTCCCGAGGACAACAAAAAGGATTTGGAAGAAGTGCCCGAAAGCGTAAAAAGCGCCGTCAATTTCATACCGGTATCCGAAGTTTCGCAGGTGTTCAAGACGGCTATAGTCAACGATTAAAAATAGCTTAATCGGGGCATATTACGGGGGGCAATATGATTAAAATCACAAAAGCGGAATTTATTACCAGCGCGGCAAGCAAGTCGCAGTTCATACAGATCGACAAGCCTATAATCGCCGTGTGCGGCAAATCCAACGTGGGCAAGAGCAGCTTTATAAATATGCTTGCCAACCGCAAAAAACTGGCTCGCGTCAGTCAGGAACCCGGGCGCACCCGCCTTATCAACTATTTCGATTTCGGCGAATTTATTCTAGCCGACCTGCCGGGCTACGGCTATGCGCGCGTAAGTAAGGCGGAAAAGGCTAAATGGGCAAGGCTTTTAGACGACTTCTTTGCCGAAAAGGATAAAATCGCTCACGTGTTTTCGCTGTGCGATATCCGCCACGACCCGACCGACGACGACAGGACTATGGTGGAGTACTTATATTATCACATCATACCATTTACCGTCGTTGCAACTAAGGCGGACAAACTTTCAAAAGCGCAGGTCAAAAAAAATACGTCGGCAATCGCCGCCGTATACAAGTGCGGATCAGGCGACGTCCTGGCGACTTCCGCGCAGACCCGACAGGGGCTTGACGAGGTCCTTGAAATTATCGAGCGTGTACTATCTCTCAAAAAAGAGGACGCCGAAGATACCGACGGCGAATAATTCAATCAAAATAACAAGCGGACGAAAATGATTAGTCCGCTTATTTTTATCATAAATTTTGATAAAACATATGTAGTGTAAGTTTCCAATTTTTAATTTACGTAAACAGGTT
>JBJEUZ010000199.1:0-1662 GCA_051884095.1 Candidatus Coproplasma sp.
CATCATCAGGACGTTACAGTCAAGGTCAATCGTACTTTGGACGCCGACAAGCAGGTTACGTTCACGGCTTCCGTAACGGTTGGCAGCGTTACCAAGCAGAAGGATTTCACCGTAACGGTAAAGAAGTACACCTTCAGGGCAACTGCTGATAACTTCATCGTGCCCGGAATAGTAAACGACGAAATAATTGTCGACGCAAACGCGTTCTCCATTCCCGAGTTCTCGGTTGTAAACGCAACTTCCGACAGCGGAAATATAATAGATAAATCAAACTACGTTGTATCGCATGGATACAAATACGCTGCTTCGGCTTCCGACGAATTCAGCACGAAAGTAAAATTCGATAAAAAACTTTGCGGTATCTGGGAAATTACCGAAACGATTACGTTCAACGACAACGTAACCCTCGGCAAGAACGCTGAAAAGATTGTAAGCTATACCTACCGCGTATACATTGCGGATAAGGGAGCGGAGGTAGACAAGGTAGCCGATTCCGAAAGCCTTGTAGTTAACCTTAACGGCTTCAACCTGTCGCTTACGCCCACCAATCCTACCGGCGTGCTCTACACCTACACGGTAGCTAAGGGCTCGGCTGAGCCTTCTGCTCAGGATATTATCGCAAACGGCGTCAAGACCGAATTCCGCAGCACTGAGCTGTCTGTCGACTTCGAGCAGGACAACAGCGCGGCGTACGATTTGTATTACGTATTCACCAATCTCAAGGACGAGGTAACGTCCGAGGTCTACAACGTAACTATCGATACTGTAAATATTGCTACAAAGGCTGATTTTGAAGCAATGCTTGCTTCCAACTCGCCCAATAAGATATATATCCTTACCAACGATATCGATTGCGGCGGCTCGCTCAACGTAAGCAATAACAAGTTTGTCGGTCTGTTCAACGGTATGGGACACAAGATTTCCAACGTAACGCTTGTAAACGAAGAAACGGGATCTAAGTCCTACGGTATATTCAGGGTAGTAGAAGGCGGTACGATTATGAACGTAACGTTTGAAAACATCTCCATTACCGATAAGGGCGAAAAGAACGAAAAGACCGGCATAATCGGACAGATGTACGGCGGCTATATTTCCAACGTTACAATTCACAACATAACCATAGACGCAGGCTACCGCGTAGGCGCGTTGATAGGTCAGATTATAGCTTATTCTGGTAATAGCGCAACCACTTATATTGACAGGGTTGAAGTTATCAACGATAAGAACGCTTCGGGCGAATACGTCTGCACAATGAAGGCAAACGAGCGTCTCGGCGGTATAGTTGGCTTCATTCAGGGCGGCAGCGCAACGGCTAACAACGTAGTCACCATCACCAACTGCTTTGTTGACGTATGTATGGAAGCTGGCACGTACTGCGGCGGTATCATAGCAAGAAGCGACGATAGAAACGCTAAGGACTACCTCAGCATTTCCAACTGCTTATTCACAGGCGTAATCAAGGCGCCCAAGTACGTAGGCGGCATTATAGGCGGCTTCTCCGGCACCGGCAGAACCGAGATTACAAACTGTATCTTCGTCGGCACTCTTTACTACACCAACGACCTTACGATTGTAACCACGGCGGTTAAAAACTGCTCCGGTATTATGGGTTACTACGCGGCAAACGGCGACATTTCGGTAAGAGGTTGCTACTCGACCATG
>JBJEUZ010000200.1:0-6950 GCA_051884095.1 Candidatus Coproplasma sp.
CGGGCTGTATATGCCCTTCGACGGACAGCGCTTTTATATGGTGTTCGTCAACCTCGCAAAGTACGTTTTCTCCGCAAAGAAGTATTCGGTTGAATATAAAAACGCCGCGACCAACGTAAACGTATTTATACCGTTCAGGGATATAAAGGACGGATATATCGTCTACGACGACTATTTCGCCGGCGTGTTGCAGATTGATCCCAGGGAGTTCAGACTGCTTTCCGGCTACAAACAGGACCAGATAATCGACCTGTATTTCGGCAGGGTTATCCGCTCGATAAGCGGCAAGACCAAGGCGTCGCTTGTAAAGATAGACCGCAAGCTCATCTTTGATAAATTCGTAAAGTCCGAGCACGAAAAACTTGAAAAGTTAAAGGTTTTATTCAATGCGGGCAGCATCACGGGAGAAGAGCTTCTTGCCCGCGAAAAGGTAATCGACGACAGGATAGCCGTCTACGGCAGAATGAGCGGCGACAGAGTGATAAAAAAGCCGTTCTATTATCTGGTAGTTTACGACGAGGACAAATCGGTTATTTCCGAAATTCTGAACAACGGCATAAACTCGCTCGAACAGGCGGGTATGACTTCAAAAATATTAAACGACAAGGAGCTTGCGGTATTTTTAAAATACACCTATACCGACAAGTTTGAAGAGAGCGACGTCGATTTGCTTGCGCCTGAAGAAATTCTTTCCTGGGTAAAGCCGCACGACTTCCGCTTTACGCCCAAAAGCACGTTCATCGACGGAGAGGAAACTTTTAACTATACGGTTAAAAACTTTCCGCTTGCCGTGCTCAACGCTTGGGGATATCAGATGTTCAATATCGAGGGAACCAAGGTCGTAATGAACCTTGAGCCCTACGAAAAGAACAAGGCGGTAAAGATGATAGACCGCAGTCTGCAGGAGCTGGCAAGCCAGTCCGACCAGTCGTACAAGGCAAGCTCGCTCATAGATAAACGTACGCATATAGATACTCTCGTCGACGTTTTAAGAATGTTACAGAACGACAACGAAACGCTGTTTAAGGTTACCTTGCACTTTACCATTAACAACAGCGGAAATAAGACGGGAGAAGAAAAAAAGAACCTGAAAAAGACAATAAAGCGCATTTTAGCCGAACAGGGCTTCGAGCTTGCGGATAATTTCTGCAAGCAAAACAGCGCGCTTGTATCCTCCAACGTTTCCCGTTACGATTCGCTTGAAGAGTATTCGCGCGCCATTCATTCGGGAACGGTTGCGGCGGTATTTCCCTTCGTTTTGTCCACGGTTATGGACGACGGCGGCATAATACTCGGTACGGGCGGAGAATTCCCCGTAATCGCAAACTTCTTCAAGCGCGACCGCGAAAGGGTAAATTCTAATATGGTAATTATGGGCAAGTCGGGCTCGGGTAAGTCGTATGCTACAAAGACCATACTTGCCAATCTCGCCGCGGAGAACTGCAAGATATTCATTCTCGACCCCGAAAACGAATATGCCGAGCTGGCGCGTAGCCTGCACGGCAGATTGATAGACGTGGGCACGGCTTCGCAGGGCAGAATAAACCCCTTCCACGTAATAACCACGCTGGACGCGGACGAGGACGGCGAAAACGGTATTGTGGACAATTTTGCCGTGCACCTTCAGTTCCTTGAAGAGTATTTCCGCGTCGTTCTTCCCGGTATCGACGCGCAGGCGCTCGAATACCTGAACAACCTCATCGTAGAGCTGTACGCATCCAAGGGGATAAATTTTTCAAGCGATTTTTCCAGGCTGAGCGCCGAAGACTATCCCGTATTCGACGATTTGAACAGCTTAATCAATCAAAAACTTGCGGCTGCGAACACCGACTACGACGTCTGCAATTTAAGAATACTTTCCAACTTTATTTCAAAATTTGCAAGCAACGGGCGCGATTCCAACCTGTGGAACGGTCAATCCACGCTTACCGTAAAGGAAAACTTTACGGTGTTCAACTTCCAGAGCCTGCTTGCAAACCGCAACGGCGTAATTGCAAACGCCCAGATGTTACTCGTCTTGAAGTGGCTGGATAACGAAATTATAAAGAACCGCGAATTTAATTTAAAGTACGGCACCGACAGAAAAATAGTCGTTGCCATAGACGAAGCTCACGTGTTTATCGACCCCAAATATCCGATAGCTCTGGACTTTATGTATCAGCTGGCTAAGCGTATCCGTAAGTACAACGGTATGCAGATAGTAATCACGCAGAACATAAAGGACTTTGTCGGCACGCAGGAGATTGTAAGAAAATCGACGGCAATCATCAATGCCTGCCAATACTCCTTCATATTTGCGCTTTCGCCCAACGATATGGACGATTTGTGCACTCTGTACGACAAGGCGGGCAAGATAAACGCAACCGAGCAGGAACAGATTATAAATAACGACCGTGGCAACGCGTTCATAATCACGGGTCCGACTTCGAGGACCAATATCGAAATCATCGCGTCGCCAAAAATAAGGGAAATGTTCGGGGGATAAAATATGAAGACACAAACCGCAGAGTTTCGCGGCGCGGGCGCATACGCCCGGTCGCCTGTGCGGCAGGAAGATATATTGGAGCGGGCAGAGGAGCTGTGGCGTGCAATCGACGATAAAACGCTTGCCGCAAGGGTGGAAAAATTCACTGCTGCATACTCCGAATTCTACGCGCAGACCCTTAGCGCAAGGCTTGCGGAAAACCTTTCCGCCGAGCTACGCGGCGCAAATCGCCCGTCCTGCGTTGAGGCGTGCGAACTGTTTGAAAAGGATATGTCCGAAGCGGGCGATAGGCTGAAATCCAAGGGGTATCTTGCGGAAAACCCGCCCTACGGAGGGCTTAAAGAGAGCCGCGTTAAAAAAATTCTTGCCGATGCGTGGAACGGCTTTCCTAAAACCGAATCGGAAAAGGACGCGCGCGCGCTTCTTGAAAGCAATGGCGGTGACGTCTTTTCCGCCGCAAAAATTATAAAGGACCAGCTTGTCGGCGAAACCGATTTAAATCAGTCGGTGCACCTTATGCGCGTTATGCGCAGGCTCGCGCCCGAAGGCTCGCTCCTTGCGCATCCTTTTAAAAATCTGCGCATACGCGGTCAGGTAAGGGATATGCAGGAAATCGCCGTCGCGCACGGCTTTTCCGCGGAAGATATAGCCACCTCGCTCGCCGAAGAAGAGCGCCCTCTCGCGCAATTTTTGCGCGACTCTGCCGAAATTGAAAAATTCTGCTTTTCGCCGTCGGTTGCAAGGACAGCCGAATGCGAACCGGTTATGCGCGAGCGCATAACCGTTGACGAGGCGACAGAAGAAGAAAATTATTCGCAGACCTCCGCAGATATCCGCTCCGCGCCCGAGACTTCGACCGTGCTCAGATAGAGGTTATATTGCGTCTCAAAAATAAAAATCAGCATACTCTTTCGCATGATAAAATTTTAAAGGAGAAAATAAAATGCCCGTAACTAGACAAACGATTATTGAAAATTACGCAAGAATTTTTCATTGCGACAATCAGACTGCCGAAAGGGAGTTTAGCAAATTGCAGGACGACTTAATGAAGGCAAACGATAATGCAATGATGCGCAGTTTGATAGACGAATATGAGAATTCAGCCAATGGAAGAGATTTGAATTTTAACCTCGAATACAAGCCCGTATGCAGTAATTATTTATCGGAAGCATACGCCCGTAACATTCAATCGCGCTTGCGAGGCGAAGGAGGAGCGGATTTGGATAAGGTTACGGCGGACTGCATAGAGCTGATAGAGCTGGCAACCGAGTTGACGCTTCCACGTAGGGCAAACTCTATTTCGAGCGCATTCTTTAATTCTGATATAGCTAAATTGCGTATGACAGAGCTGGGAAAAATAGAGAGAGCGCATATCAACGGGACGTATTCCGAGCTTAACGCACCCGACGAGAACGGAAAAGCGGTAAAGGTAAAACAGAGAACCCAACGCGCGGTCGATAGGGTTGAAAACACGGTTATAGGGATAACTCCTGAAAACGCCGACGAAAAGTGTCGTTCCGCAGTCCTTATCGCACGCGTTATGGAGATTAAGCACGCGACGCGCTCAGGCTTATGGAAATTTTTCCACCCCATAGACAACTATCGCGAAAAGAGGGCGATAGCCGATATGAACAGGAGGATAGGCGAGAATTTCACTGCCGAACAGATAGCCTTAGCCCGCAGTCATGCGGTAGGATACTCGTTCCTTAAAGAGGAATGGGAGCAGGCTGAAAAACTGAACGCGGACGAAGCTCGCTTCTTCAAGGACGAATTAGAAAAAGATCCCTCTCAGGTAGACTTGCTCGACGCAAGGGCGGTTGCAGACAAGGCTTTCGTCAGCGTGTTTACCCAACGGAATACGGATAATATCGCAAAGCCTATGACCATGGGCGTCGACGAAAACGGCAACAGCATAGAGAGTGAAGAGCAAGCCGCGGAAAGGGAAGAATTTGAACAGGTGGATAAAGACCTGCACGAGATAGGGCTTGAAGATTACGACCCTAAAACCGCTAAGCGTAAGGAATACAAGGAAAAACACTTTTCAAAAGCTATCGCCAAGGAAAGTGAAAATTTCGATATGGAAGGCAACGCGGATTTCGTCGAGGATATTGATGAATCCCTGATAGATTTCAACGACCGCGAAAGCATATTCGTGGACGAAGCGAACGAAAAGCACTCGGTTGAGACGAGCGAAAAGGTTGAGCAGAACCAATCGCCCGAATTGAATAAGCTTATTAATAAATAAAGGAGAAGGATTGTGAAATTATCAGATTTTAAGATCAAGTATCCTGCCTTGGACGCGATTGAGTTCAGGATAGAATCCGAATTATTTCGAAGAAGCGCGGAGGAGCTTACGATAACGCGCTCTTCCGACAGAATGCCTACCGCGCCTTTCAACGGCAATGCACCGCGCCGCGGTCTGCCGACGGGGGCATACTCAAACGCGCTGAAATACGTGCTCGAAACGACCGCCTTAAAGCGTCCGCAGTTTAATGAAAGTTTAAGCGCGGTTGTCAATGATTTCGACGATATGATGCGCGAGGAATACGGTTGCCAAAAGTTTGGCGGCTTATCCGAAAGGGACGTGCGCAACGCCATGGCTGACGCGGTCAAGAAGATGCCGGAAAACTCTGTGGAATATTCAATCGGGCTTTTGAAGGAAAAGGCGTCGTTCGACGACGTAAGCATAGCTTCGGCAGCAAGAGATACGATTGAAGAAAACGGCGGCAACCTTGCCGGAAACGTAAAAGTATTGAAGGCGCTTGAAAGTGTTCACGCAAAGCATTCGCTCGGCTGGAAAATTTTCCACCCCTTCAAAAATCTTAGAGAGTGGATGGCTATACGCTCGATTAAGAGCGAGCTGAGAGAGAGTGCAGGCGGGGATAAATTCGATATGGAATACGCAAAAGAGCCCGAAAAATATAACTTTAAGCAGATCGACGGTCAGGAAATGGAGAATTTCCAATCCGCAGCACAGGCGCAGAGGGAGGAGATACAACCTGAAAGGCGAAACGTAGTCGTGCCCGAAGAAGTGATTAACGCAGAACACGTAAGCGAAGTATCGCAGCCTGTCGAACATATGGAAGTGCCTAACAATAATTTAAACAGATAAAAAAATTTTTTATATAAAGGAGTGTAAATATTATGCCGAAGTACAGAAACGAATACGGAGAATGGGTTGACGAGCCTGAAAACGTGGACGTCAACGAACAACAGCGTCAACAAAAAATTCAGCAAGTAAACCAATTTATGAATAACTTTGCTTTGGGAAGCGAAAGCAAAGCTATGCTTGAATACTTCAACGCTACGTTGGCGGAGGGCGGCGTATCCCCTATGACGGAAGACGACGTGTTCAACTTTGTTATGACCTGTAAATACGAAGAGGTGGTCAACAATATCCCCTGGAAGCAGACGTACGGCAAAGTTTACGGCGAAATACTGTCTCAAAAACTTGCCGATTACGTCAACCACGTCAACGGCTGCGCCGTAAACGGTCAGCACATCAAGAACGATAAGGTGAATTTTAAGAGCATTACCGAAAATTTTGAAGCGCTTGTACAGGGCGTTTGGTCAAAATTCAACAGCGAAGAGGACGTACCCGTCAACGGCGGTCTGAACGCAGACGAGATGTTCGATTTGCAGAACGCTCAGCTCAACAAAATGCTTTCTACAAAGTCGCAGGTAGCTTACGCGCAAATCTCTGCAAACGGCACAAGGACGGTTGAAGAGACCTGCGCCGCCGCGCGTCAAGCTGTGCGCGACGCGTTTTTGGACACAAACAATGCGCCTTTGATTAATCCCGACGTTGTGGGTAGACCCGACGTGGAAAAAGCGGTAGCGGCTATAAGGGGGCTTCAGAACGTTCATAAAAACCGCTCCTGGGGTTGGATGTTCCGCCATCCCGTAAACTACTTCCGCGAATATTCCGCCATTAAGGATATGAAAAAGGACGCCTCTCGCCTTTCGGGTCATTCAGTAAACTATATCGAACGCAAGGTGAACGCGCGCGAAAACAAGCTGTCGTATGCGGAAGAAGAGGCAGGCTATCTCGATTTGAGAAGATATAACGAGAATATTGCCGAAATCGAGGTGGATAAGGCGGATGAAATCGCACGCCAGAGGCAAGCAATAGAGCAGAGAAAGCATCAGGACGAGATAATCGCAAACCGCGCCGACGACGAAGTGAAAGAGATGGTTCAGGCGGCAAAAGATTTGGGCGTGCTTGACGAAAGCGGAAATTATATCGAGCCTGATCAGGACGATATCTCCGAAGAAGCCGAGGCGGACAACGAGCGCCGTCCCATAGAGGTTGACGACGCCGAAAAGGAAAAGGTTGAAGAAGTAAGCCAGAAGGTAGAGCCGGTTAAGGATAATCCACAGCCTGAAATTGTTCCAAAGAAATAAAATAACAGACCAGCTATAAAAAGTCAAGCGAAAAACAGAAAAAAGTAGAAAAATTTTTCGA
>JBJEUZ010000201.1:0-6929 GCA_051884095.1 Candidatus Coproplasma sp.
ACCTTCGAGAGCTTCCATAAGACCTTCGAAGTCCGCCTGCTGCATAGGTTCGATTTTAGCGAGAGCCGCCTCCCTCTCTTCAACCGTGTCGGAGCAAATCATTTCGCGGAACGCGCCGATTCTGTCGGGGTCGAAGAACATATGCTCGGTACGGCAAAGACCGATACCCTGAGCGCCGAACGCCGCCGCCTGCTTTGCGTCCTTGGGAGTATCGGCGTTGGTTCTTACGCCGAGAGCCTTATATTTATCTGCAAGCGCCATAATGCGTCCGAAATATCCGGAATTGGGGTCTGCGGGAATGGTGGGAATAATGCAATCGTAGATGTTACCTGTAGAGCCGTCGAGGGAAATACCGTCGCCTTCCTTATATACCTTTCCGCCGAGGGTGAACTGCTTGTTTTCCTCGTCCATCTTGATATCGCCGCAACCGGATACGCAGCAGGTACCCATACCGCGGGCAACTACCGCTGCGTGCGAAGTCTGACCGCCGCGCACGGTTAAGATACCCTGAGCGAACTTCATACCCTCGATATCTTCGGGAGAAGTTTCGAGGCGAACGAGAACGACCTTTTTGCCCTTCTTGCCTTCGATAACAGCGTCTTCTGCGGTGAACACGATGGAGCCTGCGGCAGCGCCGGGGGAAGCCGCGATACCCTTACCGACCACGTTGTTCTTATCAGCTTCTTTTAAAGCCTTAGGGTCGAACTGAGGGTGTAAGAGCATGTCCAAAGACTTAGCTTCTATCTGCATGAGGGCTTCCTGTTCGGAAATCATGCCTTCGTCGATTAAATCGCAAGCAATCTTGATTGCCGCAGCCGCGGTACGCTTGCCGTTACGGGTCTGCAACATATAGAGCTTGCCCTGTTCAATGGTAAATTCCATATCCTGCATATCGCGATAGTGATGTTCCAAGGTATCGCAGACCTTTAAGAACTGGTTGTATACGTCGGGAAGAACTTCAGCCATCTTGGCAATGGGCATAGGAGTGCGCACGCCCGCAACAACGTCCTCGCCCTGGGCGTTCATCAAAAATTCGCCCATAAGTCCCTTTTCGCCGGTAGCGGGGTTACGCGTGAACGCAACGCCCGTGCCGCAGTCGTCGCCCATGTTGCCGAACGCCATCATCTGAACGTTTACCGCGGTACCCCAGGAATAGGGGATGTCGTGGTCCATACGGTAGATGTTTGCGCGGGGGTTGTCCCACGAACGGAATACCGCCTTGATAGCCTCGAAGAGCTGTTCCTTGGGGTCGGAGGGGAAATCCTTGCCGAGCTGAGCCTTGTATTCGGCTTTGAACTGGTTTGCAAGCGTCTTTAAGTCGTCTGCAGTGAGGTCGACGTCGTATTCAACGCCCTTTTCTTCCTTCATCTTGTCGATGAGCTTTTCGAAATATTTTTTGCCGACTTCCATAACGACGTCGGAGAACATCTGGATAAATCTTCTGTAGCAGTCCCATGCCCAACGGGGGTTGCCGGACTTTGCCGCAATGGTTTCTACTACGTCTTCGTTAAGACCGAGGTTGAGAATGGTATCCATCATACCGGGCATGGAAGCGCGCGCACCCGAACGAACGGAAACGAGCAGGGGATTTTCCTTGTCGCCGAACTTCTTGCCGCAGATTTTTTCCATCTTGTCGATATATTCCATAATTTCTTTCTGGATATCGTCGTTTATTTTTCTGCCGTCCTCGTAATACTGAGTGCAGGCTTCGGTTGAAATGGTAAAGCCCTGGGGTACGGGAAGACCGATGTTGGTCATTTCCGCAAGGTTTGCGCCCTTGCCGCCAAGCAACTCTCTCATTTTAGCGTTACCTTCGGTAAAAAGGTAGCAATACTTTTTTGCCATAAGTGATTTTCCTCCATACAAATATCTTTTTTATTCAACTTTTATATTGTAAACTATTTACAATTTTTTTTCAAGTACTTATGTGAAAATAATACTTAATTTTTGAAAAGTTTGATAAAAACATAAATCTTTTGTACCGTTCACACAAATGTTAAATATTAAAAATTGCATGTTAAAAATGCGCAGAGCGTTTAACTTGCTCCGCGCACGGCGTTCAATATTCAATATCCGATCGATTTATTTTTTAAACTGTTTACTATATATTCAATATACTCTTCCGCTGCGTCGATTTCCGTGCATTTGTACAACATACGCGTGCCGACCACGTCCTCTATCTCGTTGAGCACCCACCTGCCGTTATTTACTATAAAGTCCACGCCTACGAAATCGTAACCCAGTTCGGAATAAATTGCCTGAACTATCTCCTCCTGTTCGCGGCTGACCTCCGCCCGCTCCACGCATCCTCCGAGAGAATAATTAGAGCGGAAGTCGCTATCCGAGGTGCGCAGAATGCCCGCGGTGATTTTTCCGCCGAACGAATACACGCGCATATCTTTGCCGAGGTCGGAACAGGGCTGTTGAGCTATGCAATCTTCCAAACCGACGGGTGCGCGCTCCAGCTCTGCGCGGTCGTTTATCCAGAACACTTCGCTTCCGCCGTGACCTGCACGGGTCTTTAACACGCAGGGGAAAAAGTCCGCCCGTTCTGCGGTGACCGTGTGCATTACGGGCAAATTCAGCCTGCGCGCCATAAGGTAAGTTTCGTATTTGTCGTTGGCGATTTTTGCCGTCCTGAAGTTATTGAATACGCGCACGTTGCGCTCTTCGAAAAACTTCTGTATTTCAGGGCGGATTTCCCTGACTATTACAAAGTCGGGCAACCCGTTGACCCCGCAATATGCGGCGTTTACCGCGTATTTTTTTAGCAGTAATTCCACGCCCCGTTCGCTTGCCGCCTCGATGAGTCGCTCTGCGAACCATTTGTTGCGGTTTAAGCCTTCGTTGCCGTATATAAGCCACCCAATCATCTTATTTTACCTAAAACGTACCGCGCGATATGCTCGGCAAGGTTGACCCCCGTACAGTCCAGAGTACTCTTGAAATGCGGGTTGGAATTCACCTCGCAGATATACGGTCCGTCCGCGCCGAACAGCACGTCCACGCCTGCAAAATCGACGCCTACGGCACTGCACGCGGCGAGGGCGAGCATTTCCTCTTGCTCCGTGGGCACGTATCTTTCAGCCTTGCCGCCGTTGGTTATATTGGAGCGAAAGTCGTCCTTGTTTTCCCTGAGCATGGCGCATACGACTTTGCCGCCCACGACGTTTACGCGCACGTCGCGCCCGCGGCTTTCGGAGATAAAGCGCTGCATCAAAAAGGCGTTCGAACCGAAGTTTTTAATTATATCCTTTGCTCTTTCCGCCGTTTCGGCAATATACACCTGCTTTCCGAACGAGCCGCATGCCTGCTTGATAACCATTGGTAAACCCAGCATATGCGCCGCTGTATCCACAAAACCGAGGTCGTTATAGCCCACGCCGTCGAAGGTCTTGGGGGCGATTACGGTTTCAGGAGTGCGCACGCCCGCCTTATCCAGCGCGAGCTGGGTTAAAATTTTATCGTCGCAGATTGCAACCGATTCGGGGGAGTTGAAGACGGGCAAACCGGCGCTTTCCAGCCGCTTTGCCAAGGAATAGTCTTTATCCCAGAACAGCACGAAATCGGGAAGCGCCACGCCGACCGTTTCCGCAGACGGACAGACGAGGTCCGCGCCCGTTCTTAATTGCAGCCCGACGCCCGAATCGGCGAACGCGCGTTGAAGAAGCGCATAAATTTCGTTGAATTTTTCAATTTTTAAAAAGGCGTTAACTACAAGCCACCCTTTCACTTTTCTGCCTCCGCACGCATACGGTATTCAACAAATATTATAACAGATAATTTATTACTTTTCAATTATATAAGCAAGCGTAAATAAAAATGCCCCGACGCAAATCGGGGCATTAATGGGTTCAATCTTTAATTACTTTGCCTTGTAGCCGCACTTGGGGCAAACGCCGTTTTCGTTGAGCGCTATGCCGCAGAGCGGGCAACGCGCGATTTCCTTTTCAGGCGTATATTCCTGCGAAGCCGCGTTTACGCCGCTGGTGAAAGTAAGTTTTGCAATGTTGAGCTTGTCCTTCAACAGTTCGTAGACAATTTTAATCATTCCCTCGACGGTCATAGTCTCCTTGGTTACGACAAGGCGACACTCGGGATAAGCCGTTGCAAGTTCTGTCTTGAATGCGGGACCCTTCATCTTGTTAGTGGGCGCGCCGTTTCTTATACCCTGCTTTTCGTACACGTCTAAAATTGCGGGAAGAAGCGGGTCGTCCTCCCTTAAAATCAGCGCGTGGTCGAAGTTTTTAAGAACTTCCCAAGCGGTTTTCTGTATTTCGTTGCAGGGGAAAACCATATTGACGCCAGGCTCTACGGTGTCTTCGACCTCTATGGTCAGAACGCCCGTGTGCCCGTGCAGGTATTGCGCCTCCCCCTTGAATCCGTAAAATCTGTGTGCGTACTGTAAATCCAACTTTGTGATACTTCTCATCTTTTTACTCCCTGAATATATTTGCACGGCTTTGTCCAAACGCTTTTGAACATCAACCGAGACTTTCTTATTGATATTAATTATCAATAAGATAATACACCCAAAGTGAAAATATGTCAATACTCAACTTTAAAAAAATTAAAAATTTTTTGATTCCTGCTCGGCGGGAAGTTCGGCATAGCGCGCGTCTATATCCTTAAAGGTTTTAATAAAGCATTTATAAAAGCCCGTGCTGTTTTCGGTTATGTAGTCGGGGACGATTTCGTCGTCGTTCCAAAGTTTGGTTAAGTCGTAATATTTATTTACCTGCCAGCCCTGCAGAAAGCCGATTTTTATCGCCTTTTCGGGGCAATAGAACGAGCACCGCATACACATATCGCAGGAGTGCCCGAACCTGACCCTGCCGCCCTTTATTTTAATGTTGGCGTGCGGGCATTTTTTAGCGCACAGACCGCACCCCGTGCATTTATCGCCGTCTACTCTGTAAAAAAACGAATTTACGTTGCCGCCTACTGCCTGGATACTTACGAAGAAGGCGGCGAAATTGTATATAAACTTGCTCTTAATTTTCGGCGCTATGCCGTGCGCAAGGTTGTAAAACATTATATCCAAAAGTTTTTTGTCCTCGCGCACAATCTGCCTTATAAAATTTTCGTCGAAGCCAAAGTGGATATTATACGGCATAACAAAGTGATATTCGCCGCAGAATATAGCGCCCTTCCTCTTCATACGACGCAGTATTCTTCGGCTGGACGCGTTGTTCATAGCCAAAGTTTCGCCGCTGTCTTTATAGATAAAGTACTTCTGTCCGCGCGGAAAGTTCAGCTTTTTGAAATACTTTAAAAAGGGGTGCGGCGCATTGAAGCCGTAAATGGGATAACCGAAACCTACGTAGTCGTACCCCTGCGCGTCGACTGCGGGCGTAGTAGACGTGATTTCCACCCTGTCCACCGCATAGCCAAGCTCTTCAAAGCGTTCGGCGACTCTGTCGGTCAGAAAACGCGTGTTATACGTTCCCGTATAGTAGACTAAAAGGACCTTCACCGCTTTATCGCTCCTATGCTTTCCAAAAAGTCAACGTGATCCGAAACGGTTTCGCCTAAAGGTCTGGGGACATAGCCGAACTCCCTTTGCGCCTTGCCGATGGGGAAATCGGCGTCCTCCTTTAAAGACGCAAGCGCGGCGCGCGTATACAGGGGGCGCTTGCCGCTTATTTTGGACCAGAGCGTAAGGAAAGGCAGACCCGCGTACGCCACCCAGACGGGCAGCGTGGGCGGAACCTTTTTATTGTATTTTTTTGCTACGACCGCAAGGATATCGTTTATTTTATCGGGCTTGTTTGCAAAGATATAGCTTTCTCCCTTTTTAGAATTTGCGATTATTGCGGGCAGAACGTCGGCGACGTCGCGGATATCGAAGTCGTTATACCCTCCGTCAATCGACGCGGGAAGTTTGCCGGCGACAAAGTCGCACATTACCTGCGACATATGCGAATTGCTGTAATCGCCCGGTCCTAGCACGCCTGCAAGCAATATAAGGCTTGCGTCAAGTCCGCTTTCCCTTACCGCGTTCAATACTATTTCGTCAGCCTTGCTTTTGGCGGCGGAATAGCCGCCCTTTCTATTCTCCGACGGGCGGTAATTTGAAAGCTCTTCGTTGAGTTTTACGCCCTTGGGAATTGCCTCCGACGAGGAAATCTGCAAAAACTTTTTTACGTTGCGCTTTAACGCCTCTTCTACCACGTTGCGCGTGCCGCCGACGGTTATGTCGAACAGGTCGCTCTTTTTGCCCTCGCCTATCGTAACGTAGGCTACGGTGTGTATAACCACGTATTCGGCGTTTTCATCCGCAAACAGCTTTGCAACGTCCGCTCTCTTTCTCACGTCGCCGTAGATTATTTCAGGCGGGTTATCGCCGTAAACTCTTTTTACCTTTGCTTCGCTTCGCGCAAGTCCTACAACGCGCAGGTTTTCGCCCATCAATTTTTTGGTTAAAACGTTTCCCACGTAGCCCGTACAGCCCGTAACGATATAAACCGCGTCTTTATCCATTGTTCTCCCCCAAATTTTCATTTGCCATATAATTATGCCCGCTAATTTCCCCTGCCCACTTGAACGCAAATTTTGCAACCACGACGGCTATTATTTCGTTGATGATTGCCGCCGCGACTATTGTTCCCGATACAATGTCCGCAAGCGACGGGTCGAATGCCGATAACGTGGTAGCCGCTATTCCCGTAAACACAAGCGAGACCCCCGAATGGGGCAATAAAGTAAAGCCGAGATATTTTGTGACGGCAGGCTGGGCTTTTGTAAGTTTTCCACCGAGATATGCTCCGCCAATTTTGCCGACGGCTCGCGATATGATATATACCGCCGTAAAGACGCCCGCGCCTGCAATCAGTCTGTAATCCAGCGGCATCCCGAGATTTACGATTACTATTACGAGCGACAGATTTAAAAGAGGATTATATAGCTTAAGCGCTCCCTCCAAATCT
>JBJEUZ010000202.1:0-1643 GCA_051884095.1 Candidatus Coproplasma sp.
GTCATAAACGGCAGTCTGGGCTTTATCTGCGCTATGGGCGTAACCGTTTTCGGCGCGGTGGGCGTTGCCAAGGCTCTGGGCGAGGCTATCGCCCTTTCCTACGGCTGGATAATAGGACTTGCCGTCGGTTGCGGCATATTAAGGGGTATTTTGAGATATTTAGAGCAGTATTCCAATCACTATATTGCCTTTAAACTTCTGGCGGTACTGCGCGATAAAATTTTCGGCGCTCTTCGCACGCTGTGCCCTGCAAAACTCGAAAGCAAGCAAAAGGGCAGTATCATAGCCATGATAACCAGCGATATCGAAACGCTCGAAGTGTTCTACGCTCATACCATTTCGCCCATATGTATTGCCGCTCTGGTATCGACGGCGGTGTTCCTATTCGTGGGCTTGGTTTCAAGCTGGTACCTCGCCTTAGTTGCTTTAGTCGGCTATCTTACGATAGGTATAGTCGTACCCCTTATATCTTCTGGAAAACTCAAGGAGAGCGGCGTTAAATACCGTGCGGAGTTCGCCTCGTTCAACGCCTATTTTTTAGACAGTATTAAGGGTATTAAGGACATAGTTTTAAACAACGCAGGCGAGGAGCGCAAAGCTCAGGTAAACGAGCGCAGCGACAAACTTTTAAAAGAGACCAAGAGTATGAAACACGAAACAGCCAAAGCAGGCGCGGCGACCGAACTCACCGTTTCACTGTTTATAATAACTACGCTTATTGTCGGTATAGTGCTTGTTAATTTCAACTTGTTGACGGTCGGCAAAATGATTATCGGCGTCGTGGCGGTATTCGGCTCGTTCGGACCAGTAATTGCAATTTCCGCATTGCCGGGAAATCTGACTCAGACCTTTGCCAGCGGCGACAGGGTGCTTAATTTACTTTCGGAAAAGCCTGCCGTAACCGAGGTTAAGGACGGCGAGAATATAAATTACGAAAACTTAAACGTAACCGATTTGTCCTTCTCCTACGACGGTCAGACGCAAGTCTTAAAAGACGTAAAGATGCACGCCGAAAAGGGCGAAATAATAGGCATTGTCGGCGAGAGCGGTTGCGGAAAATCCACCTTTTTAAAACTTTTGCTGCGCTTCTGGCAAAAGGATAGCGGAGAGATTGCCTATAACGGAATTGATATAGATAACGTAAATACAGACAATCTTTTGGATAACGTAACTATGGTCAGTCAGAGCACATATCTTTTCGACGAGAGCATAGAGGACAACCTTAAAATAGCCAAGCCGAACGCCACGCAAGAAGAGATAGAAAACGCCTGTCGCCTTGCCTCGATACACGACTTTATAACTACCCTGCCCGACGGCTACAAGACGCAGGTCGGCGCGCTGGGCGACAATCTGTCCGCAGGCGAAAAGCAGAGAATAGGTCTTGCCCGAGCCTTTTTAAAGGGCAGCGAGCTCATCCTCTTGGACGAGCCTACGAGCAACGTGGACAGTATAAACGAGGGCATAATCTTAAAGGCGTTAAAGGAGCAGAAGAGCAAAAAGAGCATAATTTTAGTGTCGCACAGGGAAAGCACTATGGCGATTGCCGACAGAATATACAGGGTGCAAAACGGAAAAATGGAAGAGGTGAAAGTATGACGGAAGAAAATAAAAAAACGCAGGAAGAGCTAGCGATAGAGGAGCTT
>JBJEUZ010000203.1:0-1637 GCA_051884095.1 Candidatus Coproplasma sp.
TATTTTAGTTACAAGGTAGGCACCGTCGTCAAGGAAATAATTTTCCTTAAACGCGGCGTGACCGCTCGTCTCCATGGCCAGCGGGCAATTTTCGCCCTCGCTTTCGCGCCTTAAAGCCTCGTCGATGACGTTTTTGTATCCGCGTTTAAAGCGCACGTGCTTTCCGCCACGGCTCTCTATAAATTCGGTTAATCCGTCGCTCGTAACGCTGTCGGTCACTATAGTTCCGCCCTTGCCGTCCAGAAGAATAGCCGCCATAAGCGCAATAAGCCTGTTGCGGTTAATCTCCTTTCCGTCGCAATCAACCGCACCCGCGCGGTCGACGTCGGTATCGAATATTACGCCCAAATCCGCTTTTTCGCGCAATACAGCCTCAGAAAGACTGGCTATCGCGCCCCTGTCCTCGGGGTTGGGTATGTGATTGGGGAAGGTTCCGTCGGGCTGTAAAAACTGACTGCCGGAAACGTCCGCGCCGAGGGGTAAAAGCACCTTGTCGGCAAAGAAGCCGCCTGCGCCGTTGCCGGCGTCGACTATAATTTTTTTGCCCTTAAGCGGCTTATTCTCTCCGCAGGCTTTGCGTACGTTTTCTACAAGACTTTCGCAGTATTTATCCAGGTACGACCTTTCAAAATATTTGCCCTTACAGGTGGCTTCAAGCATTTCGCCCTGCGCGGCGGCGCTTAAAATTTCCTTAATTTCGCTGCCTTCAAGTCCGCCTTCGGGAGTGAAGAATTTCAGTCCGTTCCTGTCGTACGGCAGGTGCGAAGCGGTAATCATAACCGAGGCGTCGCAGTCCCAGTCCTTATCCTTCAACAGCATAAACATAGAGGGAGTGGAGCAGAGCCCGGTATACACAAGGTCGCAACCGCTGTCCGCAGCCGCGCGTTTTACCTCTTTGAGTATGCGTTCGGTGGAAATTCTGACGTCGTTTCCTACGGCAATTTTAGGCGACTTTACGCCCGTCTTAGCCGAAAGGAACTTCAAAAACGCGCATACGGTAGCATACACCGCCTCGTCGGTCAGCGTTATGGGGGAACCCTCGGTGGCTACGGCAATGCCGCGCACGTCGGTTCCGCTTTTAAGTTTTAAAAACTCGACTGTGTTCATTAGACCTTATTATACATTATTTCTTAAATATTGACAACTATATGAACGCCTTTCGCGTCAATTTTTGTAACGCCAAATTTTTAAAATTCCGCCGTCAAATACTTTGTATTTGTAAGTCGTTGTGGTATAATTATCGGGTAGATTTCAAAACGGAGAGAATTATGGCAAAAGAAAACCAGAATTTCGTAGAACAGATAGCCGATATCAACGCGGATTTTCCCCAGTGGTACACCGACGTAGTCATTAAGACTCAGTTGGTCGATTACGGACCCGTAAAGGGAACAATGGTTATCCGTCCCTACGGTTACGCTATATGGGAAAACATTCAGCACGAGCTTGACGCGCGCTTTAAGGCGACGGGTCATCAGAACGCGTATTTTCCTCTGCTCATTCCTATGAGCTTTTTCACTAAAGAGGCTGAACACGTCGAAGGTTTCGCGCCCGAAGTTGCGGTAGTCACCCACGCGGGCGGAGAAGAGCTTGCAGAACCTTTGGCAATCCGCCCTACCAGCGAGACCATCATAGGCAAT
>JBJEUZ010000204.1:0-1635 GCA_051884095.1 Candidatus Coproplasma sp.
TTGTTTGAATCTTTTTTATCTAAGTGTTGCACTTAGTTTGACAATTCACTAGTGAGGGTTGATAGAGTAATTTTAAAATTTTTTATTACCGTTTTGTTGATTTTAGGAATATTATAATGTATAATTAATTGGCAAACGACGAATATATAAACAGCCGAAAAATTAAAACTGTTCGGCTTAACTCGCCGTGAGCAAAGGTTTAATATGGACGGTAACCCAAGTTTTAATTCAATCTAATGGATGAACTGCCGCACGCATACTGCTTAGCGCGGGAGTTTTTCCGCGCATTTTTAATTTGAGAGGTAGCAGTATGGTAAAATACTTTGCAACAGGCGAAAACTTAAAGCTGACCCAGGTAACGCAGTTTCAGAAGCAGTGCTGGGTAGATATGGTCAACCCCACCGACGACGAGGTTGACGACGTAGCTTCGTTTACGGGCGTGCCCGAGGATATGATTAAGGCTGCGCTGGACGAGGAAGAACGCGCGCGTACGGAATTTGACGACGGAAGCAGTATGTTCGTTGTAGACTGCCCCGTAATCGAGGAGGGCGAAAGCGGAGACACTTACTCCACCCTGCCCTTAGCCATAATATATAATAAGGTTTGCATTATAACCGTCTGCCTTAAGGGCAACCCGATTTTAAAGGACTTTATTACGGGCAGAATTAAGGTGTTCAGCGACAAGCCCGTAGGGTTTATTTTAAACTTTATGCTGGGAAACGCAAAGCGGTTTTTGACCTGCCTTAAACAGATTGACCGCAAGGCTCACCGCGTTCAGGCGGAGCTGGGAAAGACCTTGAAAAACGACGAGATTTTGCAGCTTCTGGATTTGGAAAACGCACTGGTTTACTTTTCAACCTCGCTCAATTCCAACTACAAGGTGCACGAAAAGCTCTCTAAGGTCGAAGCCGTTGCCACCCGCGAGGATTATCAGGATTTATACGACGATATGGTAATCGAGAGCAGTCAGGCGATTGAAATGTGTAAGATTTACAAGGATATCCTCTCGGTTTCGATGGACGCGTACGGCTCGGTCATCTCCAACAACGCCAACGACACGATGAAAAAACTGACCGTAGTAACCATTCTTTTGGCTATTCCCACTATGATTGCAGGCTTTTGGGGAATGAATATGCCCGTGCCCGGTCAGGCGTTCAACGGCGAGACCTCAACCATATGGTTTTGGGTAGTAATCGGCGCTACTCTGCTTTTGACCGGTGTGATTGCCGTATTTATGCTTAAGGGAATGAACAAATTCAAGTCGACAAAGTCAACGAGAAAAAACAACAGAAAAAACAAAAAGAAGTGATGATATGCCCGTTTTACAGTACAGATGCCCTAAATGCGCAAAGCGCTTTGAAGAGCTGGTAAAAAAATTCGACGCGCCCGTGAACTGCCCCGACTGCGGAACGCAAGCGGTGCGCGATTACTGCGGAGAGATGTATTCCGCAACGGGAAAGCCGAGCAAAAAATGTTCGGGCAACTGCAAGACCTGCGGCGGCTGCAAGGCGTAGCCATAACTTCGTATCTTATTTGCTTTCGCTTTTGATTGACTTATCGCTAATCAACTTAAATTATATTTGGTGAATTGTCAAATCAAGTGCAACACTTGGATAAAAAAGAATCAAACAAATC
>JBJEUZ010000205.1:0-1631 GCA_051884095.1 Candidatus Coproplasma sp.
GGCGCGGTTGACGGCGGTGTTGACGGCGGCATCATCGGCGTAGCCGTAGCTCCACACACGGAGCATATGGCTCAGCAGACCGAGGAATCGCCGCGTCTCGGGGTGCGAGGCAATCCAGGCATCCATGGCGGCGGCCTCGTCCTCGCTGAGGGCATCGTCCTCGTTCTTGTCGAACTGCGTGCGCAGCCGCCCCGTGGTGGCAGAGTAGAGCGAGTGCAGGTACTGCTGCCCGTTTTCGCCCAAGGCCGTGGCCTCGGGGTAGGAATAGGAGGTGCCGTTGACCTGAATATAAAAGTCGCGCGAGAAGTAGCTGCCCTTGCCGCTGTAGTCCATCATGACCAAGCCCAGCCCGACGGCGGCGATGACAATGAGAACCAGCAGAGAGTTGCGGCGGATGAATTCGAGAACGTTCATAGTGTGCGTGCAGGAGTGCCGCCGCAGCCCGACGCCGCAGCGTTACGCGCCCATTGTAGTGGATTTGCGCTCGCTTGCAAGCATGAAAAACAGCCCGCGTGTCATGGCGTCCGCGATAAGAGGAAACCAGCGAACATGCCTTTTCTAAGAGAGTATCGTACAAAATTCTCTCGTGCGCGGCGTGCTGGTCTATCAAATACACTTCGTCCCTAATTTCGTACATAAGGTAAGTGTTGAACAGCGTACCCCTGTATTTGAATTGTCTGAACTGCAGCTCTTCCTGTCTTGCTTCTCGCTTTTTCCTGTCTTCAATTACTTCAAGCGAAGGCTCTACAAGAACGAACTTGTCCGTACTTAAATCGTAATTTGTACTAAAATTAATAGCCTGCTGAACCTGCGGAGAGATAGTTTGTTTAACTTCCTGTTTGTTTTCTTCGTCAAAAACGGGCGGCTCGTAATCGGCGTAGGGCGCCATATCAAACCCGTCGAACGGCGAAGGCGCTTTTTTAACTTTTGGCTGCTGAGAAAATTTCTCTATATCCTTAACGTCGCTGAAATCGGTATCGTGAACGTTTTCGGTTGCTACATACTCAGCCGCACATACGGAAGGTTGCACTTGAGATTTTGTAAAGCTCGTCGCGTCGTCGGCAACGACGAAGTCCGCCGCCTTAACGCTTCCTTCCAAAATCGAAGAAATAATCTTATAAAGCGTGCCGTAAATTAAAGAGCCGTCTGCAAAACGGACGTCGGTTTTGCTGGGGTGAGCGTTTACGTCAACCAACTCGTCGTTAAGCCTTATAGACAAAACGTAGAACGGGAAGTTCTTTTTCATCATATAAGGCGCATAGGCGTTATTTATAGAGCTTGATATAACGTTATTATTTACATATCTTCCATTTAAAAAGGTCGTTTGATAGGTCTTATTAGATTTAAAGAACTGCTGATTGCTTATATATCCGCTTACTTTTATATCGTTTCTCTCGGCGTCTATTTTAAAACAGTTCGGCAAGATATTAGCCCCGTAAATCTGAGTAATGGCTTCATCCAAGCCGCCGCCGTAAGATTGTAATTTAAGCTCGCCGTCAACGTAATATTTGAACGCGATATAGGGAAAACCGAGAATGTAGCGGATAACGTAAGTCGTAATGTCGGCTTCTTCTTTCTTATCCGTCTTTAAAAATTTAAACCTTACGGGAGTATTGAAAAAGAGATTATTT
>JBJEUZ010000206.1:0-6837 GCA_051884095.1 Candidatus Coproplasma sp.
GCGTAGCCGTTGTGCTTTTCCCAATCCTGCATTTCGTGGTCGTAATCTTCCTCGATAATCGCAAGGTGGGGGTCTATATAGTCGTAGTCCTGAGTATCGTACTTGTGGTTTGAGGGCGAAACGAAGATGGGGTTAAAGTAGACTCCCTCTACGCCCAAATCCTGAAGGTAGTCGAGCTTAGCCATTACGCCCTGCAAATCGCCGCCGTAAAAGTTGTTTACGTCAAGGGTATCGGGTATCTTGTTCCAGTCGTCAATCTTTCTTGAATGTCCGCCCGTGTAGTAATATTCGTTATCCACAACGTCGTTTGAAGGATCGCCGTTATAAAAGCGGTCGGGATAAATCTGATAAAAGACCCTGCCTATCGCCCAATCCGGCACCTTAAAACCTGGTATAAACGAAAAACTGAATTCGGGTTGGTGGTTTGTAACCGCGCCTAAGCGGTTATAGTAAACGACGTCGTCATCGTCGTTGATCTGGAAGTAATAAAATACCTGTCTGTCGGGGCATTCGAACTTAGTCTCGTAAAAGTCGAAAACATCATCGTCGTCGCTCCCAACTCTTTCCATAGCCTTTTTTTGTCCGCCGAAGCAGACGCAAACTTTTAACACGTCGTTTTTTAGCGTTCTGAATCTAAGAGTTACAACGTCGCCGACTTCGGGTTGATAGGGCGTTTTAAAATCTGAAGTCTCGTCGGTGAAAAGTGCGCTCCTGTTAATCATATTATTATTAATCAAATCTCTCTTATCTTTTTGTACCCTTAAATTGTAGCATAACGCGCAGTCAAAGTCAATACCTATATGCCGCGTTGGAACCCGCTTTTTAGCGTAAAAATGCGCGTTCGTTATTGACATAAAACGTAGCAAGTGTTAATATTTATCCGTCGGACAGACGATAGACAGAGGGCATATGAAAAACAAAGCATTTATAAAGACCGCCGGATATTGGATTTTGCTCAATCTCGGCACGCTTCTGCTTGCCGCGGGCGTATACTTTTTTAAGGCGCCGAACCACTTCGCCACGGGCGGCGTGAGCGGTATATCCATAATACTTGCAAACTTTTTGCCGCTGAAGCAGTCGCACCTGGTGCTGATTATCAACGCGCTGCTGCTGATAGTAGGCTTTATTTTTCTGGGAAAGGGCTGCACCTTCAAGACCATATACTGCAGTCTTGTATATTCTGGCGAAAACCTGCTGTTCGAATACCTTTGCCCGCTTGAAAGCCCGCTTACAGCCCAGCCTTTGATGGAGCTGGTGTACGCCATTTTACTTACGGGAATAGGCAGCGCAATAATATTCAACTGCGGAGCGTCTTCGGGCGGAACTGACATCATAGCGCTGATTTTAAAGAAATTTACAAGGCTGAACGTAGGGCGCGCCCTGCTTATAACCGACTTTACTATTGCCGCCTCCACATTCTTCATCTTCGGCACTGAAGCGGGGCTGTACTCTATTCTCGGTCTGTTCGCCAAGGCGTTTGTAATCGACGGCGTTATCGAGGATATCGGCAAGAGCAGATACATAACAATAATCACCACGGTCCCTGAAGAGATCGGCAGATATATCATTGAAGAAATGAAGCGCGACTATACCTGTTATAAGGCGACGGGCGGCTATACGGGAGCTGAAAAGACAGTGCTTATAACCGTATGCAAGCGCAGCGAGGCGCTAAGGCTTAAGCATAAGGTTAAGGAGATAGACGCCTCATCCTTCGTAATTATCAGCGACGCGAACGAAATTCTGGGCAAGGGCTTCCGCGGCGTCTCTTAAAGCAATGCGGCGTTTTAATAATAATTTTAAGTCTACATAATCAAAAAAATTTCCCCGCGATATTCCGCAGGGAAATTGATTTTTTTAAACAATTTAATTATTTGCCGTTTACAAGCTCTACTGCGGCGCGGGTAGCCGCCTCGATTTCTTCAGGCGTACCCTTCATCATCCAGCTGCCGCCGCAAGCGATAATCTTATCGTATGCGAGGTATTCAAGGATATTGTCGGTAGAAATACCGCCCGTGGGCATAATTCTGAGATAGGGGAAAGCTGCGCAGATAGCCTTGATTGTCTTAAGTCCGCCGTAGTTGGATGCGGGGAAGAACTTGAGAGTGGTTAAACCTTTTGCGATAGCCGCCATAGCCTCGGTAGGAGTTACGATGCCGGGAAGATAGAGCATATCGTGTTCCTTACAGCAATCGGCAACTTCAGGAGAGAAGCCGGGGGAAACGATAAACTTAGAGCCTGCGGCGATGGCCTTTTCGCACTGTTCGCGGTTGATAACCGTACCAGCGCCCACGAACATATCGGGGAAGGTCTTGGCGGTAAGCGCGATTGCGTCGGCAGCACAGGGCGTTCTGAAGGTGATTTCAGCGCAGGGCAGTCCGCCCTTTACAAGCGCTTCCATCTTGGGAAGGGTTTCTTCGATGGAGTTGAGAACCACTACGGGAACGACTTTCATCTTTTTGATTTGTTCTATTTTCTGTTCGTTTGTCATAATTTCCTCCAATTAATTTTGTTACGCGTTTATTATATCACACGGTTTGCAATATTGCAATACCACATTTAAAAAATTATTAATTTGATTTGCCTTTGTTCGGTTAAAGTGCTAATATATCTTAGTAGAAATGAAAGAAAAGCTATTTAGAATAATTAAATATTTCACCTCGCTCGAATGGTCGCTGTGGTTGGGCGGTATGGCGGTGATTATTACGGGCTTTTGTATAGGCGCGGATAAAAATCTTTTGTCCCTTTTCTCCGCCCTTTTGGGCGTTTCCTGCGTGATTTTCAACGCAAAGGGCAGCGTTTGGGGGCAGATTATTGCGGTAGGCTTCGCGTTTACTTACGCGGCTTTCGCCTATATCAACCGCTACTACGGCGAAACGATTATTTACCTTGCGCTGATGTTGCCCATACACATAGCCTCGATAATAAGCTGGATGAAAAACCGCAACGACAAGTCTGCGCACAGAGAGGTCACTATTAACAGGCTTTCAAGGCGCGAATACGCGCTGTTTGCAGTCGACGCGGCGGCGGTTTCGGTGGGATTCTACTTTTTATTGTACGCGCTGAATACCGACAATCTGATAGTTTCCACCATATCGCTCGTAGCGAGTATGGGCGCGGCATACCTGATGCTGAGGCGTTGCGAATACTTTTCGCTTTGCTTTATTGCAAACGATATCGTTCTTTTGGTGCTGTGGTCGATGAAGATTCCCGAGCTCGGCACGTCGGTAGTGCCCAGCCTGATATCGTTTGTGTTGTATCTTTTAAACGACAGCTACAGCTTTTTCAACTGGAAGAGAATAAAACGCCGCCAACAGAACGTTTTGTCCATAGAAGAACCCTGACGCGCTCGCGCGAAATGACGTAACGCATAAAAAGCCCCGCCGCACCTTTGAGCGAACCTTTTATATCCATAAGGGCGCGACAGGGCATAAAAGACAGCCCGTCCGCATAGATTATATCGCTGAAGGGAGGTTGATATGAGCGTTTTCGATTGGGTGCTTGTGGGTGTTTGCACGGTTTGGATTTTAGTTGCGGTTTACGTAGTCGTACGGCGCAGAATCAGGCGCAGGGGCTGCGCGGACTGCGGCTCGGACTGCCGCAACTGTGCCAAACGCGACGCAAGAAGGCGCTGAAGCGAGAAGAAAAAATTCCGCAGCGCGCCCGAAACGTATATACTTAAATTATTCCGCGGCGCAACATAGCTACAAGCAAAATAATTGAATAACAGGCAAACCGCCGTGCGCGCATAATGGCGCGCACGGCGGTTATTTTATATTGCGTACAGCACTATGATAAAGACTATTGAAACGGCGATAAACACAAGTCCGACCAACAATAGAAAGCCGAAGTCGCGATTTTTTTCTTTTTTTGCCTGACGGTATTCGTAAAAGTCCTTATATTTGCGGTTGGATAAATCCTTGCGGAACAAGTCGAAGAACATTATTGCGCCGTAGGCAAGCATATCGAACACGCCGCCGGCGCTTACCCATACCAGTAGGCCTACGCCAGCAAGTATGACGCCGGGAACGAAAAACGCGTCGCTGAGAATAGTTAAAACAGGCTTAACCGATTCCTGCCCCGTAACGTTATGGGTAAACATAATTATCAGAGCCACTGCAAGGCCTATTGCCGCGGTAATGATATATTTTAGCGCTTTCTTCATCTTACTTGGCTAATTCCGCCTTGTATTTTTCAAATTCGGCGTCGTTGCACATTACGAAATGTCCCTTTGAAATTTCTTTAAACGACGGTTTATCAACAGAATAATCGTGCTCCGCTATGGGGTTATAGGTTATTCTCTTTCTTCCCTTTTCGTAATCGGGGTCGGGCAAAGGAATTGCCGAAAGCAGCGACTTTGTATAGGGATGCATGGGATGCGCAAAGAGTTCGTCCGCAGAAGCGAGCTCAACCATCTTACCGAAGTACATAACGCCGATTCTGTCCGAGAAATATTTTACTACGGAAAGGTCGTGAGCAATGAACATAATCGTAAGGCCGAGCTTGTTGCGCAAATCGTTAAGAAGGTTTATAACCTGCGCCTGAATGGACACGTCGAGAGCCGAAATGGGTTCGTCGGCGATAATCAATTCGGGGTTAAGAATAATTGCGCGGGCTATACCTATACGCTGACGCTGTCCGCCCGAAAATTCGTGAGGGTATCTGCCGGCGTGTTCGGGAACGAGTCCTACAAGGTCAAGCATTTTGTAGACCTGCTCGTCAATGAACTTCTTGTCCCTTACTCCGCGGATAATCAGACCTTCGGCAATGATGTCCCTTACGGTCATACGGGGGTCGAGCGACGCGATGGGGTCCTGGAAAATCATCTGCATTGCGTTCATCAGCTTTACTTTTTTTGCAAGTTTAAGCTGACGATTGAGCTGTTTTTCAAGCTGAGCACGCTCGTTTTCGTCTTTTGCATTGGCAATTTTTTCGTCGTATTCGCCGTGAACGCGCGCCTCTTCTGCCGCAACGTACTCTTCGTCGCAGTTTTTAACCTCGCGCTTGGCGGTTTTAACCTTTTCCTTCTGCTCTTCAACAACCTTGCACAGCTTTTCTTCAGCCGCGGCAAGTCTTTCGGCATATTCGGGCTTGACCTCGGTTGCACCTTCGGCCTTATCCGCCTTAATCAGTTTTTTGACCTCGTCGACCTCGGCGCGGTACTCGGCGCGGGCGCGCTTTATCGCGTCGGAGCTTGCACGCGTACCCGTGCTTATGCGTCTGCCCTTGAAAAACACGTCGCCTGAGGTTATGTCGTACAGCTTTATGATTGCTCTGCCGGTCGTGGTCTTTCCGCAGCCGCTTTCGCCTACAAGCCCGAAGACTTCGCCCCTGTGAATTTCAAAACTGACGTCGTCAACGGCTTTGAGCTCCTGTCCGCCGGGCATCTTGAAATATTGGCAGAGATGGTCAACCTTTAAAAGAACTTCCTTATTTTCAGCCATTTGCCGCGCCTCCCTTATTCTTCATCCTTGCTATTCTGTCGGTAACCGACTTGGGGGGATCAACCTTGGGCGCGTCGGGGTGCAGAAGCCAGGTTGCCGCATAGTGAGTGTCGGAAATCTTGAACATAGGCGGCTGTTCTTCAAAGTCAATCTGCATTGCGTACTTGTTTCTCTCAGCAAACGCGTCGCCCTTGGGCGGATAAATCATATTGGGCGGCGTACCCGGTATAGCTTCAAGTTTTTCCTTGGTGTCAAGGTCGGGCATCGACGAAAGGAGCGCCCAGGTGTAGGGATGAGCGGGAGCATAGAATACGTCTTCCGAAGTACCTATTTCAACTATCTTACCCGCATACATTACGGCGACTCTGTCAGCCATATTCGCAACTACGCCCAAATCGTGAGTAATGAAAATGACCGAGAGCTGACGTTCGCTCTTTACCTTGTTGATGAGTTCGAGAATCTGCGACTGAATGGTCACGTCGAGCGCGGTCGTAGGCTCGTCGCAGATAAGAATATCGGGGTTGGCAGAGAGCGCAATAGCTATAACTATTCTCTGGCGCATACCGCCTGAAAACTCAAAAGGATACTGCTTATAGCGCTTTCTCGGTTCGGGGATTCCCACTTCGTCCAAGAGCTTTAAGGCGCGCGTCTTTGCCATTCTGCGCGTAACCTTAAATACTACGCCCGCCGCCTTTTCTTTGAGGTAATCTATCAGCGCAACAGACTTCTGGTCGAAGTCGGTAGCATCGCTCTTTGCAGCGTCGGCAACCAACTTTTCCTTGACCTTGTCAAGAATGTTGAGCATCTCTTTCTGAGCTGCGGCAAGGTCCACAAGGTTTTTGTCTGCAACCTTCCAATCGGGCGATTTTCCCTTTGCAACCGCGGCTTCGTACTTGCCCATCTGCTTTTTATAGCGTTTTTCTTCGTTGGCGTTGCGGATTATTCCGTCAAAGTACAGATTAGCTGCAGCCGTAATTCCAGAAGGGAAGGTGTACAAGGTGTTATCCTTGAATATATCCAATTTGTCAATCGAACCCATAACCGCCGCGGAAAGCTGCTTTATTGCGGCAAAGACCTGCTTTTTATCAGGCTGTTCAGCTGCGAATACGGGACGCATACTTTGAATGAGCTCTGCCGCCGCCCTCTTGTTTTCCGCGGAGCGCGCCGCCGAATACTTAAGACCTTCCTTTTCCTTTTCGATGAAGTTGAGCATAAAGTTATCGTCGAGATACTTTCTCAAAAAGACGTTGAGTTCCTCTACGGGCATATCCGGCAAGGGCTGATCCGAAAAGGTCAGATAGTAACCCATTGCGAAGAAGTTGGGCACCGTAAATTTGTCAGCTTCCGCCAATATGTCGCGCACGGCGCGCAATTTTTCGGCGACGGTGGAATAGTC
>JBJEUZ010000207.1:0-1616 GCA_051884095.1 Candidatus Coproplasma sp.
TATGCATTTCAGGGCGACTTCGGTGCAAGCGAAGTATTGTTTATCGGCAGCGACGTATGGTCGGTATTCACAGGCAAACTTCCCTATACTATAGCGGTAAATCTGTTCTCTATTTTGATCAGTATTCCCGTAGGTTTAGGATTGGGTATAATTGCCGCAATCAAGAAAAATTCCTGGATAGATAACCTCATTTCAACGGGCGTTATGGTCTTTGTTTCCGTTCCGTCCTTCATTTACGGCTTTATCGTGCAGTTTTTGTTCTGCTTCCAATGGCAGTGGTTCCCTCCGGTAATGGACACGACCGGCGGCGCATTCAGCTGGACGGGATTTTATACGATGTTGCCCGCAGTATTGTGTTTGTCTTTCGGTTCAATCGCAGGCTTTGCACGTTATACTCGTGCCGAACTTACTGAGGTTCTTACAGGTGAATATATGTTGCTCGCCCGTACTAAGGGTCTTACCCGCGGACAGGCTACGTTAAGGCATGCAATGCGTAATGCGATGGTGCCTATATTCCCTATGATTTTAGGTGAATTTATTAGTATTATGTCAGGTTCGCTTATTATAGAACAGATGTTCTCTATACCCGGCGTAGGTAAGCTGTATATTAATTCGGTGCAGGCTTCTCCTCCCGACTATAACTTCTTTATGCTTTTGACGGCTTTTTATATTCTTATAAGCCTTGTAGCAGGAATTATAGTTGATATAAGCTACGGTATAATTGATCCGAGAATAAGAATGGGGGCAAAGTAAGATGGAAGAGTTAAAATCAATTCCCAAAGAAAAATTTCAATTTGCTTCCGATAACGATATTTCGCACGATAAGCAGTTTAAAACCAAGCCTGTAAGCTATTTTCACGACGCTTTCAGAAGATTCTGCAAGAATAAGGGCTCAGTTGTCGCCGCGATTATTGTGTTGCTTTTAATACTTTTTGCGATAATCGGTCCGTTCTGCATCAGTTCGGATTATACCGCCGAGTATGAAACGGGAAGCAGCACCCTTATGCGCTACCAATACTTGATTCCCAAATCTAAGCTGTTCGAAGGTTCAGGATTTTGGGACGGTACTACCGATAAGAAGGGCGTTAACGAGGCGTCTTATTACCGCTATCGCGCTATAGAGGAAGAGACCGGGTATCAGACCATTGTCAAGGTTTTAAATACAGAGCAGGTTGGCGATGATATTAAGGGTTATTCCACCAGCTATTCCCTGCGTATAGACGCGTATCATACGATAAGCAGCTTTAAGGTTACGCTCACCGCCGACGATTACAAAAAACTTATGGCGTGGCAGGATGAAAATCAGTTGCAGGTTATAATGCCTTACGTAAACAACAATAAGGGCTATGCAGAAATGGTAGATACCAACGTATGGTACGTCTGCAATCAGAAGGGTAGTCCGACGTTGAGTGCAAGCGGCGACTTTATCCCTGCATATTACACGTATGCAACGTCTGAAGGCTCCAGGGATGACTACACCAGCTCAATGCGCCTTGCAAAAGACCCTTATCTTGCAGGCGATACGGCAAACGGTTGGAGCTACGCGCAGAGAACGGGTACGTCTGCTACAGGTTATAACTACGTCGTACGCGTAAACGCATACAACTATTTCGTCT
>JBJEUZ010000208.1:0-1580 GCA_051884095.1 Candidatus Coproplasma sp.
AAAAGGCAATGACCCATCTTTCCGCTACGATGAAGACGGAAAAGCAGATGCGCGATTTTCTTGCAAAGAAGGGCTACACTCAGGCGGTTACGGACTACGTATTGGAAAAGCTAGCGTATTACGGCTACGTAGACGACGTTGCGTACTGCAAAGCATACGTAAATTCGGTTAAAGGTAAGGGAAAGCGCGCCATAGAATCCGCGCTCATAGGTCGCGGCGCCCGCCGTGAAGCGATAGAAGAGGCGCTCTCCGAAGCGGAGGAGGACGGCGACGAAATTTTTGAACTTCTTCAAAAGTACTTGAGGGGCAAGGAAGAGAATAAACAGACCTATATGAAGGCTTTCCGCTACCTTATGTCAAAGGGCTATGAATACGACGCGGTTAAATCCGCGCTCGAAAGGTTGGGCGCAGAAGATGAAGAATAAAGTAATAAAACTGCGCTCGGTCGATTCCACAAATGAATACTGTAAACGCCTTAAAGGCGTAGAAAACGCCGTGGTCGTAGCAAAAAAACAGACTGCGGGCAAGGGCACTAAGGGCAGAAGTTTCGTCTCGGATAAGGGCGGGCTCTATATCTCGGTTTTGAAAACCTACGACAATTTCGACGGGGCGGAAACCTTTAAAATTATGCTCAACTGCTGCGTTGCGGTATGCAGGACAATGGAAAAATTCAAGCTCTCCCCCGTAATCCGTTGGGCAAACGACGTGCTTATCGGCGGCAGAAAAATCTGCGGAACGCTCATTGAAAATACTCTTTCGCTTGACAAATGCCGTTCGATAGTCGGCATGGGTATAAACGTGAATAACCGCCTTCCCGAAGAGCTTAAAGATATCGGTACTTCAATCGGTGAACAGACGGGTAGAAATATATCGGTAAGGAAAGTAATGAAAACATTACTTAAATATCTTGAGGGCGACTACACTGTCGACGACTATAAAGGTTATATAAATTGGTTCGGTCAAAACGTAACCTTAAATATGAACGGCAAAAACGTTGCGGCAACCGCCCTTGACGTGGACGTAAACGGACTGCTTGTTTGCAGGGTAAACGGCGAAATTAAAAAAATAAGCAGTGCGGAGGTAAGTTTAAGACTGTAATGGAAAGGTTTTTAACAAACGAACAGATGCGCGCCGCGGACGCGTACACCATTCAGGTGCTCGGCGTTCCTTCATGCGAACTTATGCGCCGCGCGGGCTATGCCATTGCCGAAGAAGTTGAGCGAATAAGCTGCGATATCGGCGCAGGGAACGTGCTTGTAGTGTGCGGTTGCGGCAATAACGGCGGCGACGGCTACGTTTGCGCGCAGAAGCTGCAACAGGACGGATTCAACGTAAAGGTCTACGCGCTGAGCGGCAATCTTTCTTCCGATTGCGCGCGTGAAAAGCAAAATTATTGCGGCGTTTATTCGGATATTATAGAAGGCGATATAATCGTCGATTGCATATTCGGTACGGGACTTTCCCGCCCCGTTTCAGGACAAGCGGCTGAAATCATCAAAATAATAAATTCAAGCGGTTCCTTCGTTATATCGGCGGATATACCCAGCGGCATAAACGGCGACAACGGCGGGGTTGAAGGG
>JBJEUZ010000209.1:0-1574 GCA_051884095.1 Candidatus Coproplasma sp.
GGAGAACGGATAAGAGGTAGATAATGCCTGATAAAAACGACAGGGACAAAAAAAATAATCAAAAGGACGAGCTTGACACCGAAACGACTATAGTCAATATGAACGTTGACGGCTTTTCCTGGTACGACCCGAATAAGGATAAGCGAACAAAGCAACCTAAAGTCAGCAGAAAGGAATATTGGCAGATGGTAAGGGGAGCGTTCGCGGCTTTCGCACCGTTTTTCGTTGTGCTCCTGTTGACGTTCGGCATAGTCGTAACTCTTGCGTATATCTGGCTCAGTTGAAATGAATAGAAAAATAAATCGGGACGGCGAATATCTTCGCCGTCCCGATTAAATTATATCTGAATTATATATTTTCAATCATAAGTCTTATTATTTCTTCGTCTGTGCCCTTCATGCCTACGCGCGCAAGGTCTCCCACGTTCTCAATCGTGTTTTCCACGCCCCGCACGACAATGCCGTCGCCACCGTAAAACTGACTTCCGTTGCGGTACATCTCCATTCCCGTCAGCCCCGCGTCTACAGCTGCGGCTATTTTTGCCGCACAGCTCGATTTTGCGCCGTCGCATATCAGACCAGAAGCTATTGCAAGCGCGTTTACAACTGTATGAGCGACTTCGTCGTACCCGCCGCCGTAAAGGTAAGCAACGCCTGCGCCCGCACCTGCGCCCGCGCTGACCGCCCCGCAGTAAGCGGAAAGTCTGCCGATGCCCGTCTTTAAATGAATGGTTATTAAGTCGGAAAGCGCAACCGCGCGTATCAGTTTATCGTTGGAAACGCCCAGATGTCTTGCATAGACGACAACGGGAAGAGAGGCAGTCATTCCCTGATTGCCGCTGCCCGAAACTATTACGACGGGTAAGTTGCAGCCGTTCATCCTTGCATCAGAACCCGCGGCGGTTGTCGCCTTAGCTCTGTTATGTATGCTGTCGCCGAAAGCGTTTAAAATTACCTTTCCGACGCGTGCTCCGTAATCGTTCTTCAAGCCCTCTTCGGCAATGGCGGTGTTGCAATCAATCTGGTGCTGAATAATCTCCTGTACGTCCGCGATTTCCAGACTGTCGACAAATTCGATAATGCTCTTTACGTTGAGCAAATTTCTGTCGGTGAGTTTACATTCGTCCTCGGAAATTGTATTGCCGTTGACCAATCTTTGTCCGTTCTTTTCAACGCATACGACGTTGGTGTGATGACCTTCTATACGAATATAAGCCGTGTCGTTTCCGCTGACGGCTTTGACCGAAATATCGAAGATGCAGCCCGACTGCGATTTTTCAACCCTTAAATCGGCATCTTGCATATATTTCAAGATAGCCTGCCTGTCAGAATCAGATATTTGAGACAGTACCTCCAGCTTTTTATCCGCTTTTCCTGCAACAATACCTGCCGCGGCGGCTGCGCATATGCCCTTTAAACCGCCCGTATTTGGCACAATTACGCTTTTAACGTTCTTTAAAATGTTTCCGCTGACCGAAATTACGGCGCTATCAGGTATTTTACCAAGCGTATCACGGGAAACAGCGGCGGCGTATGCCACGGCTATAGGCTCGGTACAGCCCATCGCGGTCAGTA
>JBJEUZ010000210.1:0-6574 GCA_051884095.1 Candidatus Coproplasma sp.
TGGTAGAACTCGTAAGGCGTGGTCTTTTTTTCGTCAAGCCATACGGCGCCCTTTGCAGTTTTTCCCATCTTTTTGCCCTCGCTGTTCAAAAGCAGAGTGATGGTCATAGCGTAGGCGTCCTTGCCGGATTTCTTTCTGATAAGCTCGGTTCCCGCAAGCATATTGCTCCACTGGTCGTCGCCGCCGAACTGCATATTGCAGCCGTAGTGGTCGTTTAAATACCAGAAGTCGTAAGCCTGCATTATCATATAGTTGAATTCCAGGAAGGAAAGTCCCTTTTCCATTCTCTGCTTGTAGCACTCGGCGCGTAGCATATTGTTAACTGAGAAGCACGCGCCTACGTCGCGGAGAAGGTCGACGTAGTTGAGCTTTAACAGCCAGTCGGCGTTGTTGACCATAACAGCCTTATCCTCGCCGAATTCAATGAAGCGCTCCATCTGCTTTTTAAAGCACTCGCAGTTGTGATTGATGGTTTCGGTGGTGAGCATTGAGCGCATATCCGTTCTGCCCGACGGGTCGCCGATATGTCCCGTTCCGCCGCCGACTAAAACTACGGGGCGGTTGCCCGCCATCTGCAGTCTCTTCATAAGGCAGAGCGCCATAAAGTGACCGACGTGCAGACTGTCCGCCGTGGGGTCGAAACCTATATAGAAGCGCGCGCCGCCGTTATTGATGAGCTCCCTGATTTCGGGCTCGTCTGTAACCTGCGCGATAAGTCCGCGCGCCTGTAACTCTTCGTAAATGTTCATATTTTTCTTCCTTTAAAGGTATTTCCAGAACAGTATAACAATATTTTCGGTATTTTGCAAATAATTGCGGTCAATCAGTGAAAAAATCTTCGGGTTTTAAATACTGTCTTGCCTTTTCCAGCGCGCGCTTTTCAATGCGCGACACATACGAACGCGAAATACACAGCTTTTTTGCAACCTCACGCTGCGGCAGGGGCACTCCGTCCTCTAAACCGTAGCGCATGGTAATTATCGTATATTCGCGCATATTCAGAATGTCCTTCAATAGCTTTACGAATTTTTCGCGCTGAATGGACTTTTCCACCTGCGAAAAGACGTTCTCTTCCTTTTCGGCTAGCAAATCCATAATCGTAAGTTCGTTACCGTCCTTATCCACGCCTACCGGGTCGGAGAGCGATACGGTGTTTTTATACTTTTTTCCTGCCCTTAAAAGCATTAAAATTTCGTTTTCGATACAGCGCGCCGTGTAGGTTGCGAGCGCGGTTCCCTTGCCCTCCTGATAGGTATTGATAGCCTTTATGAGCCCTATCGAACCGACGGACAGCAAATCGTCGGTTTCCGCCGCGCCGTTATACTTTTTTACTATGTGCGCAACCAGACGCATGTTGTGCTTTACCAAAATATTTTTAGCGTTTACGTCGCCAGCGCGGGCGAGCGCAAGGTACTTTTTTTCCTCTTCGGGCGGCAACGGCTTTGGAAACGAACCCTTGCCCTGAACCACGCCCGTGAAGATAAAAATCTTACTTAAAAGCAGTCCGATTACGTCAAAAAACATATATTAGCTCCTTTTTTTTGCGATAAGTTTACTAATATACGCGCCCGACGGTTTGTCTTATAACCGAGGACAAATTATTAAATTTTTGATAAATCTTGCAAAAATTGTAACCTTGCGCGGGAAACGGTTTTGCCGATTAAATTAACGCGCCGACGGCAAAACTGCCGTCGGCGCAAAACGCGTATTTGATTTAATTTAATGCGATTAATCGAGCTCGAACGCGCCGGTATAGAGCTGATAATACTTGCCCTTCTGAGCGATGAGCTGTTCGTGGTTGCCGCGCTCGATTATTTCGCCGTGTTCAAGCACCATAATCGCCTGACTGTTGCGTACTGTGGACAGGCGGTGAGCGATTACGAACACGGTTCTGCCCTCCATAAGTTTATCCATACCCTGCTCGATGAGTTTTTCGGTACGGGTGTCTATCGACGAAGTAGCCTCGTCCAGAATGAGCACGGGGCAGTTGGATACCATTGCGCGTGCGATTGCAAGAAGCTGACGCTGTCCCTGCGAAAGATTGCCACCGTCGCCCTTGATGAGCGTGTTGTAACCTTCGGGCAAGTGCACGATAAAGCTGTCGGCATTGGCAAGTTTTGCCGCCTGAATGCACTCCTCGTCGGTGGCGTCAAGTCTGCCGTAACGGATATTGTCCATAACCGTACCCGTAAACAGGTGAGTATCCTGCAAAACTATGCCCAGAGAACGGCGGAGGTCCGCCTTGTTTATATCCCTTACGTTTATTCCGTCGTATGTGATTTCGCCCGACTGAACGTCGTAGAAACGGTTAATGAGGTTGGTTATAGTCGTCTTACCCGCACCCGTCGAGCCGACGAACGCAATCTTCTGACCGGGCTTTGCGAACAGAGAGATGTGCTTTAAAATAATCTTGTTTTCGTCATAGCCGAACACTACGTCGTTGAAGCGGATGTCGCCCTTTAATGGAACGTACTCAAAGCCGCCGTCCGGCAAAGGTCTCTTCCACGCCCATTCCCCTTGCGCGCTTTCGTCATGGGTCAAGGTTACGTTGCCGCCCTTATCTTCGGGCTGGGAATCGGTCATCTCGAATATTCGCTCGGCACCCGCCATTGCCATTACTATTGCATTGAACTGGTTTGCAACCTGCTGAATGGGCATATTGAACGAACGCGAATAGCCGAGGAAGGACACGAGAACGCCGGCATAGACCGATATCCAGGTGATTGAGCCCGAAGCTACCGAGGCGCTCTGCATATTTCCGTAAGCCGACAACAGCCAGAACTGCTGACCGGTCAAAATAAGAACCAAACCTACGACTGCTACAAAAATATACTGAAAATAGCCGATATTGTTGGTAACCGGTCCCATAATGAACGAGTAGGCGTTTGCGTTTCTGCCCGTCTCGTTCAGTCGGTCGTTGAGTACTTTGAATTCTTCTCTCGCCTTGCTCTCGTGGCAGAATACCTTTATTACCTTCTGACCTTCTGTCATCTCTTCAACGTAGCCGTTAAGCGCACCGAGCGCCTTCTGCTGTTCGACGAAGTTTTTAGACGAGCGCGCGCCGATAAACTTTATCGCAAGGAGCATTACGAAGAGCATTAAAAACATTACCAGCGTAAGCGTGAACGAGTAGGTTATCATAAGAACCAGCACCACGACTATGGTAACTACCGACGATACGAGCTGGGGAATGGTCTGCGACAGAAGCTGACGCATAGTATCCACGTCGTTGGTATACATACTCATCAAATCGCCGTGGGTGTGCGCGTCGAAATATTTTAAAGGCAGGGCGTGCATCTTTTCGAACATTTCGTCGCGCAGGCGCTTTAATGTACCCTGCGAAATGTACATCATAATGCGGTTGTACATAAACGTGCAAAGCGCGCCCAACAGGTACACGCCGCCGATTATGCCGACGTACATATAAATTTTGTTCATATCGGGGTTAAATACGCCGTCTGCGCCGGGGGTGAGCTCGGTTATTATGGGAGCGAGCATTGCAGAGCCTATTGCGCTTGCCGATGAGGCGATAATTACGCCGATTATAACGAATACTGTTGCAACCTTATAGCCAGAGAAAGTGTAGGTCAACAGGCGTTTAAGCGTCTTTACGGGGTTTTTAGCCTTCTTTCCGCCGCGTATTCCTGCGCGCGGTCCGCCGTGCATATTAGCCATTTTCGTCCCCTCCTTTTACCTGAGACAGGTATACCTCGCGGTAAATTTCATTCTCGGCGAGGAGGCTATCGTGAGTGCCTATGCCCACTACCCTGCCTTCGTCGAGGACGATTATCTTATCCGCGTCCTGAACGGACGCAATGCGCTGAGCAATGATAATTTTGGTGGTTTCGGGCGCGTGTTCTTTAAGAGCCGCCCTTATCCGCGCGTCGGTAGCGGTATCCACTGCGGAGGTGGAGTCGTCGAAGATTATAATTTTAGGTTTTTTAAGCATTGCACGGGCAATGCAGAGGCGCTGCTTCTGCCCTCCCGATACGTTGACGCCGCCCTGACCCAAGTCGTAGTCGTAACCGCCGGGGAGATTATCTATAAATTCGTCGGCGCACGCCTGCTTTGCGGCGAGACGCAATTCTTCGTCGGTGGCGTTCTCGTCGCCCCAGCGCAGATTTTCGGCTATCGTTCCGGAAAAGAGCACGTTCTTTTGCAGAACCATGGCAACCTTATTGCGCAGGCTGTCAAGGTCGTAATTTTTTACGTTTACCCCGCCGACTTTAACCGTGCCGCGGGCACAGTCGTACAGGCGCGGAATCAATGACACGAGCGAGGTTTTGCCTGAACCCGTAGCGCCGATTATTCCCACTGTTTCGCCTGACGCTATGTGGAAGGTAACGTCCTCAAGAACGGCGACGTCCGCCTTCTGCGAATAGAAGAAATCGACGTCGTCGAAATCTATCGAGCCGTCCTTAACCTCGGTTACAGGCTCCTTAGCCTTGGGAAGGGTCGTATGCTCGTTTAAAACTTCGCATATTCTGTCGGCAGAGCCCTTGGACATAGATATGAAGTTTATGCACATAGCCGCCATCATTACGCCAGAAAGAATCTGCATGGCGTATGTAATGAGCGCCTGAAGGTTGGAGAAACTTACGTTGCCTTCAAGATTGCCGACAGCCATATTTGATCCGACCACGAGAAGGATTATCATAGTAGCGTACATCACGACCTGAACGGCAGGCATAAGAATGGTGAGAATCTTTTCCGCCCTTACGGAGTAGTCGTAAACTTCCTGAGTGGCTTTTTGCATTTTCTGCGTTTCGTAATCTTCACGAACGTAGGACTTTACTACCCTTATTGCCGTAAGGTCCTCCTGCACGACGGCGTTGAGTCCGTCGTACTTTTTGAACATGGTCTTGAAGTAGGGCACGACCTTAATCATACATACCGCAACTATCACGCCCAAAATCGTCGCCGCAACAACGAAGATAATTCCCATCGTAGGCTCGATAACGCAGGACATAATTACCGAGAATATGAAAAGAATCGGCGCGCGGACGAGCATTCTTATGCTCATCTGATACGCGTTCTGAACGTTGGTTACGTCGGTGGTGATTCTGGTTATCAGGCTGGACGTCGAATAGTTATCGATGTTGGCAAACGAGAAGGTCTGCAGATTATTGTACATATCTTCCCTGAGATTGTGCGCAAATCCGCAGGAGGCTTTAGCCGCCAGTCTACCGCTAAGAGTGCCGCACACAAGCGAAAACATCGCCGCCGCAACGAGCGATAAGCTGAATATCACAATTCTGTTTACGTCGACCGTGCCCGACGTTGCAAGCGTTCTTATTTCGTCGAGAAGGAAGGTCATAAGAAAGGGAATTACAATTTCCATAGACGCCTCGCCCACCATGAGTATGGGCGTGATTATGGAAGCCCTTTTATATTCCCTTACGCTTTTAAGTAAAGTTTTTATCATAAAACTCTCCTAAAACATATCAGTCTTTATATTCTAAATTAATAAATTTATAAAGTCAACGAAAATTCAACTTTTCTAAAATGAAAAAAAGGTGAAAAAAGCGATTAATATTTTGCCTATAAATGCGCCCGCCGCAAGTTTGGCGGCGGGCGCAGTTTTTATTTAGTTGTGGAAAAATATTTCTTCGCGCCTTTTAAGGGGATATGCTACCAGCTTTTGAGAATCTAAATTTTCCCTGTGCATATCTACCGCGGACAGGCTGTGGTTTTCGTAAGTCGTATAGTAATATATACCCCTATCCGCATTGCAGCAGGACGTGTAGGATGTTATTTCATAATCGTTCTCGTTTAGTATGCAACAGCCGCGCTGCTGTTCGACAGAACCGAGTATATGGAAAAACTGATTTACGCTATCCTCCTCGCTTTCGCCCGAAACGGAATTGAGCTTTGTGAACGCCGCCCTTACGAATCTGGACTGTGAAGAGAGGTCGCCGGGAAGCCCGAGCGCGCCCATGCCGCGGCTATAGGTCTGAAGGTCGATTTTGTCCGAAAATCTATTTTCAGGTTTGCGCGACGAAAGAGAGATATAGTTGTTGAGATTGAATAATTGAATATCGAACGGCGGATTGTTCGTCAGCACGCCGACGGGGTTGTCGTATATCTTTATCCCCTCCCTTACGCTTTCAACTGTTATTGCGCGATCTTTATCGGCGATTATCCAATGCAGCTGCGCTACGGGCAATTTTTTATTGAAGGGAAGATTTATTACGTTTATTTGCTCAAACAATCTTTCAGCCTCGTCGACGGTGCGGCACTTGCCGAGGATATACGGGATAAGCTCGTACTGAGCGAGATTTATTTTGCCCTCTTCCTCGTCGCGATAAAAGGCGTTGCCCACAAAATTCAGCCCCGCCATACACAGTCCGACCTCGTTCATCGCGTCATAGTACAGGGGATATCCGTCGCAGACAAACGCCGTGCCTATTATTGCGTAGTGCGAATCCAATCTTCCTTCCCTGCGAAATTCAAACGGAAACTTGCGCGGAGCAACCGCAACCTGTTCCGAATAACTGAACTCGACGTCCAGAGTGCGTCCGAAGTAAAAGTCCTTTGTCTTATATGTTGCCGCAGTGCACATAAATTTCTCCTT
>JBJEUZ010000211.1:0-1550 GCA_051884095.1 Candidatus Coproplasma sp.
CGCAAGGCAAAGTACGAGGTATTGCTGGACGAAAAGATTTTCCACGACCCGTACATAAGCGAAACCAATCAGGCAAAGGACAAGATAGACAGAATAAGCGATATGTTAAGGAACGTAACCATGTTTCTGGCAACGCCGCTCATGGAGGCAGTCGCAAAGACGCCCATGCTGAAGCCGCCCATAACCGAAACCAACGTTCTTAAAATGAACAAGAACTTCAACGGCGCTTTAAAGCTCTATTATTTCGTTGCTGCGTACGACAAGGTCGGCTATTCTATAGAGACCGTGTCCACGGTAATCAGTCCGTTCAACGACGAACTTGCCGACAGGTTTGCCGAAACCGCGGAGCTGTGTTCCTTCCTTACCTATGAATGCGGAACGGGCATAGAGAGCGTTTTGAAACGCAGATATCTCGAAGAGGAAAAGCGCCGCCGCGAACAGGAAGAGGAAAAACTGCGCAAGCAGTTGCAAAAGCTCAGAAAAAATATCAAAGAAGCCGGCGTTACGCCCGAAGAGTATATGCTTATGCTAGAAAAGCGTAACCTTCGCCTAGAAAACGATTCGCTTCAGTTAAAGACCGCAAAGGCGGAAATAGAACGCCAGACCGCCGAAATCGGACGGCTCAATTCCGAGAAAGACGAGTTGATTTTATCGGTTGAAGAGGGCAAGCGCGAGCTTGCCGAACAGAGCGAACGGCATGCCGAAGAGATTAACGCAATCAACGAGCAGAACCAACGTATGCTCGATGACGTTAAAAGAACTCACAGCGAAGAGACCGCCCGCATAATGCAGAACTGCGAGGCCGACAAGCAGAAGCTGCGCAAGGAATTTGCCGAACAGCGCGGCGCTTACGAGCAGAAAATCGCCGAAATTTCCGAGGCAAGCCGCAAACAGGAGCAGGAAATTTCAGCCTTTTCGGGCAGGATCGAAAAACTCAACGACGAGTATACTTTGCTCTCCGCAAGGTACAACGCGGTACGCAGGGAACACGGTCTGTTTACCGAAAAGGACGACTTTACCTCCAGGGAAAGTTTCGACGAGATAGAAAGACAATACGAAATGTTCACTAAATTCTTTAAAGAGGAATGGAGAAAGACCAAAAAACGAATCCGCAAGGAAGTATTTAAAGCCGCCGCAGAGGACCAAGGTAAAAAGGACGATAAGGACTAATAATTTAAAGTACGTTTGTTTATGAAAAAGAACAAGAAAAAGACAAGTAAATTTTATATAGTTTACATAATAGCGATTCTTATCGTGGGCGCATTGCTCGCCGTTGCGCTGTGGTTTAATTTAAACAGCCCCGACGGCATAACGCTGCCGCTGATTAAGTCCGAAACCATTTACGTCATAATCGCATTGGCTATACTGCTTCCGCTGCTTTTAATAATTTTTTTAATTACCGCGCTTGTCAGGCGCAAAAAGTCCGCGGAGGAGAGCGAAACGGTAATTTTGGAAGGCGTCCTTCAGGTATCGGGTCAGCCGCAGAGCGGCAAGCCGGTTCAGACGATTAATCAAGCGTCGCTAAGTCAAGCGTCGCCGGACCGGACGGC
>JBJEUZ010000212.1:0-1542 GCA_051884095.1 Candidatus Coproplasma sp.
ATATAATCGAACGCTTCAGCAGCGATTCAACCGTTACTCTTTACGAAAAGACTTATCAGGATTTGCTCGACCTCGGAAATTAATTCGGGCAACGATTGGCGCGGTATAGCTCTAGCGCGCGGAACAAGGAGTATCTATGGAAATCTGGCAGGCTATAGTGCTTGGACTTACGCAGGGCTTAACCGAGTTCCTGCCCGTGTCCTCAAGCGGACACCTCGTATTCCTGCAAAGAATATTGAACGTAAATATCGGCGACGCGGAGATGTTCTTTAACATTCTTCTGCATCTGGGCACGCTCATAGCCGTATGCGTAGTGTTCTGGAAGGACATAATAAATCTCTTCAAAAAACCATTTAAAACGCTGTTATATCTGGTTCTTGCAACAATTCCCGCGGGCGTTGCTGGGTTGTTACTCGACGATATTATCGACGACTACGTCGTGCAGAGCGCAAGCGTGGGTATAATTCTTGCGGTGTTGTTCTGCGTAACTGCTTCGGTGCTGTTTGCCACGGAGGTTTACGCAAAGAAGATAAGTAAAAAGCAGGAAGGGGATATGAGTGAAAATCCCGCAGCGGCAAAGGAATTTGCTCAGCGCGCGGAGATGGCTTCAATCAACTTAAAGACCTCGCTTTCAATGGGTTTTGCTCAGGCTGTGGCGCTTTTACCCGGTATTTCGCGCAGCGGTTCAACCATCTGCGCAGGTACGTTCGCGGGCGGCTCGCGCGAGGACGTGGCTCATTTCTCGTTCCTTATGAGCATACCCGTAATTCTGGGCAGCTTTGTGGTTTCCCTGTTCAAGGGTATCAAGGACGGCACGCTTGCACAATCGGTTCAGGCGGCGGGACCAAACGTCGGTTGGTGTATGGCTGTCGGTTTAATCGTTTCGGCAATCGCGGGGCTGTTTGCAATAAAGGTGATGCTTGCGGCAATTAAAAAGGCAAATTACAAGTGGTTCAGCTTATATCTCGTTGCGCTTGCAATCGCCTGCGTCGTTCTCCATTGCCTGGGTATGTTTGCATAATTTAAACTTTAAATTTAAAAATTAATCGCTCGGCGCAGATCGACTGCGCCGAATTTTTATATATAATAAGGATAGATAGTTTATAATTATGCAAAAATTATTCAAAAAAATTTATAAAAAGATATTGACAAATTAATATTTGTATATTATAATAATTAAAAATTTAATTTTGAAACCGATGAATAAGTGTAAGTAGGTCAAAAAGGTTACCTCACAGAGAGCTGCAGACGGTGAAATTGCGGCAGAAAAACGTTTGACTGAATGGGCTTACGAGGGCGAACGAAAGCGCACGCGCGCGAGTAGCAATCGACGGGTTCCGCGCCCGTAAAAGTGCGGAGCGTATGTCAGTACGCGATAATTAAGGCGGACTTTAAAAAGTCAAATTGGGTGGCACCGCGGTATAGTATATCGTCCCGAAGAACGGCATTTTCCGTTCTTCGGGTTTTTTTATTTTCAAAAACTAATTCTCCGTCGCTTTGAGCGTTCGGACTGAGTAATATAATATAAGGAGTAAACTACAA
>JBJEUZ010000213.1:0-6434 GCA_051884095.1 Candidatus Coproplasma sp.
ATCGAAGGAAGTAATAAAATCTTACGAGCAGAAGATAGAAAATATCAGCAAGGAAACTCACGGACAGGTAGATTACCGTCAGGTAGAGCGCAACGAGCTGTTGCGCGCGGTTGACAGAAACTGGATTGACCATATCGACGCGATGGACCAGCTTCGCAAGGGTATCGGTCTGCGCGGCTACGCTCAGCAGGACCCCGTAATCGCGTATAAGCAGGAAGGACACGATATGTTCGACGAAATGATTGAACGTATCCAGACGACAACCATTTCCCGTCTTTTAAAGGGCAAAATCGTGCGTATCCCCGCAGTGCCTCAGCGCGCTCCAGCTCCCGCGCCCGTTAAGCCCGCGGAACCTGCAAAGGCAATCCCCGAGCAGTCCAAGGTAAGCAAGGTGCTTTCTCCCGTTTCGCCCGAAACCAACTTCGTTCCCGAAGGCGTGCGCATACACCGCCCCAAAAAGGACGAGGATAATAAGGAATAATTTTAACCGCCCCTTTATGCGCGCGGCAAAGCGGTTCTGTTATGCGCGCGGCATACCCGCCGCAAGCAAAAAAATAAAAATTTTATTCGGCTGAACGCCGCAAAAAGTTAATCGCGCGGTCATTTCTCCGTGCAAAGTGAATAAATTATGTTTAAAGCAGACGATTACAGACTAAGATTAAAGGCCCTTCAGGATACGCTTGCAGAGGCAAAGTACGCTCTCGATATCGACAACCTCGGCGGTAAACTCGACGAGCTTAAGGCAGAGCAGGAAAAGCCCGAAGTCTGGCAGGATTTGGAAAAGTCCAAAAAGGTGGGCAGGGAAATTTCGTCCATAGAGGGCAAGCTCTCCTCCTATCAGAAGGGCGTCAACGCAATAGAAGAGGCAATGACCTTTATCGACCTGATAGAGGAGGCGGACGACGAAAGCCTGATTCCCGAGCTTGAGGGAATGATTTCCACCGCAATCGAGGATATCGAAAATATGCGTATCCGCGCGCTTTTGAAGGGTAAGTACGACGCAAACAACGCCATGCTCAACCTTCACGCCGGCGCAGGCGGAACCGAGGCCTGCGACTGGACGCAGATGCTTTACCGTATGTATTTAAGATACTGCGAGAAGGAGGGCTTCAAGGTTACCGAACTCGATCTGGAAAACGGCGACGAGGCAGGCATCAAGTCGGTTTCGTTCAAGGTTGAGGGCGAAAACGCCTACGGCTTTTTAAAGGCGGAAAAGGGCGTTCATCGTCTTGTCCGCATCTCTCCTTTCGACTCCAACAAGCGCCGTCACACTTCCTTCGCTTCGCTGGAGGTAATGCCTGAGGTTGACGACGAGGGCGAAGTGGAAATACGCGACGAGGATATCCGCATAGACGTTTACCGCTCTTCGGGCGCAGGCGGTCAGAAGGTTAACAAGACCGAAACGGCGATAAGAATAACTCACTTCCCCACCGGAATAGTGGTTACCTGCCAGAACGAGAGAAGCCAGCTTCAGAACAAAGAAATGGCGTTCCAGTACCTCCGCGCAAAGCTCATAGAGCGCCAGATAGCCGAAAGGGAAGCTGCGGACGCGGAAATCAAGGGCGAAATTAAAAAGATAGAGTGGGGCAGCCAGATACGCTCTTACGTATTCTGTCCCTATACCTTAGTCAAAGACCACCGCACGGGCTACGAAAACAGCAACATTCAGGCAGTTATGGACGGAGACATTCAGGGCTTTATCATCGACTATTTAAAAAAGACCGTTTAAAAAGGAGATTTATATATGGCACGTAAAAGCAAGCAACAAAGCGGCACTATAACTCTTGCGGCGGCAAGCGAAGAGCTTGCAACAAGATTGGTAAAGATCTATAAAGACCAGACGTTTATACGCGTAGGCAAAGATTTAGCCGAAATGTTGTTCAAGACCGGCGTTGAAGCGGGTGCGGTGCTATCCGGCATTGCAGAGCTTTCTTCCCGTCAGGCAAAAATAGACGCGGCTAATCAGGCGATTATCAAGCTCAATCAGGTATCGTACATAGCCAACGTAATGTGCAAGGCGGAGCTGTATAAGCCCGCGCAGGTCAAACCCCTTGTAGAGTACGTAAACCATGTCGTAAAGGCGCTCAAGGAACTGCTTTCCACCGTTCCCGACGTTCAGCGCGTAATAAGAATAAATTCGCCCGTGGGCGTCGTGGACGCCAATCCGGTCAAGCAACAGGCTATGGTGCTTTTAAACGCACCCGTAACCGACTACGGCGCATCGGACAACGTGCAAGCGTATAAGGCTTCTCCCGAGGACGGCTTCAACGAACCCGCTTAATCTTACATATATGCGGCGGCGAACGCGTTTCGCCGCCGCTGACGCTTATTATGAATAACTTCAAGGACTATAGAATTAAGGAAAACCCCGTAATATTGGGTCTTGAATCGAGTTGCGACGAGACTGCCTGCGCAATAATCCGCGGCAGAAGGCTTTTGTCCAACGAAATAATTTCTTCCGCAACCGAACAGGCGAAATACGGCGGAGTAGTGCCCGAAATCGCCTCGCGCGCGCATACCGAAGCCGTCGGCGAGGTTACCCAAAGGGCGATAAAAGCCGCGGGAATATCTCTCGGGGAAATAGACGCCGTCGCAGTAACCTACGGCGCGGGACTGCTGGGCGCACTCCTGGTCGGGTTGTCGTTTGCAAAGTCCTTTGCATACGCCCTGAACGTTCCGCTGATTGCCGTCAACCACATCCGCGGACATCTGGCGGCGGCCTATCTGGACGCGCCCGACTTAAAGCCGCCCTTTATAACTCTGCTTGCAAGCGGCGGGCACACGGCAATTCTGCACACCCGCTCGTATACCGATTACGGGCTTCTCGCTCAGACCTGCGACGACGCCGCAGGCGAAGCGTTCGATAAGTGCGCGCGCGTCCTTGGTCTGCCCTATCCGGGCGGTCCAAACGTCCAGCGCCTTGCCGAAGGCGGAAAAGCCGTAATAGATTTTCCCTCCGCATTGGTCAAAAACAGCGAAAGTACTCGCTTTTCTTACAGCGGCTTAAAGACGGCGGTCATAAACTACTGTCACAACGCCGAACAGCGCGGCGAAAGCGTTTCAAAGGCAGATATAGCCGCGTCTTTCCAAAGGGCGGCAATTGACCCGTTGGTTTCAAAGACGGTGGAATATGCCCTTGCCAAGGGCGTAAATACCGTTACGGCGGGCGGCGGCGTAGCGGCAAACGACTATCTGAGGGAAAAACTTTTTTCCGCGTGCGCAAAGAAAGGCTTACGCCTTATTCTTCCCGAAAAGAAGTTCTGTACAGACAACGCGGCTATGATTGCTTCCGAGGGGCTCAACCAATACCTTGCAGGCAACTTCGCGCCGCTTTCAGTGAACGCTAAGGCGGCTATTCCGCTGGGCGATATCGTGGGCTGAAGCTGAAATACTTAAATAATTCAAGAGAGAAATATGGTCAGGTTTATGTTTTCAGACGGGCAGGATATATGCTCGTTCGACGGTGAAAAAGTTACAAAAAGTCAAAGTAAATTTATCGAAAGCTACAAGTCCAACGCCGAAAGCATAGCACGCTCAAAGCAGTGGAAAACCACGGGCGAGGGCGCGCGCTTCCGCGAAACGGTTGCAACTTCAGACTCTTCCGACCTCTCTTACGACGTCAGAATCAGCGGAGTATTCCCAACCGAAAGCCTGAATCAAATAATCTACACTTTTTCCGTGAATCAGACTTCGGGCATCTATAAAAAGGATTTATCCGACGAAAAATCGCCCGAAACGCACGTCATAAATTCCATAGACTATACCTTTAACGGCGGCTTTTACAACTGCTCCGACGGCAGGCTGGCAACCTCCGTACAGCGCGGATATTACAATGCGGATATCGCGATTATGGACGTCTCCACGGGCGACTATAAGACGGTAACCGACGGCGACACAATGGACGAAGACCCCTACATATCCCCCGACGACAGCAATATCATCTACTTTTCCTCCCGCGGAGTCGGGCGCGACGGAAGCGGCAATTTCGTCTGCTTTTCACCGTCCGCAATATATAGGCTGGATTTAAACAGCGTAAGCGTTGAAGAAGTGGCTTGCTCTTCCGCCTACAGCTATTTCAAACCCGCATACTACGGGGGTAAGCTGTATGCGATAAAGGCGCCCGCAAAGCAAAAGCGCGGCAACCCGATAATAGAAATCATTCTCATTCCCTGGCGCATATTGCAGGGTATAGCCGGCTTTATCAATATGTTTGTAAAGGCGTTTTCGGGCAAGAGCATAACCTCCGACGGCGACAACCCCACAAAGGGCAGGGATATCGACAGTCGAAAGGTGGAGATATACGGCAATCTTATCGACGTAGAAAAGGAGAAAAAGAAGAACGCCGGCAAAAAGGACAATGACTTCGGCTACGTGCCGAACAGCTGGCAGCTTGTCGAGGTTGAAAGCGGCAAGGTGATAAAGTCGGGCGTTGCGGACTACGATATTGCCGAGGACGGCACGTTTGTAATCACCAACGGACGCCGCATTTTTACGGTCAAGGACGGCGAGTGCAAAAAGGTTGCCAACGCAGAATTTTGTCTGCGCGTAAACTGCAGGCACGCGGTCAATTCGTCGTCGGACTTTTTCGATTTGTAAATAGTTGATATGGAGAAAACGGCTTTATGGAAGAGCAACGTTGCCCCTGCTGTTCAAATCATTGCAACAGGGAAAAATTGAAGTGCAAAAAGGGCAAAAGATATTTCGGTGCGGCAAGGAAAGCTAGCAAGTCCGAACTCGGCGAAGAACTTCAGGAAGGGCAAAAACTTTTGCGCGACTGCAAAAAGCTGATAAAAAAGTGCGCAAAGCGCGCTCGCCGCGGAGAAATGGAAGAGGCTTTGGGCAATCTTTCCGAAGAGGAAATGCAAACTCTCTGCGCGCTTCTTAAAAAAAGCCTTAAACGTTAAAAATTCGCTTTACTTTTGCGTGCGGATTTTATATAATAAATGCATAAATAAATACCTTTAAAGGCGTTTACAAAGGACAACGCCGCGCGGACAATTCCTTTTCAGAGAGCTTTCGTCAGGTGCAAGAAGGCAAGGGCTTTGCGCGGATATCACCTTTCAGCCTGCACCCCGAAACCTGAAACTGCCTGCGGCAAGCGAAGGGAACTAAGGGCGCACGGGTTCGCAATCCGTTACAATTTGCGGCAAATGTCGGTTTGTTTTGGTGGTATAAAAGCGCTTTTTCAGAGTGTCCGAACAACGGTTCACTCTGTTTTTTATTTTAGCGCAGACTTTTCGACAATAATTAACAAATAACTCATTTCGAGAGGTTACGGATATGTACAATAAAGTAGACACTTCCTTGAATTTCATTGAAAGAGAAAAGGAAATAATCGACTTCTGGAAGAAGAACGACGTCTTTGAGCAGTCGGTTAAAAAGAACGAGGGCGGCGAAGAATTTTCGTTCTACGACGGTCCTCCCACGGCGAACGGCAAGCCGCACATAGGTCACATCTTAACGCGCGTTATGAAGGACATAATTCCCCGCTATCAGACTATGAAGGGCAAGCACGTCTTAAGAAAGGCAGGTTGGGATACTCACGGTCTGCCCGTGGAGCTGGAAGTAGAAAAATCGCTCGGCATAGACGGCAAGCCGCAGATAGAGAGCTACGGCATCGAGCCCTTCATCAAACAGTGCAAGCAATCAGTCTGGAAGTACAAGGGCGAATGGGAAAAGATGAGCGATCGCGTGGGTTATTGGGTAGATATGGACAATCCCTACGTCACCTACGACGACAAGTATATCGAGTCGGAGTGGTGGGCGCTCAAACGTATGCACGAAAAGGGACTGTTATACAAAGGACATAAAATCGTTCCCTATTGCCCCCGTTGCGGCACGGCGCTCTCCTCGCACGAGGTGGCGCAGGGCTATAAGCTGGTTAAGGAAAATTCCGCGGTAGCCCGCTTTAAGGTAAAGGGCGAAGACAACCGCTATATCTTAGCCTGGACGACCACGCCCTGGACGCTTCCTTCAAACGTTGCGCTGTGTATGAATCCCGACGAACCCTACGTTGAAGTACGCGTCGACGGCGTAAACTATATTCTTGCAAAGGCTTTGGCAGGCAACTTCTTTGAAGAATACGAAGTGGTTGCCGAAAAGAGCGGCAAGGAATGGGAGGGGCTGGAATACGAGCCTCTGTTCGAGGAGACCTCGCGCGAGGTTGCTCGCATCTGCCCCGCCAACGCGCCCTTAAAGGCGCACTACGTTGTGTGCGACAGCTACGTAACCATGGGCGACGGCACGGGCGTGGTTCACATTGCGCCTGCGTTCGGCGAGGACGACTATAAGGTCGGCAAGCGCTTTTCCCTGCCCGTAGTTCAGCTGATAAACGAGCGCGGCTGCTTCGACGAAAGATTTGAAAGTTTAAACGGCTTGTTTGCAAAGAAAGCCGACAAGCACGTTTTGGATATGCTTGAAGAAAAGGGTCTGCT
>JBJEUZ010000214.1:0-1539 GCA_051884095.1 Candidatus Coproplasma sp.
CCAACATAAACCCAGATTCAACGAAATGTATCGTCAGTAATACTTTCCCTGAAACAGTGCCTTTTACCGTATCCATTTGCACCAGCGGAGGCGAAGCATTTTCCTGCATGAACGACAAAAAATCCTCATATGTTCTGTCTGTTCTGCATTTAGGATCCACTTTGGTTTCGTGTCTCTTCTTTCGCTGTTTATACCTTACTTTTCTCGGCAAATCAATATTTTTAATATTAAAAATACCGGAATCTATGTAAGTATAGACTGTCTTTTCGCTTAACATAATCTCATTCCTATATATAGAGCAAGCATGGTGTACGGAATGACCTTTGGCAATAAGAGGCTGAAGCAGAGCGTTGATTCGCTTTGCTTCTTTTTCCGTGATACATGCACCTTGTCTGCTTTCTGACAAGGTTTTTCTATACGCTTCGTGCGCGTTACGTGCATAGTAATAATGTCTTACCGTACAACAAGCACTTGAATTCGGACATGCATTACAACAATAGGGCGGTTGCGTTAACTTTCTGCAGTCTCCGTACCTGAACTCATCACAAAAATTAATACAGTTTCCGCAGGCAGCGCATGATTTGCGCTTTGTATCGCAGTAATCTTTCCCGCAGACGGCAGTACGAACGCAGTCCGCTCTGTTCACGCACGGATTAAACCGCTGATAACCGTAACAACCGAGCTTTTTTGTTAAATGCGCTTTTACTTCTTTTGAAATAGTAGAAGGACTTTTATGCAGTTGATTTCCGATTTCTTTGAAATTGAATCCGCGGTCCAGATACGACTGAATTTGAATGCGGTCATCTAAAGTTAAATGTTTATACTTTGCCATTGTATTCTCCATGGCATACACGGATAATACAATTATAATCTTTTGTATGATTAATTTCTATTAAGCGTTTGAAATATTAACTTCTTCTTTTTTGATAGAACTTACTTTTTCAATTAAAGAATTTTTTAAAATAATTTGCGACGTAGCCGCTAATTATGATATAATTAAACTGAAAAAATCGGGGTAAGGAAGAGATTATGCCTGAAAAGCTGAGCGTAAATAACGTCGAATATGAAATCGTCAAACTCTTGGGACGGGGCAAGGGGGGATATTCCTACCTTGCCGAGCGAGACGGAAAACAGTACGTTCTCAAACAGATACACCACGAGCCCTGCGACTATTACGCTTTCGGTGATAAAATTCAGGCAGAGCTGTACGACTATAAAAGGCTGAAAGGCGCCTGCGTAAGAATTCCCGAAATGCTCGACGCTGATATTAAGAACGAAAGAATACTAAAAGAGTATATCTGTGGGGCTACGGTTTACGAGCTTGTCAAATCCGACGAGATGAAGGAAGAATATCTCGTTCAGATGCGCGAAATTGCGCATAAAGTTTACGCCGCAGGACTCAATCTTGACTACTTTCCCACGAATTTCGTCGTTCGAGACGGATTGCTTTACTATATAGATTATGAGTGCAATCTCTATTCCGATGAGTGGAACTTTGAAAACTGGGGAATCAAATATTGGTCAAAGACAAAGGAATTT
>JBJEUZ010000215.1:0-6403 GCA_051884095.1 Candidatus Coproplasma sp.
TTATACATATTTATTATACTACTTAAATTATCTTTGTCAAGAACACTGATTTAAAAAGGTTGCGACCGCGTAAAGTTTACGCGGTCGCAACCGATTTTTGATATATTCAAATTAATTCTTCAAGAATGAGTTTATCCGCCACAAGCGCAATAAACTCCGAATTGGTCGGACGCTCGCTTCCTATATATACGCGCACGCCGAAGATTGCATTTATTGCGTCCACCCTTCCCCTGTTCCAAGCAACTTCGATAGCATGACGTATAGCGCGCTCAACCTTACTTGCCGTCGTGTCGAACTTGCCCGCAATGTTCGGGTACAGCTCCTTTGTAACGTTATTGATAATAGAAGGGTTTTCTATCGCCATCTTTATGCCCTCCCTGAGATACTGATATCCCTTTATATGCGGAGGAATTCCTATGGAAATAAAAATATTGCTTATCTTTTCGTCCAAAGAGCCTGCTCTGCGCTTATCCCTTACGCTTGAGGAAACCTTGTATGAAATTGTCTGTTCGCTCAACACGTCTTTAAGCCTGTCGGCAATATTTTGCGCGCTTACGGGTTTTACAAAATAATATTTTGCTCCGTAAGAAATTGCGGAATTAACTATCTTATCGTCGGCAAAATTTGAGACGACTATTACGTTGCAGTTCAAACGGTTGTTCTTTATGTAGTCCATAACTCCGAATCCGTCGACGCCGCTAAGCACGAGATTGAGTATAACCGCGTCGGGCTTGAACTGATTGATAAAACTTATTCCGACGTTACCGTTAGAGCTTACGCCGCAGACGTTAAAATCCGGGTCTGCGTCAAAATATTCCTTCAGCTCGCCCAAAAAATCTTCATTACTTTCCAAAATTACAATATTTGATGTTTTCATAATTAAATTCCTCTCAATTTTTGTTGATAGAATAATTATAATAAACAAATTTGTAAATGTAAAGTATTTTTGTACAAAATTATTATTTAATATTTTGCTAATTTTGTACGATTTTAAACAACTATGCCGAAAGCTGTCGAAACTACTGTGTAATCAAATCGACGTATTCGTCGTAATTTACGTTCTTGTCGAATGTCTTTGTTCCGTTAATCTCGATAATTCTGTTTGCAACCGTATTCATAAGCTCCTGGTCGTGCGAAGTAAACAGCATACAACCCTTGAAATTCTTCATACCGTTATTTAGCGCGGTTATAGATTCAAGGTCCAGATGGTTTGTAGGTTCGTCCAAAATAAGGAAATTGCCGCCCTCAAGCATCATCTTTGCAAGCATGCAGCGCACTTTTTCTCCACCGGAAAGCACCTTTGCCTGCTTTAACGCCTCTTCTCCCGAAAAGAGCATTCTACCCAACCAGCCGCGAAGATATTCTTCGTAGTGGTCAGTGGAAAACTGACTCAGCCATTCAACCAGATTGAGTTCACAACCCTGGAAATATTCAGCGTTGTTTTCGGGGAAGTACGAGGCTGAAATGGTCTTGCCCCATCTTACCGTTCCCGCGTCGGGCTGAGCTGTACCCATAAGGATATCGTAAAGCATTGAAATCGTTGTCGACTTGTCGCTTACTATGCCTATCTTTTCGTTTTTCTGTACGGTGAACGAGATATTTTCGAAATAACCTTTCTTGGTCAATCCCTCAACCATTAAAATATCGTTACCGATTTCCTTTTCATACTTGAAATCGATATACGGATATTTTCTGAGCGAAGGTTTAAAATCGCTTATAGTCAATTTTTCAAGCTCTTTTTTACGCGAAGTAGCCTGACGCGACTTTGAAGCGTTGGCCGCAAACCTTGCAATAAATTCCTGCAATTCCTTTGCGCGCTGTTCGTTCTTTTTATTTATATCCTTCTGCTGACGCGCAAGAAGCTGGCTGGTTTCGTACCAGAAATCGTAGTTACCGAGCATCATATTGATTTTGCCGTAATCCACGTCGCAGATATGAGTGCAGACCTTATTTAAGAAATGCCTGTTATGCGATACGATGATGATGGTATTTTCAAAATCGAGCAGATAATTTTCCAACCAACGCACGGTCTTGATATCAAGGTTGTTCGTGGGCTCGTCCAGAAGCAGTATATCGGGATTTCCGAACAGCGCCTGTGCAAGCAACACTTTAACCTTACGCTTTGCGTCCACGTCCGCCATTATTGTATCGTAGTACTCTTCGCCTATATCAAGAGCGTTTAAAAGGGTCTGAGCCTCAAACTCGGCGTCCCATCCGCCTAGCTCTGCAAATTCGCTTTCAAGTTCGCTTGCTCTGACGCCGTCCTCTTCGGTAAAGTCCGCCTTAGCGTACAGCGCGTCCTTTTCATCCATAATCTGAACAAGGCGCTTATGTCCCAGCATTACCGCGCGCAGAACGGTCACGTTGTCGAAAGCGTTCTGATTCTGTTGAAGTACGGACATTCTCTCGGTCTTGTCCATAGATACGTCACCCTTATTGGGTTCAACGTCGCCGCTCAAGACCTTTAAAAAGGTAGATTTTCCCGCGCCGTTAGCGCCGATTATACCGTAGCAATTTCCCTTTGTGAATTTTAAATTTACGTCCTCAAACAATTTTTTACCACCGTATTGAAGCGATACGTTGTTTACCTGTAACATTATTTCCTCCGTAATTATTTTGCAAATTGACTGTTATATAAATTATAGTAGAAACCTCCCCTGTCCAAAAGCTGAGCGTGGGTTCCCTGTTCTATAATATTGCCGTTATTCATAACAAGAATAAGGTCTGCTTCCCTTATTGTCGAAAGCCTGTGAGCCACTATAAAGCTGGTTCTTCCCACCATCAGTTTAGCAAACGCCTGCTGAATTTTGATTTCAGTGCGGGTATCAATTGACGAAGTCGCCTCATCCAAAATGAGCATAGGCGGCAGGCACAGCATTATGCGGGTTATACACAAAAGCTGTTTTTGCCCCTGAGAAAGATTGCCGCCGTCCTCGCCGATTAAGGTATCGTATCCGTTTTCAAGCTGCATAATGAAGTTATGCGCGTGCGAAGCCTTTGCCGCCGCAACCATCTCTTCTTCGCTTGCCTCAGGCTTACCTATAATTATATTTTCCCTGATTGTGCCGCTTTTAAGCCAGGTATCCTGCAAAACCATACCGTAATTTTTGCGAAGCGATTTACGGGTGATAGCTAAAGTATCCTGACCGTCCACGCTGACCCTGCCGCTCTGGGGGTCGTAAAAGCGCATTAACAGATTTATCAGCGTAGTTTTACCGCAACCGGTTGGTCCTACTATCGCTATCCTCTGTCCGGCACTTGCCGAAATGTTGAGATTTTCAATGAGTTTTTTGTCGGGCTCGTATGAAAAATTAACGTTCCTGAACTCTACGTCGCCCCTGACGTCTTTAAGTTCCACCGCGCCTTCGGGGTCTGGCGACTGAGGCTGTTCGTCGATAAGCTCGTAAATTCTAGCCGCGCACGCAACCGCGTTCTGCAGCTCGGTAACGACACCTGAAATTTCGTTAAAAGGCTTGGTGTACTGATTGGAGTAACTCAACAGCGTGGTGAGCTTACCAACCGAGAACGCCACGGGCAGAGCCGAAGGATAAATTAAGGTCAATGCGCCTGAGAGCGCTACCGCTGCGTAAACTATGCAGTTTACGAACCTTGTGCATGGGTTGGTCAGCGAAGAATAGAATATCGACTTAAGCGAAGCTCTGGTGAGGCGTTCGTTAATCTCGTCAAATTTTTCGTTGTTTTCGTCCTCGCGGTTAAATGCTTGAACAACCTTTAAATTTCCGATAGTTTCGTCGATAAATGCAGTCTGCTCGCCGCGGATTTGCGACGTCGTTTTAAAATACGAATACGTGCGCGAAGCGATGAATTTTGCTACGAACAGCGAAAGCGGCGTTATGAAAAACACTACAAGCGCAATTATCCAGTTGAGCGCAAGCATCAATACGAGCGTGCCGATTATCGTGAGAACGCCTGTAAAAAGCTGAGTAAAGCCCATTAAGAGCCCGTCGGCAAAGGTATCTACGTCAGCTACGTTACGGCTGACCACGTCGCCGACAGAATGACCGTCGATAAATTTCAAGGGCAATTCCTGAATATGAGCGAACGCCTGGGAGCGGATATCCCTTATTACCTCGTAAGTAATGCGGTTATTGATGACGTTCATCAACCACTGAGCAAGACAGGTAAGCGCGACAACGCCGCCTATAACGGCAAAAGTATAGAGAATGCGCGAAAAGTCGACGTTGCCTGAAGAAATAATTAAATCTATAACGTTTCCGAACAGAATAGGCGTAATTAAATTTCCTGCTACGGTAATCAATGCAAGAACAATGGTTATGACTAACAGCCCGTAGTACGGCTTAAGCTGCCTGAGTATTCTGCCGTATACGCCTTTGCGGGATTGCTCTTTCATTTAAGCTCCCTCCTTTTCGTACTGCGAGTAATGAATTTCCCTGTAAAGCTCACAGGACGATAAAAGCTCTTCGTGCGTACCCACGGCAACAAGATTTCCTGCGTCAAGAACGAGAATTTTATCCGCGTTCATAACCGAACTTGTGCGCTGCGACACGATAAATACCGTAGGGTCGTAGTCGAGTTTGCGCAGGTTTGCACGCAGACGTGCATCGGTAGCGTAATCGAGCGCCGACGCGCTGTCGTCAAGAATAAGTATTTCGGGCTTCTTGACAAGCGCGCGGGCAATGGTCAGTCTCTGCCGCTGTCCTCCGGAAAAGTTTTTGCCGCCCTGTTCCACTTTTTCGTCAAGTCCGCTTAATTTGGCGGCTATAACGTCGTCCGCACAGGCAAGTTTTAACGCCTCGTTCAAATCTTCATCCGTTGCGTCTTCGTTTCCCCATTTCAGATTTTCGCGTATAGTACCGGTAAACAGAACTGCGCGTTGGGGAACTATCCCGCATTCGTCGCGAAGTTTTTCGTCGCCGATAGAATTTACGTTTTTACCGCCCACGAACACTTCGCCTTCGCAAGCGTCGTAAAAATGCGGAATTAAATTAACCAACGTGGTCTTTCCTGCACCAGTACCGCCTATTACTCCAATAGTCTGACCCTTTTCTGCGGTAAACGATATAGCATTGAGGGCGTTCGCGCCGCCCTTATTGTAGCGAGCGCTGACGTTATCAAATTCAATAAAGTGAGAACTTGTATTTTCGCCGTTTGAGTGAATAAGCGACGACTGCATTTCAAGAATTTCATTAACTCTGCCAGCACAGGCAAAGGACTTGGTTACGGTTATAATTAAATTTGCAAGTTTTATTAGCTCGACAAGAATCTGAGACATATAGTTATAGAGAGCTATAACCTGACCCTGAGTAAGCACGCCAGAATCAACCTTTATCGCACCCGCATATATGAGCGCGATTATGCCGGCGTTTATTACGGCATAGGTCAAAGGGTTCATAAGAGCGGAAATTTTACCGACAAACTTCTGCGAAGCTGAGAGGTCGCCGTTGCGTTCGTTGAACTGCTTTATTTCCTCATCTTCCTTACAAAACGCCCTTATAACTCTTGCGCCAACCAGGGTTTCGCGCGTGGCGGCGGTAACCCTGTCGAGATTTGCCTGCGATTTTTTGTAGAGCGGAATAGTAATAAGCATAATTCCGAATACAACCACGCATAGCACTAAAATGGTTGCGGCGAAAATCCAGCCTGCCGTGGCGTTGATTACGAAAGCCATAATCATTGCGCCGAATACGATAAAGGGCGAGCGCATAAATAGTCTTAAGACAAGGTTGACGCCGGACTGAATCTGATTAACGTCGCTTGTCATGCGCGTTATCATTCTGGAAGTGCCGATACCATCGATTTCGTAATAGGAAAGCGACTGAATTTTTCTGAACAGGTCTCCCCTCAATTCCTTGGAAAAGCCCACGGCGCTCTTTGCTGAAAAATACTGCGCGCAAACAGCGCTCAAAAGCCCCACTACTCCGAGCGCAACCAATATAAGACACATCTGCGTAACGTAAGTAGCTCCGCGCCCCGCAGTTATACCGACGTCGATAATCGAAGCGACAACGAGCGGAACGATAAGTTCGAACACCGCTTCTAAAAGTTTAAACAGCGGCGCAAGACAGCTTTCGAGCTTATAATGCTTTAAATATTTCAGTAATTTCTTCATATAGAAAAATTATACCAAATTATTAAATAAAAATCAAACGTATTTAATTTGTTTGCAATTATTATTGCGGTTTGATAAGATAATTTTATGGCATACGAAGTTTATCTTAAAAAGAATGAAGAAAAGAGAATTTCGGCTGGACACAGCTGGGTATACGCGAACGAGGTGGCGCGCATTGAAAATAAGGATAAAAACGGCTCGCTTGCAACCGTCTTTTCCAACGACGGAAGATATATCGGCAAGGGATACATCAACCACGCCTCGAAAATTTTAGTAAGAATCTTTATTCGCGACAACAGAGAGGACGGAAAA
>JBJEUZ010000216.1:0-1526 GCA_051884095.1 Candidatus Coproplasma sp.
ATCGTCGAATATAATAATTCTATAAACCTTATGAAGGGTGCTATCGAGTGCTGCGAAAGGTTTTCAACCGTATCTCCTAAATATGCACAGGAGATTAAAGACCCTTATTATGCGCACGGACTTGACCCCATCATAAGAAGAAACGAATTTAAACTTGTAGGTATTCTCAACGGCATCGACGACGTAGGTTACAACTGCGCTCTCGATACGCGTCTCTATGCAAACTATACGCCTGAAGATATGACTAATAAGGCAATATGCAAGGAAGAACTCCAAAAGCAATTAGGTCTTCCCGTAAAGCCTCAGACGCCGATTATCGCAATGATTTCGCGTTTGGTTTCGCATAAGGGGCTCGATTTGGTAACCAACGTGATAGAGGAAGTGTTGCAGGATGACGTTCAGATTGTCATTCTCGGCACAGGCGATTCTCATTTTGAAGGCTTCTTCAAGGATTTGGCAAGAAGATATCCAGATAAGATGAGTGCACAGATTCAATTTAATAACGACTTATCGAGAAAGATTTATTCAGGAGCTGATATATTCTTAATGCCTTCCAAGTCGGAACCCTGCGGACTTTCGCAGATGATTGCGTGCAGATATGCAACCGTTCCTATTGTAAGAGAGACGGGCGGATTATACGACAGTATTAAGCCCCAGCAGAACGGATACACGTTTGCTAACTATAACGCACACGATATGTTATACGTTATCAGACAGGCTCTTGCAGATTATAAGAATAAGGAAGTTTGGTCAAAACTTATGTACAGAGCGGCGACCACCGACTTCAGCTGGAAAAATTCTGCTAAGCAGTACGAAGCTCTCTATCTTGATATGTTGAAATAATTTACTTTTATATATAGGAGAACAGAATGTCAAACACAACTATTACCGAAAAGGAAGTCAAGGAACTTGTCAAGGGTAAACTTGCAAGGTATTACGGCGTAAGCCCTACCGAGGCGACCAAAGACCAAGTTTATAAGGCTGTAGTTATGAGTGTAAGGGATATCTTACTCGAAAAAAGACAGCAGTTTTATAAAAAGGTTAAAGCAAAGCGCGCAAAGAGAGTTTATTACCTCTGTATGGAATTTCTATTGGGTCGCTCACTTAAAAACAGCCTTTACAATTTAAGCGCAACCGATGCTTTTGCAAAGGCAATGTCATCATTTGGTGTGACGCTCGAAGAATTGTATGAACTCGAACCCGACGCAGGCTTGGGTAATGGTGGGCTTGGCAGACTTGCAGCTTGTTTTTTAGACGCGCTTGCTTCCGGGAATTACCCTGCAATGGGATATTCGCTCAGATACGAATACGGTCTTTTCAAACAGAAGATTATCGACGGTTGGCAGACTGAGCTTCCCGACGTATGGCTTCCCGGAGGCGAAGCGTGGCTTACTCAGAGATCTGATAAGTCCTTTATAGTTCGCTTTAACGGTAGAGTTGAAGAGAAGTGGACTGAAAACGGCATGGAAACAATCTATATCGGCAGTAAAGATATCGAAGCTGTTGCTTATGATATGATGATTTCC
>JBJEUZ010000217.1:0-6366 GCA_051884095.1 Candidatus Coproplasma sp.
GGGTATTACAAAAGGACAGCATTGGCATAATTCAAAGTGGGAATACTTCATTGTCGTTGCAGAACACGGCTTGATACAGGAACGTAATATCACGACGGGAGAGATTGTTGAATTTGAAGTAAGCGGAGATAAAATTGAAGCGGTTACTATGGTTCCAGGTTGGACGCATAATATCATCAATTTAAGCGATACGGAAAACCTTGTTACCGTAATGACCTGTAACGAAATATTCAACCCCAATAGACCTGATACATTTTTTGAAAAAGTATAGATAATTGCTTTGATTTTATTTGCAATATGCCTGCTTTATTTCAAGTTATTATGATTTGCTTAATAGGGAAACATTAAAATTATTGCATGAGTTAGGTGATTGGAAAGATCGTGAAGTGAAATGGGAATCGATCAAACATTTTTTAAACAGAGTATCATTAGAAGATTTTAAAATAATTAGAACGTAAGAAGAAACTGAATAATTGTAGAAATCTTATTTCTTAAAATAATCCGTGCGAAGAAGATAGCCGAGTAAGGTTTAGTCAGATTCGCACGGATATTTTATTCTTATGAAATTTAAGGGCTGACATACACTGAAACTGTGATTGGCAAAGGGATACTATCCACTGCAGGCTAGGTAGTTTACCTACTGAAGAACGTTTTTAGTAGAAACCATTAACAAGTCAATGCTGTCCTACAGAATCGTTTAACTTTCTCTCTTTTTGATTAATAATACAATAATATTTAAACTGACAGTTTTTCGCATAATGCGCGAAAATTCGGCATACGTTATTGTATGTAAGCAGAACGCCGCAAGCGACGTATTGCTTATTCCGTGGAGAGGGGAGAGCGTATGTGGGATTATATAACCGAACGAGTGATTGCCGAGGCGGAGTACATAGCGGCGAGCGGGGCGACCGTGCGCGCCGCCGCGGCACACTTCAATATAAGTAAATCGACCGTACATAAGGACGTGTCGGAGAGATTGCGAGCAATCGACCCGATACTGTTTTCTGAAGTGAAGGAGGTGCTGGCAAAAAACCTTTCGGAGCGGCATATCCGCGGCGGTATGGCTACCAAATGCAAATATGAACATATCAAGCAAAGAAGTTAAAACTCTTATTTGCGCAAGCGAACACGGCAATAACTTGCTGACGCCTAGCTTGCTTGACGTACACTAAAAAGGAATATTGTCGGCAATTATTAGAGTCCCGCGGGCGTACGCCCGCGGGACTTTCAATCGTGTTTACAATATAAACGCGCCGTTGCGCCGCAGGTAGACTCCTGCGGCGCAACGGCGTACTTAAGAATAAAGAAGGTAATGAAAATAAGTGAGTAGCAAGGAAAAATTTTTCACCTAAATTTAACGCAAAGTCGCCATTTTTCTTTGTTCAAAAATTGAAATAATTTGCGGAATATGATATAATATACTGCGTATTACAAAAATTTAATCAGATAACCTGTATCGGAGCGCAGCTCCAAAGGTCAGGAAAAGGTCAGGTAATGGCTAAACTTTTAGGTATAGACGTCGGCTCGACGACGGTTAAGGTCGCCGTAATCGATGAAAATTATCAAATTTTATATAAGTCCTACGTACGTCATTTTGCTCGCGTAAAGGAAACGGTTTTGTCCGAACTCAACAAGGTAAACGCTCAATTCGACGGCGAGTATTGCGTATCCATTACGGGTAGCGCGGGGTTAGGACTTTCCCAGCGCAGCGGAGTCAACTTCGTTCAGGAAGTACAGGCGGCTTTCGTTGCGATTCGCAAATTCTATCCCGACGCGGACGCGGCGGTAGAGCTCGGCGGCGAGGACGCAAAGATAATCTTCGTCACGGGAGGAACCGAACAGCGCATGAACGGCAGCTGTGCGGGCGGAACGGGTGCGTTTATCGACCAGATGGCAACCCTGCTGAATATCACCGTGCCCGAAATGGACGCGCTTGCGTTAAAGGCTGAAAAGACTTACCCCATAGCTTCGCGTTGCGGCGTGTTTGCAAAGTCCGACATTCAGCCGCTGATAAATCAGGGCGCAAAGAAGGAAGATATTGCCGCTTCAATCTTTCAGGCGGTTGTCGACCAGACGGTTTCGGGTCTTGCTCAGGGCAGAAGAATCAAGGGCAAGGTGCTCTTTTTAGGCGGACCTCTGCACTTTCTCGAGGGGTTGAAGAGGGCGTTTAAAACCACTTTGAAACTTGACGACGAGCACGCGATTTTCCCCGAGGACGCCCCCTGCTTTATGGCGATAGGCGCGGCTCTGCACTCGGCAGGCGTAAAGGCGGCTAGCTTACCCGAAATCATCGAAAAGATTGAAAACGCCAAGGCAAGCGACGAAATAGTTACGGGCGAACCCCTGTTTGCGAGCAAGGAAGAGTACGCCGATTTCGTTGCCCGTCATCGCGCTACCGACCTGAATTTCTGCGACATAGAAAACTATTCGGGCGACGCGTATCTTGGCATAGACAGCGGCTCCACGACCACAAAACTCATATTGATAACGCCTGACAGCCGCATACTCTATTCGCACTATCAGACCAACGACGGTCAGCCGCTGGACGTAATAATATCCAGGCTGAAAGACATCTACGCCAAGACGGGCGGCAGAATAAAGATTAAGGGAAGCGCGGTAACCGGCTACGGCGAGGATTTGATTAAGTCCGCGATTAAGGCGGATTTCGGCATAGTCGAAACGGTTGCTCACTTCAAGGCGGCGCTCCACTTCAACCCCAAGGTTGACTTCATCATCGACATAGGCGGTCAGGACATAAAGTGCTTTAAAATCAAGAACGGCGCTATCGACTCTATTATGCTGAACGAAGCGTGCTCTTCGGGCTGCGGTTCGTTCATTCAGACCTTTGCCCGCGCAATGGGAATGGAGATAGATAAATTCTCGCAGGAAGGTCTGTTTGCAAAGCACCCCGTAGAACTCGGCTCGCGCTGTACGGTGTTTATGAACAGCGCCGTAAAGCAGGCTCAGAAGGAGGGCGCAACGCTTGCGGACATCTCGGCAGGGCTGTCCTCGTCAATAGTTAAAAACGCCATCTATAAGGTAATCCGCGCTCAGTCCGCTGACGAACTCGGTGAAAACATAGTGGTTCAGGGCGGCACGTTCTTAAACGACGCCGTGTTGCGCTCGTTTGAAAAGGAGACGGGGAAAAGGGTAATCCGTCCCGGCATAGCAGGACTTATGGGCGCGTTCGGCGCGGCTCTGTACGCTATGGAAAATTCGAGCGGAAGCTCGACGACGATAGGTGAAAAGGAGCTTGCCTCGTTCTCGTATTCCTCAAAATCGTCAAACTGTCACGGCTGCACTTCTAACTGCAACGTAAACTTCATATCCTTTGGCGACGGCAGAAGGTACGTTTCAGGCAACAAGTGCGAGCGCGGCGCCGGCTTAAAGCCCGCCTCTGACGAGCTGGACATCTATTCTTATAAGCAAAAGCGGCTATTAGAGAGCGTTCAAGGCGTAAAGCAGGGCGAAAAGGTAAAAGCCAGAGTAGGACTTCCCCTTCAGCTTGGAATGTACGAACAGCTTCCCCTGTGGGCAGGCTTCTTTGAAAGTCTGGGCTTCGAGGTGGTTCTCTCCGAAAAATCGTCCAGAAATCTCTATTTCAAGGGTCAGCATACGGTCGCTTCGGATACCGCCTGCTATCCCGCAAAACTTATGCACGGGCATATAGAGAGCCTTCTGGATATGGGCGTGGACTTCATTTTTCTGCCCTGCGAAAGCTATAACATTGACGAGCATTGCTCCACAAACCACTATAACTGCCCTGTCGTTGCGTACTATCCCGAGCTTTTAAAGGCAAACAACGAAAGGCTTGACGAAAAGAACTTTATGATGCCCTATCTCGATTTGAACGAGAGGGAAAATACCGTCGGAAAGCTCTACAAACTGCTTTCTAAGTACGGGGTCAGAAAGGGCGCGGTAAAGAGGGCGCTTCAGTCGGGCTTCGACAGGTTGGATAGCTACCATGCGGACGTACGCGCCCGCGCGGACGAGATTCTGCACAAGGCAAAAAAGAGCGGCAAACAGACCGTAATTCTTGCAGGCAGACCCTATCATCTCGACAACGAAATAAACCACGGCATAAACAAACTGCTCACTTCCCTCGGCATGGCGGTGCTCTCCGAAGATTCCGTGTTCGACAAGGGCAATCTGGTAAAGGTAAACGTTTTAAATCAGTGGACGTATCACGCCCGCCTCTACCGCGCGGCGGACTTCGCCGCAAGGCACGAAGACGTCAACCTTGTTCAACTTGTCTCGTTCGGCTGCGGACTGGACGCAATCACCACCGACGAAGTTCGTTCGATAATGGAAAAGAGCGGCAAGCTCTATACTCAGATAAAAATAGACGAAATTAACAACCTGGGCGTAGTAAAAATACGTCTGCGCAGTATGCTTGCGGCGATAGAAGAGGGCGAGCGCAGACGCGAACGCGGATAAATTATGGAAGATAAAGTTACTGTAGATTACACCGAAAATTATCCTAAATGGAAAGCGGAATACAAATACACGCACAAAATTCTCGTACCCGATATGCTCCCTTGGCACTTTGCCATAATAGAGGAGCTGATGAAGATGGAGGGGTACGATATCGAGATACTCAAAAATTCCTCGCGCTCGGTAATAGACGAGGGGTTGAAGCACGTTCACAACGACACCTGCTATCCCTGCCTGTGCGTAGTCGGACAATACATCGACGCGCTCAAGAGCGGAAAGTACGACCCCGACCATACCGCCGTGCTCATCACGCAGTCGGGCGGAGGTTGCCGCGCTTCAAACTATATTCCTCTCATAAGAAAGGCGTTAAAGGCGGAATTTCCCAACGTTCCCGTAATTTCTTTGAACTTTTCGGGCCTGGAAAAGGATTCTTCCTTTCAGGTAGGCGTAAAACTTTTATTAAAGCTGGCTTTCGCAATCTTCTACGGCGACTCCATAATGTGGTGCTATAACCAGACCAAGCCGTACGAAGAGCAAGAGGGCGCCGCCGATAAGGCGCGCGACGCTGCGTTCAAAGAGGCGGTCGACAGCTTTAAAGACGGTAAATATTATAAATATAAAAGGATAAACAAGCGCATAATAGATATCTTCGCTCAGGTCAGGCGCAGAGATATAAAAAAGGTAAAGGTAGGTATCGTAGGCGAAATCTACGTCAAATACGCCTACCTTGGCAACAACCATCTTGAAAAGTTCCTCTTATCCGAGGACTGCGAACCGGTAGTGCCGGCTTTAATGGACTTTGTGTTGTACTGCGTTGTGAACAATATCAACGACGGTACTCTGTACGGCAAGAAGGGCGTTTTCTTCCTTGTCAACAGGTTGCTGTATAAGGTTCTGCACGGTATGCAGAAAAACATAATAAAGCAGTTCAAACGCGAGGGCACGTTCGAGCCTATTCACGACTTCGAGCATCTTCGCCATTGCGCCGACAAGGTGCTTAATCAGGGCGTTAAAATGGGCGAAGGCTGGCTTATACCCGCCGAAATGGCGGCGCTTGCCGAAACGGGAACCGAAAATATCGTCTGCGCTCAGCCGTTCGGGTGCCTGCCCAACCATATAGCGGGCAAGGGTGCGATAAGAACGCTGAAAAATATGTATGCCGATGAAAATATAGTCGCCGTCGACTACGACCCTTCGGCAACGCGCGTCAACCAGGAAAACCGCATAAAACTTATGCTTGCCACGGCGAGAGAAAATAATGGACGAATAAAAAAATAACGTCAAAGCGAGCACATTTCTGTTAAATAAAACAATTAAATATGGTATTAAAAACCCTGCACGTATCGTGTAGGGTTTTCGTTTAAAAGCTAACGGAGAGGATAAAAAAGTCCTCTCTTTTTTTTGCTATCTGAAAGGCATTTTTGAGATAAGTGTCAAAAAAATTATAATTAAATAAAAAAAGGAGATTTGAAATGAAATATAAAATTTGGTTGGACGAATGGTTCAAAAATTACATACAGCCGTCGTCTAAGATTAAAACTTGCGAACGGTACTCAGAAATTATCGAGAACCGACTTAAGGTAAATTTGGGAGAATATGAACTTGACGAATTAACTCCACTTGTGTTGCAGAGATACGTTACGGAGCTTATGCAGAGCGGTAATATTGTAACGGGGAAAGGGTTGGCGGCTAACTCGGTAAACGGGATTATAACCGTAATACAGAACTCGCTGAAACTCGCCTACACGCTCGGTGAACTCAAAGAATATACGGCGGACAAAATCAAACGCCCCAAAACGAAAGAAAAGGAAGTGTCCTGTTTCACGCTTCCGGAACAGAAGAAAATCGAACAAGCCGTACTGACAAGCAAAAAGCCGAAACTGTTCGGGATTGTGCTTTGCCTGTATTCGGGACTTCGTATCGGAGAGCTGT
>JBJEUZ010000218.1:0-6349 GCA_051884095.1 Candidatus Coproplasma sp.
CAAAAAAGGTTTTACATTATAACAAACCGCAAGATTTGTTTGATTCTTTTTTATCCAAGTGTTGCACTTGATTTGACAATTCACTAAAACACGATACGACTAAAGGCGTTTGCAGTACACAAACGCCTTACTTTGTCATTTTCAGTTTTGCCGAAAAACGGCAGTTAAAACTTACGCCCTTTCAACGGTTTTAAGGCAACGCGCGCAAACGTAATCGTTTACTACTTTGCCCTCCGCGTTGACGTAGGAAACCTTCTGAACGTTGGCTTTGAAAGTCCTTCTCGTTCTTCTCTTGGAATGGCTCACGTTGTTGCCGGAAGCCTGACCCTTTCCGCATACGCTGCATACTCTCGACATAATTATATCCCTCCGATTAAGGTTATTTCTCTTGAAAAATAAGTTCAAAAATAAAGCCGTTTAATCTAAACAGCTTATTTACTATAACACGGGTTTTAAAAAAAAGCAAACAAAATCAGGCGAGGATATAAACTTTTTTTGTTTTTTTAATAAAAAATATTGAACGCGAAAGTTATTTTGCAATTAAATTGCGGGAAATACTTGCAAAATATTACAAAGTAGTTTAAAATAAATTTCGGAAGACTTTAATAATAAGGTCCGACGGCGTCTTTGCGCCCGTTAATATTCTGAACGGGCGACGGACGGACGAACAAGAAGGAAATTATCTATGTCAGTAAATACTAGCAACGTCTACGGTAAAATTTCGATTTCCGACCTTGCAATCGCAAAGGTCGCGTCCAACGCCGCGCTCGAATGTTACGGTATCGTTGAAATGGTTTCGCGCCGTTTTACCGATTCCCTTTCCGAGCTCTTGAAAAAACAGCCGGGCGGCAAGGGCGTTAAGGTCGTTACCAACGGCGACAGAATTTTTATCGACGTATACGTCATAATCAAGTACGGCGTTTCCATAAACGCGGTAGCCGAGAGCTTGAAGGAAGGAATTAAATACAAAGTGGAGAAGTTTACCGGTATGATTGTTGACACGGTAAACGTTAATATAATAGGAGTTAAACTGTAATTTTTTTGTTTAACTCTTTTTTGCGCGGAAATCGTCCGCCTAAATATTGAAAACAGTTAAGGAGTAGAAATGCAGAAAACAGTAAACAGCACCGAGTTCAGAAAGATGATTGCGACCGGCGCCAGAATGCTTGAAATAAACAGAGCTAAAGTTGACGCTCTGAACGTGTTCCCCGTTCCCGACGGCGACACGGGCACAAATATGTCGCTTACCTTACAGTCGGCGATAAAGGAGATGAACGCCTGTTCGTCCAACCGCTTCCAGGAAATCTGCGACGCGGTTTCAAAGGGCGCGCTTCGCGGCGCAAGGGGTAATTCAGGCGTTATATCTTCGCAGATTATCCGCGGTATCTGCTCGGTCATAAGGGACTGCGGCGAATCGTTCGATACAAAGACCTTCGCAAAGGCTATGGAAGCGGGCACCAAGGTTGCGTATTCCGCCGTATCCATTCCCAAGGAAGGCACGATTCTGACCGTCGTTCGCCTTATGAGCGAATCTGCGGCAAAGCTCGCTTCAAAAAATAAGGACTTTGCCGAATTTTTAAAGGCTTTGATTGCCGTCGGCGACGAAGCGTTGGCGCAGACCCCCGAACTTCTTCCCGTCCTTAAAAAGGCGGGCGTAGTCGACTCCGGCGGCGTGGGCTTAATGACCATAATGCGCGGCTTCCTTGCGGCAATCACCGGCGAGGACGTGGGCGGAGATATCCCCACCGAAGCGCAAGAAACCAAAAAAGAGGCTGAATTCGGCGACAATTCGGACATTATCAACCTCGATTTAGGCGACATCGAATTCGCTTACTGCACCGAATTTTTCGTAATCAACTTAAAGCAGATGACTACTATGGCGGACATCGACAAGCTCAAGGAAAAGCTGATGGGCATAGGCGACTCCGTAATCTGCATAGGCGATCTGGAACTTGTAAAGGTTCACGTTCACACCAATACGCCCGGCGTTGCGCTCTCGTATGCGCTCGAACTCGGCGAGCTGGACAGAATAAAGATAGAAAATATGTTGGAGGAGAACCGCGAGCTCAAGAAAAAGCTCGAAGCCGAGAAGAAGGAGATGGGTATGCTTGCCATCTGCGCGGGCGAAGGCCTTGCCGAAATCTTCAAGGATTTGATGGTGGACAGAGTCATAGAGGGTGGTCAGACCATGAACCCCTCCGCTCAGGATATAGCGGACGCCGTTCAGAAGATAAACGCTTCAAACGTGTTCGTATTCCCCAACAACTCTAATATAATTCTTGCGGCTGAACAGGCGAAGGGTCTTGTCACAAACCGCACCATTCACGTTATACCCACCAAGAACGTTCCCCAGGGCTTTGCGGCGGCGCTCGTGTTCAATCCCGACGATTCCGTATCCGAAAACAAGACCAATATGATTCACGCAATCGACGGCGTGGCTTCGGGTCAGGTAACTTACGCGGTAAGAAACACCTCGATGAACGGCTTCAAGCTCAAGGAGGGCGACATTATCGGCCTTGACGCAAAGAAAATTCTCGCCAAAGGCGACAATATAGAGCGGACCACGCTCGACCTCATCAAAAAGATGAAGCGCGACGAGCACGAGATGATAACCCTCTACTACGGCGAGGGAGTAAACGAAGAGCAGTGCGAACAGCTTGCCGCAAAGGTTACGGAAGAATTCCCCGACTGCGACGTGGACTACCACTACGGCGGTCAGCCCGTTTACTACTATATGGTATCGCTTGAATAAAATCTGTAAAAGATATGACGGGGAGTAAAAACTCCCCGTTTTTGAATATGGAGCTTTCGCAGTTAAAGTACGTTTCCGAAAAGCGGGAAAAGGACTTCAATAAACTGAATATCTACACGGCGGAAGAGCTTTTGCGGCACTTTCCGCGCGACTATCTGGACTTGACCCACGTCGAGCCCCTGCGCAACGCCTACCACAACGACGTCATTTTAACGCTGTGCGAAGTCCTTAACGTGGAATATAACCGTTATTCCAGGCGCCCGTACGTAAAGGCGCTCTGCCGTCAGGGCGACTACCTGTTTTCTGCGGTGTGGTTCAACCAACCTTACGTTGTAAGCAAGCTGAAAATAGGAAAATACCTGTTCTACGGCAGGGTGCAGAATAAGTACGGAATGGGCGCATCAATGGTAAATCCCGCGTTTGAAAGCGCCGAAGAAAACGCAAAGCTGAAGGGGCTGATTCCCGTATATCCCCTTGCGGGTAGTTTGACGCAGGGCGCGGTACGTTCAGCTATAAAACAGGCGTTGAGTAAGGTTATCCTTATAAGTAAGGTTCCGATTGCTTTACGGCGCAAGTACGCGCTTATGCCGCTGGAAGAAGCGTATGAAAAGTTGCATCTTCCTCAAACTCAAAACGATATAAAGTCTGCAAGCGAGCGGATTGCCATAGAGGAATATTTCCTGCTTATTTCTGCTTTCAAAATCATCAAAGGCGACGGCGAGACGGCAAGGTTAAACAGATATACGGTAACCGCCGATGAAGTAAAGGAATTCACCTCGCGCTTTCCCTTCGATTTTACCGAGGGGCAGAAGGAGGCGATAAACGACGTGTTCAGGGACGTTCATTCTCCCCGCGTGATGAACAGGCTTATTCAGGGCGACGTCGGCTGCGGCAAGACCGCGGTGGCGATTACGGGAATATTTATGGCGGTAAAGTCGGGCTATCAGGCGGCTTTGCTTGCCCCCACCGAGGTACTCGCAAGGCAGAACGCCGAGGTTATAAAAAAATATCTGCCCGAATACAACGTGCAATTTTTATCCGGCTCTACGCCCGCCGCTGAAAAGCGCGAAATAAAGCGCGGACTTTCAGAAGGTTCCGTAAACGTGGTCTGCGGTACTCACGCCGTAATTCAGGGCGACGTAAATTTTAAAAATCTCGCCTTCGTGGTCTGCGACGAACAGCACCGCTTCGGCGTCGCTCAGCGCTCTTCGATTACGCAAAAGGGCGAGGGGTGCGACGCGCTGGTAATGTCGGCAACGCCCATTCCGCGCACGCTGTCGCTCATCTTCTACGGCGATCTGGACGTTACCACCATCAAGGATAAGCCGGTTTCCCGCCGCGAAATTTCCACTTCGGTTATTCCCGAACGCAAGTACGGAGATATGTATAACTATATCGCAAACCAAGTTAAGGCGGGCAGTCAGGCGTACTTAGTCTGTCCCAAAATCGAGGGCGACGAAGAGGGCTCGGCTATGTCCGTAACCGAGCTGTACGAAGAGCTTTCCGCAAAATTGCCCTCGGTGCGCTTTGCGCTGCTGCACGGCAAGATGAAGGACAAGCAAAAGAACGAGGTCATGCAGGCGTTCAAATCGCGCGAATACGACTGCCTTGTATCCACTACGGTCATAGAGGTGGGCGTTGACGTGCCCAACGCCACCATAATGGTAATATACAACGCCGAGCGGTTCGGGCTTTCCCAACTCCATCAGCTCCGCGGCAGAGTGGGCAGGGGCGACAGACAGAGCTATTGCTTTTTGCTTATGGGCAACGATACCCCTGCGGCTAGGGAAAGGCTTGCGGTAATCAAGAACAATTCCGACGGCTTCGCCATTGCCGAAAGCGACTTGCAGACGCGCGGCGGGGGCGACTTTATGGGCACGCGTCAGAGCGGGCGGGTGATGAGCGAACTGAATAACCTCCGCTTTCCCGTCTCTGCGATATTCACCGCAAAGGCAATTTCGGACGAGGCGTTTTCTGGCGCATACGACGTAACCGAAGTGCGCCGCGCCGCGCTGGGAAAGTACGAAAAGTTAAAGGACGTAATAATGAACTGACCGCCTCAGGGCGACACGAACAGTACATTTTCTGCCGCTTTTGCGGACGGAGGGATTATGCAGAATAACGAACAAATCACGCTGTACGTCGTGGGCGATTCTACCGCCGCCAAGTTTAAAGACGACTATTATCTGCCCCGCTGCGGCTACGGCGTTATGATAAAAGAATATTTTACGCCGCAGGTAAAGGTTGTAAATCTTGCCCTGTCGGGAAGAAGCTCGAAGAGCTTTTTAAACGAAAATAATTACCTTACGCTCCTTTCTTCGATAAGGGAGGGCGACTTCGTCTCCATAGGCTTTGGTCATAACGACGAAAAGGGCGAGGAGGCGCGCTATACCAACGCCAATTTATCAAGCGACGAAAAGAGCGAGGAACGCGGAATTTCGTTCAAGCGCAACCTGTTGGAAAACTATATTACGCAAATAACAAAACGCGGCGCAACCCCAATACTCTGTACGCCTATCGTGCGCTTGTCCGACGACGGCGACTACAGCGGTTCGTGCGGGCATATCACGGGGGCAATTGGCAAGTACGAGGGCGGAAACTACCCCCAGGCAATGCGCGAGCTGGGCAAGGAGGCGGGCGTAACCGTCCTGGATCTGACGTGCGCGACAATGGAAGAATATAAAAAAATCGGATTTGAAAGGGCAAGCGACTTCCACGCCTGGGCATCCACGTCGAACGGAGTGAGGACGGGTCTGGACCAGACCCACCTGAACAGATACGGCGCGAAGTACGTTTCGTACGAATGGGCAAGGCTGTTGTCTCTTTCGGATTGTCCGTTAAAGGGATATTTAAGGTCGGATTTTGCCCTTCCCTGCGCAAAAGATTTTGCGGACGCAGTGAACGCGAACTATAAGGAACCGCATTATTCGCCCTTCAACGCGCAAAAGGACGCTTCGGAACGCTACGACGTCGCGCCGCCCTGGTACGGTACTGTTATGGGCGACTTCGGCGGCAACGAGCATATAGGCGAATTTAGAATAGAGCAGAGCGGAAATAGTTTTACGGTGGGCAACGACAGTACTGTAGTGCGCGGAAAAATTTCGCGCTCTTCCGACGGCTTCGCGGCGGTCTTTATGCAGTTTTCCGCGGATAAAAACTTTACCGCAAGCGCCAAAGCGCGGGTAATATCCCAAAATCAAAGCGATTCTCAGTCGGCGTTCGGGCTTATGCTCAGGGACAATATCTATATAGACGAATACCGCTCGTCGGAAAACGCTAACTTTGTCGCCGCAGGCGGTTGCGCGGGCAACGGCGTGTTCTTCCGCGAGGGCGGCGTGCTTGGCGGCGTGGGCAACTCAAACAATCAATTAAGCGGCGAATATGTCTTAACCATCACAAAAATCAACCAGCAGATAACCGTAACCTGCAACGGTTGCGAAAAGAGTTTTTTCGACTTCGATCTGGTTTCGGTGGATAATCGGTTCGTCTATCTCTGTCTGTTTGCCAATCGCGGCGTTACCGTCGATTATTCCGATATCTCGGTAATAATCACGGGCGATTCTGTTCAGGCTTAATAAATTTATGCAAAAATTATCG
>JBJEUZ010000219.1:0-1520 GCA_051884095.1 Candidatus Coproplasma sp.
CAGCAATTTAAGCGACGCAAACAAAGTAGCGGCGCATAAAAAATTTTTAATTTATCATTCTATTTTTTGGAGGTTAAACAATGGCAAAAAAATGGAAAAAGCACACTTTATCAGTTGCTTCCGTTGTTATGGCTATGGGTATGGCTTTCAGTTTGGCTGCTTGCGGCGGAGAAACTGAAAATCCTGATGACTCTGATAACGGCAACACCACGACAAGTACTTATACTTATCGTATGGCAACTGATTCACTTCCTACGGCATGGAACATCCATACCTATCAGGCAAACGCGGCTACAATGGTGCTCGATTATACCGAAGACGGTTTATACACCTTCGACTATAACAGCACAAAAGATGGTTATCAGATAGTTCCTTCGATGGCGTCTGCAATGCCCGTCGACGTATCTTCCAGCTACGTTGGTACTACTTGGGGAATTACTTCAAACGATACCTGGAGAGCTATCCGTGTATCCCTTCGTCATGATTTGAAGTTCGATAACGGCGACGCTATCACCGCTCAGGATTTCGTGGATTCCATCAAACTTCTCCTTGACCCCGATGCGGCTAACTACCGTGCAGACAGCTTGTACGGCGGTCAGTTTTCGCTCGTCAATGCAGAAAAATACGTAAAGCAGGGTTCTTACTCTTACAGTGCAATGGTATCCGCCGATTACCTTGACGAAGAATATTTCGACCCCGATGATATGGTAGCCGATGAAAACGGTTATTTGCAGCTTGACGGTAAGGACGCAGTCCTCAACATCAACGACGGCGGCAACTGGGGTTCTAACGGACTTGCTAAATATTTCGAATACGGATACTTTGACGTTGAGGGCTGGGAAGAACTCGCAGCTAATGCAGATGAGGACGGTTACGTAAAGCTCGATGCTGCAGGACTGCGCGTACTTCAGAACGCTATCGCTCAGTTGCATGATTGCGCTGACGTTGAGGAATACGCTGCTGAAGTCGGAGATTACGCTTATATGGAATGGGAGGAAATGTGCTTCTTCGGACAGACCTGGGAAGACGGTATTCCTTTCTCTGAAGTCGGCGTTAAGGCGGTTGACGATTATACCCTTGATTTCATCATCGAAAAGTCTTTAAGCGGTTTCTACCTCAACTATAACCTTGCAAGCTCTATGTTCCTTGTAAATACCGATAAGTACGAAAGTTGCGTAACCACCAGCGCCGGAGTATATACCAATAACTACGGTACTTCCGTAGATACTTACGTAGGCTTCGGTCCTTACAAACTGTCTTCTTACGTTGCAGACTCTATTGTAACCTTCGAAAAGAATCCTTATTGGTGGGGCTACACCAGCGGCGAACACGCTGGCGAATACCAGACTACCAATATCTCCATTCAGCAGGTTTCCGATGCTTCTACCCGTTTGAATATGTTCCTTGCAGGACAGCTGGATACTTACGGTTTGCAGGCAGCGGATATGGAGGACTATCAGCAGAGCGATTACACCTACTTCACCGAAGGCGACAGCACCTGGTTCATAGCTCTCAATCCC
>JBJEUZ010000220.1:0-6342 GCA_051884095.1 Candidatus Coproplasma sp.
CAGCTCTCTATGACCCAAATGAATCGCGTCGAAGCATCCGAGCACCAAAAGCGAAGGAAAAGCGTATTCGTCTTTGCCGTATTCAACAATAGTTAACATAGTTTTGTCCTTACCTTTAAGTAGCCGTCTTTCGCGGTTGCCAAGCCGTAAAAGTCGCCGTTTTCCTGATATATTTTGTACGTTCCGTCCGCAAGATCGTACTCTGCGGATAGACCGTTAAATAGCTTTTTAGCGCGATTGCCTTGGGGATATACGCTTGCGAAAGGCAAGACGCTGTCCGTAGGAACAATATATTCGCCGATATTTTCCTGATAGAGATTTTCCGTTTTAACCGAGCTTTCAAGATTAAAAATGCCGCTTGACTTTCTTACAAGTGCACTCATTGCTGCGTGCGTTCCCAACAAAGCCGCCAAGTCCCTGCCTAAGGAGCGAACGTACGTGCCAGAACCGCATTCAATCAAAAATTTATATGAATAAGGCGCAACTTTTTGCGTAAGCTCAACCGAAAATATCTGTACTTTTTTCGGTTGAAGCGAAACTTCTACGCCTGCCCTCGCCAGCTGATAAGCCCGCTTACCATTTATGTTTTTTGCGCTGTACGCAGGCGGAACCTGCATAACTTCTCCGCAAAGCGACGGAAGCGCGTCTTTTATTTCGCGTTCGGAGGGCACGTAACCTCCGTCTGAAACGAGCTCCCCCGTCGTATCCAGCGTATCGTATTCAACGCCGAAATCGAAGGTAGCTTCGTAAATTTTATGCTTATCGAGAAAATAATCGAATAATCTGCAGGCGTTACCAATACCTATAGGCAAAACGCCGCTTGCCATAGGATCGAGCGTACCCATATGACCGCAAGGCGTGTTAGTAAGACGTTTAATTATTGCAACCTCGCGCGCGGAGCTTACTCCAACTGACTTATTGACGTTTATCAATCCGTTCATAGCTGCTGATAAACTGCAAAGGTCAATCTGTCGATAACCTCTTCATAATCGCCGAAAAGCATACAGCCGCTGGCAAGAATATGTCCGCCGCCGCCGAAATTTGCAGCTACAGCGTTGACGTTTGCGCGTTTACTGCGTAGCGAAGCCTTGTACTGCCCTTTTTTGACTTCCATTAAAGCAATGGCAACTTCCACGCTGTCAATAGAGAGAGGGAAATCCACAAAGCCTTCGGTCTGACTCTTATCGGTATCGGTTTCGGCAAAGTCCTGTTGAGTTACGGTTATGAAAGCAAGTCTATCGTCGAGAGCGAAGCGAATTTTACTCATTATGCGCCCGTACAGAATAGCCCTGTTTTTGGTCTGGCGCGAAAACATAGCATAGCCTATATCGCAGAAATCAGCGCCCTTTTTCTTTAACTCTGCCGCAGTTAAAAATGTCTTTTCGCTGACGTCGCGGTGAGAAAAGTTTCCGCTGTCGGTCAACAAGCCAAGAGCGAGCAAGTCGGCAATTTCCTTTGTAATTTCAAAGCCGGCTTCGCTCAGTACCTCGGGTAACAATTCGCAAGTCGCAGTGCAATCGAATACGTAATTGTATTTTGCAAATTTGTTATTTGAGACGTGATGGTCGATATTAACTGTTGCACCCTTGAATTTGGCAAATGTAGCAGAATACGTGCCCATACGGGTCACGTCAGCACAATCCACGCAGATAAGAGTATCGAAGTTATCTTGCGGCAAAGGAAGCGAAAGTTGCACATCCTCCATTGCAGAAAACAATTTCAATCTCTGCGGGACAGGGTCATCGCAGATGGCATAGGCGCGTTTACCCGCATTATTAAGCGCCAGAACAAGCGAAAGCATACTGCCCAGAGCGTCCCCGTCGGGACGGACGTGACAGAAAACGGCAACCGTCTGCGCACTTTTAAGTTGTCTTGCGATTTCCGCCAAAGTCGAATTATTCATCGTCTTCTTCTGCTTTTACGTCAAGCTGGTCTAAAAGTTTGTCTATTTTTGCTCCGTATTCCATACTCTCGTCAAGAATAAACGACAGTTCAGGCACGGTGCGCAGGCGCAATACCTGCGAAAGTTCATGACGGATATAGCCCGAATTGTCCTTTAAGAGTGCAAAGCTGTTTTCCTTGCAGGTCTTATCCGTGTCAAAAATGCTTACATATATTTTTGCAGTCTTTAAATCGGGAGCAACGTCAGCCTGAGTTACGCTGATTATGGCGCTGAGTTCGGGGTGCTTATTGCGAAGTTTACCCGAAATTACGCCGTATATTTCTTCACGGAACTGGCTGGCAAGGCGTTCCCCTCTCATACCTTTCATAATCTACCTTACTTTACGGCAATCTGTTCAATGAGGTAACACTCGATTATATCGCCGACCTGAATATCGTTGAAACCTTCAATCGAGCAACCGCATTCATAGCCGTAGTTTACTTCCTTTACGTCGTCCTTGAAGCGCTTAAGCTGCTGAACGTTGCCTTCGACAACGAGAACGTCGTCGCGGTAAATTCTTAACTTGCCGCCGCGGACGATTTTGCCTTCCTTTACGTAGCAACCTGCAACGTTGCCGACGCCCGTAATTTTAAACGTCTGGCGAACTTCGCACTTGCCGAGATATACTTCCTGATACTTGGGCGACAGCATACCCTTGAGGGCGGCTTCGATATCGTCCAATAAATCGTAAATAATTCTGTAAGTTCTTACGTCGACCTTGCTGCGTTCCGCCGTAGCCTTTGCCTTTACGTCCGGACGGACGTTGAAGCCCAGAATTATGGCGTTGGAGGAATCTGCCAGCATTACGTCCGATTCCGTAATGGCGCCCGCACCGCTGTGGATAACCTTGACCTGAACTTCCTCGTTGGAAAGTTTTACTACAGACTGTTTTACGGCTTCTACAGAGCCCTGAACGTCGCCCTTAATTATAAGGTTGAGGGTCTTCATATTGCCTTCGGCAATTTTACCGAATACCTCGTCAAGCGAAATCTTGGACGCTGCCTTGACCATAGCGTCGGATTCCTTGCGCTTTCTCTCTTCGATAACCGATTTCATCAGCTCCTGAGATACGGCGAACATTGAATCGCCCGCATTGGGAACTTCTTCGAAGCCGAGCACGTATACGGCTGCGGAAGGACCTGCTTCCTTTACCGTTCTGCCCTTATCGTCTATCATTGCACGGACTCTGCCCGTTATTGTTCCGGATATTATATTGTCGCCCGTGCGGAGCGTACCGTTCTGAACCAGGACGGTTGCTACGGGACCCTTTCCCTTATCGAGCTGCGCTTCGATTATCGCGCCTCGCGCCTCTCTTTCAGGATTTGCAAGCAGTTCCTTCATTTCTGCTACCAGCAGAACGTTTTCCAGAAGCTCTTCGATGCCCTGACCAGTCTTACAGGAAATAAGACATACGGGAGTGTCTCCACCCCACTCTTCGGGAACAAGTCCGTAGCCGGTAAGATCCTGCTTTACCTTTTCGGGATTGGCGCCGACCTTATCCATCTTATTTACCGCAACGATTATTGAAACGTTTGCCGCCTTGGCGTGGTTGATAGCTTCAACCGTCTGGGGCATTATACCGTCGTCTGCGGCTACTACAAGGATTACTATATCCGTAACCTGCGCTCCGCGTGCACGCATAGCCGTAAACGCTTCGTGACCGGGAGTGTCGATGAAAGTGATGCTCTTTCCGTTGACGCTGACAGAATAAGCGCCTATATGCTGGGTAATGCCGCCCGCTTCGCCTGCGGTTACGTTCTGCTTACGGATATAGTCCAAAAGCGAGGTCTTTCCGTGGTCGACGTGCCCCATAACTGTAACTACGGGAGCGCGGGGAACAAGGCTTTCGATTTCTTCTACGGTATCAGCCTGTTTTTCAGTGAGAATCTCTTCTGCTGTCTTTTCAGGCTTATATTCAAGTTCGATGCCCATACCTGCGGCAATAAGCGCGGCGGTGTCGTAATCAATCGACTCGTTGACCGTCTTCATGACGCCCTCTTTAAAGAGCTTTTTAGTAATCTCCACTGCGGTTATTCCGAGCTTTTCGGAAAGAACCTTTAAGGGTATTTCATTGGTAGTAACAACGGCGTGCTCTATCTTGATAGCCTGTGCGTTCTGCTGTTTCTTATCCTTCTTTACCCTTAACTTTCTGTAACCGCTCTTATCTTCGTCGAAATCGTCGATTCCGGGACCCTGCTGCTTTGCAAGCGCGCGCTTGGAAGGCTGACGGCGTTCCTTTTCAACGTAGGTCTTTTCAAAAGTCTGCTTCTTTTTATCAGCTCCGAAGTTCTTGTTTGCAGGCTTGGAAGCAGCTGACGAAGATGCGGCCTGCGCGGTGAACTTTGCGCCGCCCTGAGGTCTGGAGGACTGATTCTGAGGTCTTGCCGAACCCTGCTGGGGACGGGAATTGTTATTGTTACCCTGACGGGGAACGTTACCCTGCTGAGGACGCTGAGCGTTACGATCCCCCTTGGGCGCACGGTCGTTATTTACAAATATTTTACCTACCGCGGGCTTTTCCTGAACTGTAGAGGGCTGAGCCTTTTCTGTAGCGGCGCTGCGAGCGGGTGCGGCAGGCTGTTGAACTGCTTCGATATCTTTACCCTGTTCAACGGGTTTTTCTGCGTCTTTTTTAGCTTCCTTGGCAGCTTTTTCCGCTTCTTCCGCCTCTTTAGCCGCTCTTTCCGCAGCTTCGCGGGCAGCAAGCAAAGCCTGTTCTTCGGCGAGCTTTTCCTGAGCCGCGCGCTGTTCCTCTTCCAATCTCTTAGCCGCCTGAGCGTTATCCATATCGGAGAGCTTTTTAAGCACGTCGAACGCAGCTTTTTCCGCGCCCGCAATCTTCTTACTGAGGTCGGAAATAACCCCTTCCGAAATCATTTTTCCGATATTTTCGATATTCTCATATTTTTTTGCCATATATTTAATCTACGCCTCCGGCAAATATTTCATATTCTTCACAAGCATTGGCAATAATTGCTTTTGCCAAGCATTCATCTTTTATTGCGGCAAGTTTACAACCTGCCCTGTGTATCGAATTCTCAAGTCCGCATTTACAAATCATAAGCGGACACGAAAATCTGGTCTTGTATTTAAGCGCAAGTCTGAAGCAGTTTTCCGAACCGGTGGAACACACGATAATAAGATAGACTCCCTTCTTTTCGAAGTCTATCGCACCTGAACCGATAACGATTTTGCGCGCTCTTAAACAAAAATTTAAAAAGGTTTCAACCTTGTTTTTTGCCAAAATACTCCTCCTCGATTGCGGCATAAACGCCGTCGTCTACCTCGCAGGAGAACGCCTTATTGATAAGACGATTTTTTTTGAGTTTTTTAATACATTCCGCATTGTCGCAAACGTACGCCCCGCGCCCTGAGGCTTTGCCTGAAAAATCAAGGAAAATTTGTCCTTCCTTGTTTTTTACGACGCGGAGCATCTGCCGCTTTTCCTTAAGTTCGCGGCAGGCTATACATTGCCTGAGCGGTATCTTTTTGATTTTAGGCATTAATTATTCCTGTTCTCCGTCTTCTTCCTGCGCAAAAATTCCCAAGTTGGCTGCGGCGGATTCGCTCTTGACGTCGATTTTCCAACCCGTAAGTCTTACTGCAAGACGGGCGTTTTGTCCGTCTTTGCCGATTGCAAGCGAAAGTTTGTCGTTGGGAACGACTGCCATAGCGGACTTTTCTCCCTCCAACTGAGTTACGGATATAACCTTTGCAGGAGAAAGCGCCTTTGCAATAAATTCAAGGGGGTTTTCGCTCCAGGGGATAATATCGATTTTTTCGCCGTTAAGTTCTTCTACGACGGCGTTAACTCTTGCGCCCTTGTTGCCTACGCACGCGCCTATAGCGTCTACTCTGGGGTCTTCAGACCAGATAGCCATCTTGGTTCTTGCGCCCGCTTCGCGGCTTATTTCCTTGATAACTACGGTTCCCTGCTTGATTTCGGGAACTTCTTCTTCAAAAAGTTTGCGAACCAGTCCTGCCGAGGAACGGCTGACGAGCACCTGTGCGCCCTTGAAACCGCTCTTTACGCGCTTTACGAAAACCTTGATTTTATCGTTGACGTTGTACTTTTCGCCGGGAACCTGGTCGGAAGGAAGCATTAAGCCTTCGACCTGACCCTTGCCAAGTTCAACGTATACGTTTTTAGCGTCGATTTTGCGGATTACGCCCACAAGCAATTCACCCTCTTTATCGGAGAATTCGCTCATCGCGGCGTCGCGTTCGGTCTCGTGGAGCTTCTGTAAAATGACCTGCTTTGCAGTCTGAGCCGCTATACGGCTGAAATTCTTGGGAACGAACTTTTCCTTTACGACGTCGCCCACCTTGTAGCTCTTTTTAATCTGTTGCGCGTCCTCAAGCGAAATCTGCGTTTCTCTGTCTTCAACCTCTTCCACAAC
>JBJEUZ010000221.1:0-6207 GCA_051884095.1 Candidatus Coproplasma sp.
CGATAAATTACAATTTATCGGGCTGTTGTGTTTTGTAGAAAATATTTTCAAAGTGTAACTCACTATACTTTGCAAGCAAAGTCGTTTGTTTTTGCAACGCAAAAAGTAAAGGATAGCGAATTTTCGCTATCCTTTTATGTCGTCTAAAATAATCCCTATGGGACACGCACTTAAGACCGAGCCTTAATTTTAATTTTCGTGACGCCCTTCGACGTTTTCGCTCTCTTTCGGATTATTTACCCTTGACCTTACGCGCTTGACGGCGGGAATTACCCTCCACGCAAGTAAAGCCGCAAGAAGGCTGAGCGCCGCGTCCTTAGGCATATACAACAGATTGTACGTAATTACGCTTTCCCAGAGCTCGGGATAGCCGTTTAATTGCCATACCGCTATAAAATAAGGTATCCCGACGGCGTAGTTTGCCAAAAATCCCGCAATAGCCAGAACGATTATCTGCCACAGCTTTTTAGTGCGGTTATAGAAGGTGCCGCAAACGCCTGCCGCAACGATAAACCCTATGATATAGCCGAACGAAGGCTTAAGCACGTATAAAAATCCGCAGTCCGCGCCGGCAAAAACCGGAATTCCGATGAGCCCCATCAGCATATATACCGCCATTGCTATAATTCCCTTTTGCCAACCGAGAAGAAGCCCCGAAAGTACGGCGATAACCGTTTGAAAGGTCAACGGCACCAACGGAAAAGGTATCTGCAACTTAGCGCCTACCACCATCAGCGCGACGAACAGCGCACACTCCGCCAAATCGACAGCTAAAAGTTTATTACTCTTCATATTCCTCAAAATTCCTTAAAAACTATACAAATATGATAAAACTTATATCGTTAATTGTCAACCATTTTATTATAACAGGTTGACAATTTTTATTATAGGAATTATAAGTATACGATTGACAAAAAATAATGCATTCATTATACTGTATATTAAATTAAAACTATGAGCTTACGGGTTCGCCCTTGCATCAAGGGCGCCAAGAGGGAAGCGAGCTGATAGCTCCACAGCCCCCGCTGCCGTTCCCGAAAGGTTGCAGTCACTGAACGAATTGCGGTAAACGCCTTTGGCTTTTCCGTTCTGTTTGGGAAGATTGCAGGCAAAAACTTTTGGGTTATTTAAGTCGGAAGACCTGCCCGTACGCCCGGACGGAGAAGTCTAAATTGTTTCAGGCTGAACCGGATAAACGCAGTTGAGGGGACGCAACGCGGCGTTTTACTATCCTTTCCGCACGCGCGGAAGGGTGGTTTTGTCGTGTTTCCCCTTTGAAATTCAAAGAGGAAATTTTTTTAACGGCTTAAAAGAGCCGAAAGGAGATATTTATGAAGAGAATAACCAAACTTTTTGCGACGGCTTTTGTCGCTTGTCTGCTTTGCGCCGTCCTTGCCCTTACAGGCTGCGGAAAAGGCAACGTAAAATTCATCACCGCGGGCGACGGCAAGGCGGAAAACGCCGTATTCACCGCCTCGAAAGAAGTTTTGCCTCTTGACGGCAAAACCTCGGTAGCCGACTATATCAATGCGTTGAAAGACAGAGGCGAACTTGATTTTACCGCGGAGGACGGCGCTTACGGACTGTTTATAACCTCGGTAAACGGCGTTGAAAACGTGACTGACGAGAACGGTACGCACGGCTGGTCGTGGGCGATTTACACCAACCTTACCGAGCTTGACGGGGTTATTTACTCCACTTCCGATTACGGCACGTACGAAGCGGACGGATTGGTTTTAAACAGCGCAAGCTACGGCGTAAGCGGTCTGCCCTGCGTGGAGGGCTACACCTACGCGCTGGTATATTCGGAGTGGAATTGGGGCTGATAAATTTTGAATAACGAACAGAAGAGGCTTTCGCCTGCAAAGGAAGTTGCATACGTTGCGGTGAGTTGCGCGCTTGTAATATGCGCGCAGCTTGCGCTTTCGGCCGTTCCGGGTGTTGAAGTGATTACGGCGCTTTTCGTGTGCCTTTCTTTTACGTTCGGCGCAAGGTTCGGCTTTTTTCTGGGCGCGTCTTTCGCCGTCTTAAGGTGTCTGGTTTTCGGGTTTTATCCCACCGTAATAATTCTTTACGCCGTATATTTTCCCCTTCTGGGCGCAACGTTCGGTTTGATAGGAAAAATCGACGACGAGGTTTGGGAAAAATTTCCCCCTCGCTTTGCAGTTACAATCTGTCTTGCGCTGGCTTGCATATGCTGTGCCTGCGCGAGTTGCGCCGCGCTTGACCTTATAAAAATTTCACGCCTGTACGCGACAGCGACCAAGGTATTATTATGGATAATAGCGGGGCTGTGCGGCGGAGCGCTAATCGCGTTTTGCATACTGTATTTTTTGAAACGGCGCGGAATATGCCGCGTTCATGGGGCGCTTAAGCTGATTTTCGTAACCTTAGCGGCGGTCGTATGCACGATATGCTTTACGCTCATCGACGACGTAATAACCCCGCTGATTATAGGTATGACCGCAGAGGGCGCGCTTGCGTACTTTTATTCCTCGTTCATAGCCATGCTTCCGCAGACGGTTTGCACAATCGTAAGCGTGTCGCTGACTTTTTATCCGCTGACTTCGGCGTTGAAAAGAATATGACGCACCGCGCCAACCGTACAACCGTCGGCAGGTTGTTATAAGCGTTAAAAGGGGCGGACGCGCGAAAAAATTTCCGCGCGTCCGCTCCTTTATTTATAATCTTAAATCAGTCTTATGTATTCCGAAAGGCTTACGCACTTTGCGTCGGTCTTGAAAGTGAAATATTCCTTTAACAGCCGCAGGGCGCGCTTTATTCCGTCGGCGGTGATAAAGCCCTTATCATACGGCTTACCCGCGCACATTCTGAGCGCGTTATAAGTAACTCCGCTGGCGCCTATACCGTCGCCGCAGTCCCAGCAGGTGAACGAGCCCGTGTTCATATCGAACCGCATTTTGTCGGCAGAAACCAAGGGCGCGCCGCACTCGGTGCAATTTTCAAGCCCTATGGGATAGCCCGCCGCGCCTAGAGCGGTCAAAAGAAATGCGATTAACGCCCGACTGTGATCGCCTGAGCACATTTCGGACAGAGCCTTTACCGCGGGATAGAAAATTTCCGCGCTCTCGTCGCCCTCGAAGCACAGCGCGTTTGCCGCTTCGCACACGGCAGAGGCGGCGTAAAACCTTTCTACGTCGCACCGCAAATCGTAAAAGCTCTCGCACTCGGTTGCCTGCGTTACGGTGTACTTGTCGCCGCGCATGGCAAGGATATATTCGGCAAAACAAAAAGGCTGGGCGGCAAATTTCAGCTTTGCTCCCGCCTTTTTTACGCCCTTTATGCCTGCCGAAATTTTGCCCTTTTCGGCGGTTAAAAGCGTCAGTATTTTGTCGTTTTCCTTATAGTCCACCGCCCTGAGCATGAGCGCGTTGACCTTTATTCCTTCCACTTATTTTTTACCCGTAAGTTCTTTATATAGCATATAGTAGCTGACCGAACCCGTCTTTTCGAACATCTTCCAGGCGAGCTCGGCTGCGTCGTCGTCCCTGTTTTTCATTTTGCACCCCCTTGTAATAAGTTTGTGCGACAGAGCGGCGTTTTATTAACTTTTAATTACTTTTTGTCGGAGTAGCCGAATTCCTTTATGAGCGCGGGGCGTTCGCGCCAGTCCTCTTTGACCTTGACGTAGGTAGTCAAAAACACCTTAGCGCCCAGAAATTTTTCCATATCGGCGCGAGCGAATGAGGAAACTTCCTTTATCGCTTTGCCCTGCTTGCCGATAAGTATCGCCTTATGGTTGGACTTTTCGCAGACTATGTCGAGATTGATATCGTAGACGCCGCCGTTTTTTTCGAACGTGTTGACAACTATCGCCACGCCGTGGGGAATTTCCTTGTCAAACTTTAAAAGTATCTTTTCGCGCATAATCTCGGATATCATAAACCTTTCGGACTTGTCCGAAACCATATCTTCCTCTATAACCTTGTCGCCTTCTGGCAGGCGTGCGGCAAGCTGTTCTTCAAGATTTCTGATATTGGTATACTTACGCGCGGACACGGGGAAAACGTCGCACTCTATCCCAGCTTCGTACAGCTTTTTCGCGTCGGAAACTATATTTTCCTTGGGCATAATGTCTATCTTGGTATATGCGATTACCATTGGGATATTGCCCGACGAAAAGCGCTTCATCAGCTCTATATCGCTATCGGTTACGCCTGCGTGACCGTCGTGCACGAACAGCAGTAAATCGACGTCGCGCGCGGTCGTTTCCGTAGTCTTCATCATCACGTCCGAAAGCGCGTTTTTAGCCTTGTAGAGTCCGGGCGTGTCGACGAACACTATCTGGTGGTCGTCGCGGGTGAGAATTCCCATAATCGCGTCGCGCGTGGTCTGCGGCTTGGGCGAAACTATTGCAACCTTTTCGCCGACCAGCACGTTTATAAGCGTAGATTTGCCCGCATTCGCCCTGCCTATTACTCCTACGAAACCGCTCCTCATTGCTCGTCCCTCGTAAGATTCAACTTTTTAAGCACGCGTTCTTCCTTTTCACGCATTATCTTTTTGTCGTCTTCGGTCATATGGTCGTAGCCCAGAAGGTGGCAAACTCCGTGGGTGGCAAGGTAGAACAGCTCGCGCTCGTAGCTGTGCCCGTACTCCTCCGCCTGTTCGCGCGCGACTTCCGTGCAGATTACGATTGAACCTATGAACAGGTTGTCCTGCTCGTCAATATCGTACGGAAAGTCTTTGGCTGAAATTTCTTTGCCGAAAATCCCGTCGAGCGTGGGAAAGGACAAGACGTCCGTGACTGCGTCGACCGAACGGCGCTCGGCGTTGAGCTCCCTTATCTCGTCCTTGCCGACGAACACTATTTCGAGGGCGAGATGACAATCGGATACAAACTCGCCTTCGAAAGCCGCGGCAAGCGAAGAAAAGTCAAGTTGGTCGCAATATATATTCAGGTTATTCATAATTTAAGCCTTATTTTTTGAGATTTTGATTTTGGGATAGGCAATGCGTGAATGGTAAACGCCCGAAAGGCTTGAAGCTATAGTGTGGGTGATTATGGTCAGTTCGCGCATAGTAATGTCGCAGTCGGCAAATTGGTCCAGATCGAGGCGCTCTTCTATGAGTGCGGTTACAAGCTCTTCAACCGCCTTGGGCGACCTGTCCGAAAGCGAGCGGGAAGCCGCTTCCGAAGCGTCGGCAATCATAATTATCGCCGCGATTTTGCTCTGCGGAATGGGTCCCGAATAGGAATAGTTGGCGATATTTATTTCGCCGTCGCTCATCTTTAACGCCTTGGCATAGAAATACTTTATGGGAAGCGTACCGTGGTGCTGAATGGCTACGTCGGCAAAAAATTCCGGCAGGTGGTTCTTGCGAATGAGCTTTGCACCGTCGCGGGTGTGCGAGCGGATGATATCTGCCGAGAGTTCGGGCGAAAGCTCGTTATGAAGGTTGAAGTCCGCCTGATTTTCGGTGAACATTTCGGGGTTTTTGAGCTTGCCCATATCGTGGTAATACGCCGCGGCGCGGGCAAGTTCGCCGTCCTCGCCGATGGCGGACGCGCAGGCTTCGGCAAGCTGAGCCACTACCACCGAATGATTGTAGGTGCCGGGTGCCTGAGTTTTCAGCTTTTTGATGAGCTTTGCCTCGTCGCTCGTCAACTCGCGCAGGCGGAATATAGTGAGTTCGGAGAAAATCGCCTCGAACAAAGGCAGGAAAATCATATACAGCAGGATACTGAACAGCGAGCCGAGCGCGCCGTAGCCTAGAAGTATCAGATTTGCCGCCATATCCTCGGCAAACACAACCTCCATCACTCCGATTATCAGCTCGGAGGGAATGAGCAGAAGGAATACGAGCAGTATCGACTGTATTCTGGATTTAACGAGGTGCGAAACCGTGATTATGGTCATTCCCGAACAGAACGAAATCAATAGTCCTGCGCAGCAGCTCCATATGTCGGTTGAAGGTATTATCGTTATGTCGACTACGAACATCAGGAGCGAGTAGATAATGTTCAGAAACACTGCTTCGCGCCTGCCGAACAGCGTTGCCGCCATTACCGCAAGAAAGGCAAACGGACGGGCGTTGGGGTCCAGAACGTTGCCCAGAACGAACGAAAGAATTAACGACAGGTCTAAAAGCACAAAGCACTCTACGCACTTGACAAGGTTTGCCAATAGCCCCTGACATTCAAAATAAAAGTAGGCGTAAGTTAAAAGCATTAGTATGATTACC
>JBJEUZ010000222.1:0-6184 GCA_051884095.1 Candidatus Coproplasma sp.
CCGCAACGTGTCCCCTTGCAAGGTCTACTACGTGAATATAGTCTCTCACGCCCGTGCCGTCCGGGGTAGGGTAGTCGTTGCCGAACACACCCACTTCTTTAAGTTCGCCGATTGCAACCTTTGCGATATACGGCGTCAGGTTGTTGGGTATGCCCTTGGGGTCCTCGCCGATAAGTCCGCTCTCGTGTGCGCCTACGGGGTTGAAGTAACGAAGCAAAACCACCGTCCATTCGTTATCGGCTTTATACACGTCGTTGAGCATTATTTCCTGAAAATACTTGCTTGTGCCGTAGGGGTTAGTCGTTCCGCCAGTCTTACATTCCTCGGTCAAGGGCAGAACTTCGGGGTCGCCATAGACGGTTGCAGACGACGAGAACACGATTTTTTTACAGCCATGCTCACGCATTGCCTGCAATAGTACGAGCGTTCCGTACAAGTTATTGTCGTAGTATTCAACGGGCTTAGCGCAACTTTCGCCCACCGCCTTAAGCCCTGCAAAGTGTATTACCCAATCAATCTTGTTTTCGGTAAATATTTTGTCTAATGCGGCTTTATCTCTTATATCGTTGCTATAAAAATTTACGCTCTTTCCCGTAATCTTTTCCACCCTATTCAGGCTCTCCTCGCAGGAGTTAGAAAGATTATCCACAACGACCACGCCGTAGTCGTTTTCAATAAGCTCCACTACGGTATGACTGCCGATATAGCCCGCGCCGCCCGTTACAAGTACGTTTGCTCTCATAATAATTGCCTCCGATATTCCTATATGAAATAAATTATACTCCGCAAAAATGCTCTTGTCAACAGAATAGCTCCGCGACGGTAAGGCGCGGAGCTTTAATTTTTTTTACTTTAAAAACATGCGTACTAACTTTTGGTACAGTCTGCTCTTATACGGCTGATATCGCATCGGCAGGTCAATAAAAGTCTTTTTATCGACGATGCTCTTCTCGTGCGAGAATGCCTTGAAGCCGACCTCGCCGTGATAGGCGCCCATACCGCTTTCGCCAACGCCGCCGAATCCCATTTCGCTTGTAGCGAGATGAATAACTGTATCGTTGACGCAGCCGCCGCCATATCGGCAACGCGCGGTTACTTCCCTTATGCGCGACTTGTCCTGAGAGAATATATACAGAGCTAGCGGCTCGGGTTTGCCGTTGAGCGCGGAATATACCTCATCGAAGCTGTCGAACGTCAGAATCGGAAGGACGGGTCCGAAAATTTCTTCGCGCATTGCGGCACAGTTCCAGTCTCCCTCTATCAACGTCGGCGCTATTTTTTGCGACTGAGAATTACGTTCGCCGCCATATATTATGCGGTCTTTCTCGATAAGTTTTTCAATTCTTCCAAAATGCTTTGCATTTATAATCTTGCCGTAATCGGGATTTTTGAGCGGCTCTTCGCCGAACTGCACCTTAATCTGAGAGATTATCTCGGCTACGAGCTTATCCTTTACAGAGCGCTCGCACAGGACGTAATCGGGCGCAACGCAGGTCTGACCGCAATTTAAGAATTTCCCGAATACTATGCGCTTTGCGGCAAGACTGAGCTTTGCCGTACCGTCTACGATACACGGGCTCTTGCCTCCGAGTTCAAGAACGGTGGGCGTAAGGTTTTCAGCGGCCCTGCGCATAACCTCCCTGCCTACGTTCTGACTGCCGGTAAAGAAAATTAAGTTGAATTTTTTATCCAACAGCGCGGAGTTTTCGCTTCTTCCGCCCGTTACTACGGCTATATATTCGGGCGAAAAGCACTCTGCGATTATTTTTTCAATAATCTCGCTCGTGGCGGGCGAGTATGCGCTGGGCTTGACTATTGCCGTATTTCCCGCAGCGATAGCGTCCGCAACGGGGTCTATCGTCAGCAAAAACGGATAGTTCCAGGGGCTCATAATCAGCACGTTTCCGTAGGGCGAAGGCTTGACGTAGCTGCGCGAAGCAAACTGTGCCAGCGGCGTGCGCACCCTGCGCTCCTTTGATAATTTACGGACATTCTTTATCATATAGGTTATTTCGGACAGCGCCAGTCCGATTTCGCACATATAACTTTCGTACGCGCTCTTGCCAAGGTCGCATTCAAGCGCTTTTGCTATTTCGGCTTCGTGCTTATTTATCGCGGCGTGGAGCTTTTTGAGCGCTTCTATGCGGAAATTAACGTTTAAGGTCTTTCCGCTTTCAAAATACGCGCGCTGACTTGAGATGATTTTGTCGATTCTTTCAGACTGCATAATTGACCTCACACAACCTTGCGGTACAGCTCTTCAAGCTGTTTTGCGTTCATTTCCACGGGTACGGGATACAGAGGGTTTGCCTCTCTGTCGGCATTTTTCGCCATTGACGGGATATCCTCCTCTCTTATTCCGTTAAGTTTTTCGGGAATACCCATGCTTGAATTCAATTCCCTTATGGCGGCGATAAACTTTTCGGCGCCCTGCTTGTGACCGTCCTGCTCCGTCGCAATCCCTGCGGCAATGCCCAGCTTATGCAATTTTTTATGCGCCTTATCGCCGTACGCCTCAAGCACGTGCGGCATAAGCACGGCGTTAGTAAGTCCGTGAGGCATATTGTACTGACCTCCGAGCGAATGCGCTACCGCGTGAATATAGCCGACGTAGGACTGCGAAAACGCAATGCCCGCCATATATGCCGCGTTCAACATATTTTCGCGAGCGGTAAGGTTGCTTCCATCGCTGTAGGCGGTATAAATATTTTTAAAGATTATTTCAGTCGCTTTCAGCGCCATTGAGCGCGTATATTTAGTGGTCGAACGGCCGATAAACGCCTCTACGGCGTGCGTGAGCGCATCCATTCCCGTGGTTGCGGTAAGGTGCGGCGGCAGAGAATAAGTAACTTCTGGGTCGAGCACGGCGTAACGGGGTATCAGCGTAAAGTCGTTCATTGTATACTTGTGCTTGCTTTCGCCGTCGGTTATGACCGCGGCAAGCGTATCCTCGCTTCCCGTTCCCGCCGTGGTAGGTATAGCTATCAACGTAGGGATTTTACGCAGAACCCGCAGCGTGCCCTTCAGCCTGTCGAGGGTCTTTTTCGGGTAAGCCACGCGCGCGCCGACCGCCTTTGCGCAGTCTATCGAAGAACCGCCGCCAAAGGCGATTAAAGCCTGACAACCGTTTGCCATGTAGGCGGACAGCGCCTCTTCTACGTTTGCAAACGTGGGGTTAGCCTGCGTCTTGTCGTATACGGTAAGGCTTATCCCTGACGAAACTATGAGCTCTTCCAAAGGCAGGGTCGTGCCCAGCTTTTTAAGTCCTGAATCGGTGACAAGCATAACCGATTTTACGCCTGAATTTTTAAGCACCCTTTCAACCTCTGAAATGCTGTTTAAAATTTCTGGCTGACGGTACGGTAAAAACGGTATTGCCGCACGAAACGCAGTCTGGTAAATTCTGCAATATATTTTTTTTATTGAATTCATTTAGTCCTTCTTTTGGCTCAGCTTTATGTTTAACCCTCCGCTATTTCTTAATCGGTAGGCTGCGCCCTGAAATTAACTTGTTGATAAAACAACAAGATTATTATAATTAAAACCTGTTGAATTGTCAACAGGATTTAATGCTTTTATACGTCGATTTTGGTATTATTGTTCCGCCGTAAGGTATTGGTCTATGTAAGTCCATACCTGCTTGTCGTAATTGCCGCCGAAAGAATAGTTTTCGGAGTTGAACCCGTGCCCTGCACCCTGTATTATGTAAAGCGTACAGTCGGAGTACATAGAAGCCGCTCTTTCGGAATATGACTTGTTCACGATAAAGTCGGACGAACCGTGAATTATCAGTACTCTGCCGCTGAAATTACCTATATGCTCGTACGCGTCGTAGTCCTTTAAGGTGTCGTAAAACGCCTGACCGTAGCTGCCGAACGAACCCAAACCGGAAAATCCTGAAAAAGAGGTCAATTCGGGAATATTGAACGCAGGATAGAGAAGAATTTCGCCCTTGACGACGTCTGCGCATTCCTCGGCAGTGATCGCGGTGACAAATCCGCCTTGACTTGTGCCGAAGAGATATATTCTGTCGCCGTCAACAAACTCCAACGCGGAGACTGCGGAAATAGCCGCCTTTAAGTCGGCGCACTCGGTAAATATTGTCATATCGTCGGTATTTCCGTCGCTACGACTCTTGGAACTGCCGCCACAGAAATCGAAGGCGAAAGCAACAAAGCCCCTTTCCGCAAAACCAGCGGCATACGAATTCATCGAATCTGCGGTAAGATTTGCGCTGTGAGATAGAACGACCGCAGGCAGTTTACCCTCGCTCTCCTTCGGCGCGTACAGCTTTCCGTATATATTCAAACCGTCGCGCGTAGCGTTCATCTCAACCACCGTATAGGAAAGCTCGGCGGAAGGCTCGGTATCGGCTTGGCCGTCGTCGCAGGCGGCAAATACAAAAGCAAGGCAAAAAGTCAACGCAAGCGCGGAAACAAAGCTGAAAATTTTCTTCAATGTAAGGCTCATAGCACACCCGACGTTTTTTTATAAATTATAATACCGCAATTCTTTTACTGTCAACGCATTGATAAATTTTTCACCGATTTTTCACGGCAAAACCTTGCGGAACGAAAAAGAAACCGCGGCGAAAGCGAAAATAAAAGACAAAGCTGTTGCAAAAAATAATTGACGAAATTATAAAATAAAGATATAATACTGAATATCGAGGCGTAGCGCAGTTGGTAGCGCGCATGGTTCGGGACCATGAGGTCGTGGGTTCGAATCCCGTCGCCTCGACCAAAAAATGCGGCGGCGCAGTTATGCGTAGTCGCGTTTTTTTATTTCGGAGAGCCGCTACGGGATTCGAGGGGAGGCAAGCAAAACTCTGTTTTGCGCAGGTCGGAGGGCTCTACCGACGACTTGACAGCCCTCGGCTTGGGCTGTCAACCGTGCGACGCGCTCAAGCGGAGAATCCCGTCGCCTCGACCAAAAAATGCGGCGGCGCAGTTATGCGTAGTCGCGTTTTTTATTTCGGAGAGGCGATTTGTTCAGTATTTGCGGCGACAAGGTTTGAAGCCTTGCGATCGGATATTATTAATACGATACAAAGTTTAAGCCGTCGGGCTTTCGACCGACGGCTGATTTTACATACAGTCGATTAATCTTCGCACTCAGGCACGCCGTATTGCTTGATTGCAAGATTGATTACAAGCGCGGTAATGCCCTCGGTATCGTTAAGGCGTACCTTTACGCAATCGCCCGCGGTTGCCTTATAATAATAAGTGAACGCAGCGCCTACCTGATTTGCACACAGCATGCGCATTGCCGCCGTGACGGGCGAGCCGTTAATTTCAAGCTGAATCGCCGCCTTTTCCGACCTCTGATTGCAGTATTCCGCGTCTACGGAAATTTCGTAAATTTCGTCCTTTTTGAGAACTATTTTATCCTTTTCCGCTACCATAGAATCGCAGTCAGCGGGATAGACGGTTGCTGTGCTGAAGCTCGCGTACCTTTCGCAAGGATTCGCAGTGCAATTTGCCACAAGCAGACCGCCAATACCAAATCTGCAGCAGCATTTGCCCGTAGCTCCCGTTGCACCGGTGGCGCCCGTTTTACCTGTTGCACCGGTGGCGCCCGTAGCGCCTGTTGCGCCCGTTTTACCCGTGGCGCCTGTCGCGCCTGTTGCACCTGTCGCGCCTGTCGCGCCTGTCGCGCCCGTAGCGCCATCCTCCCCGTCCTCGCCGTCAGCGCCTCTGGGAATAACAAAATCAAACACGTGATTGGGCGAACCGCCGCTGTCGGTTACGCTTGCCTCGGTGCCCGCGTCGCCCGTGGTGGTAGTGCCTACGGCAATGGTTTCAGCCGTACCCGTGGCTCCCGTTGCCCCGGTGGCGCCTGTAGAGCAGGTAATTTATGGGAACTTTTTTTATAAAATTAGCCGACGCGAATCAATTCGCGTCGGCTATATTATAAGGAGATTAATGATGAAACATCAAATTAAAGCAAAGACTTGTAGAGTGCGATTATATCTTCCTTGGTGGGGTCCTTGGGGTTGCCGGGGCGGCATGCGTCGTCCATAGCAGACTGGGCGAGGAAGTCGATATCCTCTTCCTTTACGATACCCTTCAAATCCTGAGGGATACCTACGTCCTTTGAAAGCTGTGCAACTGCGACGCAAGCCGCTTCCCTTGCCTGTTCAAGCGTCATATTATCAACGCCCGCTACTCCCATTGCCTTTGCG
>JBJEUZ010000223.1:0-6178 GCA_051884095.1 Candidatus Coproplasma sp.
CCGTCTCTAAGCATATCTTTACGATGGCAAGGGGAAGGTTGACATTTACCTTATCACCGTCGGAGGAATTTACGATTATTCTTAACGTAAGTTTGTTTACGTCCTTTCTCTGTTCCTCGGGCACGACTTCAATGGGTTTTGAAATTTTCTTTCCCAAAAGCTCGTCCAAACTTACGCCAAGCAGAGTGGAAAGCTCGGGTAAAATCGAGATATCCGGCGACGAGACGTCGTTTTCCCATTTTGATACCGCCTGCGCCGTAATATAGATTCTGGACGCAACGTCTTCCTGGGTCAGTCCCTTGTTCTTTCTTAATCTTGCAAATCTTTGTCCAAACGTTTCGTTCATTTTTAATGACCTCCTTCAAGTTACAATCCGATTATACCAAACCTGAACTCTGAAAACAATCGACTATTTGTCTAGTGCGCTCAACCATATTTTTAGAATTCATCAACCAACGGTTTAGTTTGGGCAAAATAGGGCGTAAAACGTCGGTTTTAACATGCCGTACGGGTTGCGTAGACGGGACGGATTCGTCTAGTCGAAGCATTTGTCCTTAAAAAAATTTTTGTCGCCGATTTTCTTTGCGGTAAGACGGAATATAACGCAGCCGTCGGGGCAGACTATATCCTTAACGTATTTCCCGCTTCCGCCTATATTTTCAAGGTCGCCGCCGCTTCTTACGGCTTCCATGACGGGGAACATAACCGTCATACATTTCGAGCATATCCCCTGCCCGTCGCCGTTGACGGGGCAACCGTAGGTGCAGAAATATTTGTCGCCTATCTCCTCGCCGTTGCGGCAATATCTTTCGGGCTTGTCGCCGCGCAGATAACCCGTAACCTCTATTTCAAACCGATATTCTTCGTCAAACCACTTTTTCATATTGCGCCCCAGACAATTATTTATACATATATCATAACACAAACCGTACTGTTGTCAACGGCAGATTGCAATTCTATCGCGCGCTTTCGGCTAATTTTACCATTTTGTCATCTATATTTCAATAAAATTTGTCAAGTTTATGTTGCATAATAAAATAAATTGTGTTATAATGATTAAGACTAAACGGCTGAGTTTTTTGCAGCGCTTTTATTCTGAACGCAAAAAACAAGGCTAATCTTTTAAAGAGGAGATTATGGACGACCCATCTAAGCGACGAGAAATTTCGCTTTTCATCCGCTTGCAGGCGCAGATTGCCTTATTCGTAAGGCTGTATATACGCGCTCATTTTTCATTGAATCGTATTCCGTTGAAATTGTGAGTTAAAGGCTTTTTCTTTAACGCATTTTTTATTTCGGAGGATATATGAATTCAACTACTCAAACTGTTTGTATAATAATAGTACTCGTATGTTTTGTGTTGTCGGGCTACTTTTCCGCGACCGAAACGGCGTTTACCACGCTCAATAAGGTGCGGCTTAAGGTCAAGGCGGACGACGGCGACAAGCGTGCAAAGCTGGTTTTAAAGCTGGCGGACGATTACGACAGACTGCTTACGACCATCTTAATAGGCAACAATATAGTAAACATTCTCGCTTCGTCGCTTGCCACGTTGTTGTTCGTGTATTGGTGTAACGGCAACGAAAGTCTGGCTTCCGTGCTCTCCACGGTTGCAACGACGGTTATCGTCTTAATCTTCGGCGAAGTTACGCCCAAGAGCTTAGCTAAAGAATTTCCCGAAAAATTCGCTTCGTTTTCGGCGCCCATAATCAACGGGCTGGCTTACGTTCTTACCCCGCTCAACTTTATTTTCTCGCTCTGGAAAAAGGTTTTAAACAAGATTTTCAAGAACAAGGAAGATACTACCATAACCGACGACGAGCTCATCTCGATGGTTGAAGAGGCTGAACACGAGGGCGGCATAAACGCGCGCGAGAGCGACCTTATAAAGAGCGCCATAGAGTTCAACGACCTTGAGGTCAAGGATATTCTGGTTCCGCGCGTGGATATGGTTGCAATAGAAGATACCGCAACCGTCGACGAGGTTGCCAACGTGTTTATGGAAACGCGTTTTTCGCGTCTGCCCGTCTATAAGGACACGATAGACAATATCGTAGGCATTCTTCACGAAAAGGACTTCATAAAGCAGAGCGGCGAGGCGGGCTTCAGCCTTGAAAAGATAATAAAGCCTGCGGTTTTCGTCGTTGCAACGTCAAAAATTTCCGTGGTGCTGCAACAGCTTCAGAAGGCGAAATCGCATATGGCTATCGTCTCGGGCGAGTTTGGCGATACGGTGGGTATCATCACGATGGAAGACATTCTTGAAGAGCTTGTCGGCGAAATCTGGGACGAGCACGACGAGGTGCTTTCGGATATAACCGAAGTTGCCGAAAACGAGTATAAGGTGCTGGGAAGCGTTACGGTAAACGACTTCTGCGACTATTTCGACCTGGACGAAATCGAGTCGGACAGCCAGACCGTCGGCGGCTGGGTAATAGACATGCTTGGCAAAATACCCGAAGACGGAGACGAGTTGGCTTACGAAAATCTTGCCATTACGGTTACTCAGACCGAGTTCAGGCGCATAACCGAGCTGAAGGTGGTGGTTACTCCGCACGAAGAGGACGATGAGGAGTAATGCCGTTCGGTTTGGATAAGAATTAAAAAATTTGCCTCAAACGTTTGTAAAAACGTCGGCAAAGTGATATACTAAGAGCATAAAAATAAAACGGAGATATAATTATGGCAAAGATAACCAAAGATACTTTGATAATGGACTGCCTTAAAATCAACCCCAACAGCGCGGAGATTTTGCAGGCTGTCGGTATGCACTGCCTCGGTTGCGCTATGGCGCACGGCGAAACTATCGAGCAGGCTGTTTTCGTTCACGGAAACGACCTCGACAAGTTGCTTGCAAAGCTCAACGAGGGTATAGAGGATTGATTATTTCGCCCGCCGCATAAGCGGCGGGCTGAATTTTTTTTGGGGATGAATTATGGAAAAGATAGAGCTTTTGCAGAAAATTATCGACAAAAGCGAAAATATCGTCTTTTTCGGCGGCGCGGGCGTGTCTACGGAGAGCGGCATACCCGACTTCCGCTCGCAGGACGGGCTGTATAATCAGAAGTACGACTACCCGCCCGAGCAGATAATTTCGCACACCTTCTTTACTTATCGCCCGGAAGAATTTTTTCGCTTCTACCGCGAAAAAATGCTCTGTCTTGACGCAAAGCCCTGCGCGGCGCATGCCTACCTTGCCGAGCTGGAGCGCAGGGGCAAGTTAAGGGCTGTCGTAACCCAGAACATAGACGGACTTCATCAGGCGGCGGGCAGCAAGACCGTCTACGAGCTTCACGGCAGCGTCCTGCGCAACTACTGTACGCGCTGCGGCGGTTTTTATCCCGCCGAATTTATTAAAAACTGTAAGGGTGTGCCCAGGTGCAAGTGCGGGGGTATAATTAAGCCCGACGTCGTCCTGTATGAAGAGCCGTTAAACGCCGACGTGATAGACGGCGCAATCTCGGCCATTTCTCAGGCGGATACGCTTATAATCGGCGGAACTTCGCTGGTCGTATATCCTGCGGCTGGGTTCGTGGACTACTTCCGCGGAGAAAACCTGGTCGTAATCAATAAGACTCCTACGCCTGCCGACGGCAGGGCAAATCTGATAATAAATGCGCCTATAGGTCAAACTTTTTTGCAGTTGAAGTGATTTTTCGGCAGATTTTTCGCATTATTTTTAACGGACGGAATTAAATAGACGCCACATATCAGGGCGGCAACGCGTAAGCGTTGCCGCCCGTTTCCATTTATGGAAAATTCTTTGTCTTGCGCCTTTGCTCGGGTTTAGGTTATAATGCCGTTAACTTTTTTTGCAAAGGAGGAAATTATGAAACTTAATAAAACTATAATAGCAACCGCCGCATTGGTTGCGGCGGTTACGGTCAGCGGCTGTGCGGCCCAGGGCGGTAACGGCGGGGCCGAAAGTCTGCCGCCTCAGAACGTTACGGACAGCCTGCCGCCTCAGGATATAGAGAGCGGCGCTACGGATAATCTGCCCTCGCAGGGCGCGGACGGGGATAATGCAGACGGACTTCCCGAATCTTCCGTACCGACGCCAGAGCCTCCCGCGGGACCTCCGCAGCCCGACGCGGAGGAACAGTCGCCTCAGCAACCGGTTCCGGAAGAGCCGCCGGCAAAGCAGACGGTCAGCTATATAAAGGTAACCGGCGACGGGGTAAACGTGCGCAAGGGCGCGGGAACGTCCTATGCCTCTCTGGGGGCGGCGGAGAAGAATACGCTCTATGCCCTTCTGGACAAGGAGGGGAGTTGGTACAAGACTTATTATAAAAATTCTACCGCATACATATCTTCAAAATATTGCGAAGTGGTTGAGATGGAGAGGAGCGACAGCGACGAGGTCGAAAGCGTCATTGCCGAAGGCACGCGGCATATGGGCACGAAGTACGTCTACGGCGCAACGCGCTATCACGACGGAACGGGTAAACTGCTTTCGGGCTTTACCGTAACTCAGTTCGATTGCTCGTCGCTTGTGCAATACATATTCAAAAAGGCGGTAAACTTTAATTTGCAGGTGAACACCCGTACGCAGGTAGCGCAGGGCAAGACGGTAAAAAGGAGCGAATTGCAGCGCGGCGACCTGATATTCTTCACTAACAGCTCGCGCAAGCACCTTACGGGCATAGAGAGGATAGGGCACGTGGCGCTGTATCTGGGCGACAATCTGATATTGCATACGGCGTCGGATTATGCCAAGATTGAAGAGATATCCTCCACGCGCTGGAGTTATTACGTCCAGACTCAGAGAATGATTTAAATATTACTGCGCGGCGGCGCATATGCGCCGCCGCGCAATAGCACCGCGTTCTTATCTGAAACCGAATGCGCCGCGCCCCATATCGGGCGCGGCGCATATTGTCTGTCAATAATATGTGTTAAAACGCAGGCGTTTCAGATTTTTCCAAATATGACGGTACGTTCCTTCATTGAAATTTTTTTTACCGAATATCCGTAAGGGAGAAGTTCCGCTTTATACTTTAAAAAAGAGTGGTCAAGCGGCGCGCCCGAAATACTTTCTATTTCAGCTTTCGCCCGTCCGGCTTAAATAATTCCATAATTTATTGTATTTACTCATGGCTTGGTATCCATAATATACTACGCGTACGCGCGCACGCGCGCGAGATTAAGTGTTTCAAATTTACTCGTTCTTATTTTCGTCGTTCGGGGTTTCGACTGCGCCGGTTATAAAGTCGCCTCTTTTGGGCGCGTCTTTGCTCTCTTCGCTTTCCTGCTTAGCTTTAAATAAAAAGGTGAGGACGGCGAAAATTCCGGCGGCGGCAAGCGAGATAATTCCCCATATCGTGCCCAGATAGACAAATATGAATACCGTCGCCGCAAGAATGATTGCGGCAATGATGCAACAGATAATTCTAAGCGTTTGGTAAACTTTCTTATTCATAACTCCATTATACGGCATAAAGCGTCATAAATCAAGCGGGTGATATGATAAACGTGTGAAGTTTTCACAAAAAAGTGTAATAATTATCCTTAAAAACTTTTTTTAAAAAACATGTATACTGAAATTGACTTATATGCAAAATGCTGATATTATAAGCAAGCTGTTGCGAAACGGTACGGGCGTGCAAACCGCCTGAAGCGAGCTTAATAAGAGCAAAAAACTTTTAAAAAAACTTTTGAAAAACGCTTGACAAAGTCAAATCGGTTATGATATGATAAACAAGCTGTTGCGAAAGAGTTCGACAGGGTTCGACAAAAAGTTTAAGACTTTTAAAAAAACTTTTGGAAAACGCTTGACAAAGTCAAATCGGTTATGATATGATAAACAAGCTGTTGCGAAAGAGTTCGGCAAAAGTTGTTCAAAACGACAAATAAAGATTAAAAAAATTTGAAAAAAAGTTTTGAAAAATGCTTGACATATTAAAACAGATGTGATAATATGGAAAAGCTCTCGCAAGCGAGCGCCAAGCAGATGCTTGGTAAATGCAGTTTAAAAATTGAATAGAAGGAAACGATTTTAAAATTATCTGAATGATAATCCAAATAAGTTTCTGTCAATTTACTTTGAAGTACAAATAGTACCACAAAGCAAAGTCAGCAAAGATAATGACTTTAAATAGTCGAGATAGAGCCACGAACTGAAAAGTTTGTGTTTTATACAAATTAAACTTAAGAGTTTGATTCTGGCTCAGGATGAACG
>JBJEUZ010000224.1:0-6172 GCA_051884095.1 Candidatus Coproplasma sp.
CTCCATGGTAACCAACGTAAAGGCTTCGGTAAAACAGCCTGATAATTCTTATAAAACCTTAACCTGGCTGTCGCTTTCGTCAAAGCACGAAGCTCTCCGCGACTACACAGCGTTTGACAAGACAAAGTATATCGACGTTTCGTTCCTTTCCACGCTCATCTCCGACGCGGTAAAGACGCTGACTAACGACAACGGCGAAATTTACGAAAAATTCAGCTTTACGGGCACGATAAGCGCAGACGTAATTAAACTGAGCACGATTTATATCGACAACGTAACTCTGACGCTCGGCTTCGACGAAAACAACGAATTCTACTTCTCGTTTATGGGATACATAAACGGCGGACCCGTAACCGACCGTTGGATAGGCATATCCTATCACGGCGGCTACCTCACTCTTGCGCGTAAGGTCAATACCGAGTCGCCCGAATACAGAGTAATGACTATGGAGTACTTCATAGACAACATCTTTGCAAAGAGTGACGACAGCACGATAAACTGGCTGCTCGGAGCGTCCAATACTATCTGGAATATAGTAGTAAGCAGCTTGCCTTCCGACGTAAAGGCTTCCTGCGATTCGGGACTGTTCCTCACAAAGGATCTGTACCTCTATAACTATCGGGCTCAGACCGAAGAAAAGGCGGTATCTATTTACGACTATATCGACGCTCTGCGCGTTATTATAAACGGCGCTACGTCCGCGGAAATCAACAATACCGCAAACATTTCCTCGCTTGAAAACAAACTCGGCGTCTACGACAACTACTACGGCGTCGATCTTAACGCTTCGCTCATCACGGGCGACGTGCTCACCGAGCTGTACGCGGCAATCGTCCGCGACGATAACGTGGGCATCAGCGGCATCAAGGCGTACGGCGACATCAGCGGCTACGTCAGCTTCAACGTCGACTTAACCTATGCCGAAGGCATCACCGAAGATTACGTTATAGGCTCTGGCGACCCTGTAACCGGCAGCGAAACCGCGCCCAGCTTCTATTCGGCAATCCGCGAAAGTTTTGAAGCTGCGCTTGCAAACGTAACCTTGGGCAACGACGAAGTGTTCGGCTGCTACTTCTCCAATAACGACAGTGTGGTAATTTCAAAGACTCTCGAAAGGTTTGTCCTTACCGTCCACGAGCTTGACGGAACCGATACGCTTTACGAAGTGCGCGAGGGCTCTAACGTCTACCTGTACGATAACGAGGTCTACGTTCTCGACGCCAGCAAGGCAATGCCCGCGGCTTACGACGACTTTAAAGCCTATGTAGACGGTGACGGAAAGGTTGTAAAGACTATCGAAAACTTCTCCGCAGACACCGAGGTATGGGCAAAGAATTTTGCTCCCGCAACCGTAACAATTTACAACAACGGCGAAAAGTATGCGGTTATCAAGTCGTTTGTGGGCGACTTTATGCCCACCGAGGTTTCGGGCTACACCATACTTGAAGAGCTTAAAAATATAGACGGCGTTCTTGCGTCGGAGCTCGGATACGTTGAGGGAGATATCTCGCTTTACGGCGTGTTCGCTCAGTCTGAAGTTGAAGTGAACTCTGTCAAGTACTCGCTCGTTAAAGAGAACGAAGAATACGTATACCACGCAACGGGCAAGGGCGCGCTGTTCAACGACACCTATTGCACCAACGGCAACACGCTCGTGCTTGAAAACAAGATTGGCAACTTCAGGGTAACGGCAATAGACGCTGGCGCGTTTGCAAATACCGACGGCTACTGCTTAAAGAGCGTTATAGTTCCTGCAAATATCGTAACGGTAGGCGAAAGCGCTTTCCAGAATAACTACGGAATTGAAAGGATAATATTCCTTGCAAACAGCGTATATATTGATGGTTCGGGTAATACAGACAGTAGTACTTATCCTTTCTACGGATGCTCAACCTATGAATCTTCAGAGAAGGTTGGCGACAAAAAGGGAAATGAAATTACCAGTCTTGAAATCTACTACAAAAATATATCGGCAAAAGATGGTAATTGGAATATTTTCCGCTATGTTTATAACGGATGGTGGTGGTATTTTTACATCGGTGATAACGGCGGCTCGCTTACGACAAGCGGCTGGTACTACTACGACTACGAAATAGTCGGCGCTGAACTTCTCGGCGAAGCGGTATTTAACGGCTTTACGTTTGAAGAGGTTGTTGCAGATAAGCTGACGACGGGTCTTGCCACCACGCAAATCGACGTTGATTACGTGCAGTCCTACTTGAGCAATATGCTCAAAAGGTATACTGCGGAGAACGAAAACTGCATAGATAAATATGTAGTAAGCGTAACCTTGGCGGTGAACGAATTCGGCGCAAACTTTATCACGGTAAGCGTTACCGAGGGCGACGCGCTGTACGCTGTATCGGCTTCCAGCCAGATAGGCGGCACCGTAACGCTCATCGGCAATACCAAAGAATATAACGGAAAGATTTATGCGAACGGCAGCGTTAAGGTGACGGTTTCGGACTATAATTCCGCTTGCAACCTCGTCGGTTGGAAGAACGTTGATACAGGCGTCGAGTCTGCGCCCGAAGGCGACGGTTCGATAACCCTTGAAATTACTCAGGCCACCAACCTGATTGCGGTGTTCGACGCAGAATTGAAGACGGTCAACGTTGCAAGTCAGATTTCTTTCACCTACGGCGGAGAATCTCCCGCAACAGAGAACGGAATTTATCAGATAAGCGTTGCGGTAAAGGACGGCGTGCCTCTCGAAGCAGAAATGAAGGCTGCGGGCTACGTATTCCTCGGTTGGGCGATTGAAAACGGTTCGTCGCTGGTATTCACTGACATGACTGCTGACGAAAGCACAACCTACTATGCAATCTGGGCGGATAATTCGAAGAGCAATATAGTAAGCGCAACGCAAACCGTTACGGGCTCGCTTCCTGTCGACGCTCTTACCGTTACCGAGGGCTCGTTCTACGGCTGGTATGCCGACGCGGAATTTGCAAACAGTCTTACTGCAATTTCTACCGACAACACAATCCTCTATGCAAGGATGCAGTATCAGATAACCGTCTCCGGCTCGGGAGTGCAATTAACAGGTATAACGAGCGGCGGCTACTATGCTGAAAACTCAAACGTAGCCTTCAAAGCCGAATACGAAAGCGGATACGACAACAGTATGAGCGTTTCGTATACCATAGACGGAAATACTGTAACTTATTCCAGTGCAGGCGACTACTCGCTTACGATGCCTTCCGCGAATTTAACCATAACCATATCTGCCGGAAAGAGCAGCAGTTCGTGCGTGGCGGCAGGTACTCTGATTACGCTTGCCGACGGAAGTCAAGTTGCGGTTGAAGAGCTCACCGGCAACGAATTGTTATTGGTATGGAATCTTGAAACAGGCGCATATGATTATGCTCCCATAGTATTTGTCGACACCGACCCTGAAACCATATATGAAGTCATAAATCTGATTTTCTCAGACGGAACTACGGTTAAAGTAATAAGCGAGCACGGATTCTGGGACTATGATTTGAACAGATACGTTTATCTCGACAGAAACGCAGGGCAGTACGTAGGACATTGGTTCAATAAACAGGTTACGGCAATCAACGGCGAGATTTCTACCCAAAGAGTGCAGCTGGTAGAGGTTGTGATCGCAAAGGAAACGACCACCGCATACAGTCCTGTAACTTTCGGACATTTATGTTACTACGTAGACGGCATGCTGTCGATGCCCGGCGGAATTAGCGGACTGTTCAATATCTTTGAAGTCGACGCCGAAACAATGCGCTATGACGAAGAACTGTTCGCTCAGGATATACAGACTTACGGTCTGTTTACGTACGAGGACTTTGAAGATATGATATCCGAGGAAGTGTTCGAAGCGTTCAACGGACAATATCTTAAAGTTGCGATAGGCAAGGGACTTCTTGATTGGCAATCTATTGAAGAACTTATCGAAAGATACTCCGTATTCTTTTAAGAAAAATGGGGAAGGCATAAATAAGCCTTCCCTTTTTTCTATACCTTATATTAATTAATAATCGCAACAAAAAAAGCATAAACTAAAATATGAAACTGTTACAGCAGCTACTTTACGAAGCGGGGGCGGACGACGCCCGCGCTTTTACAATCGTTCCCGACTTCGGCGGCTACTTCAAATGCGTAAAGGGCATATGCGAATACTCTCCCGAAAAAATAATAATTCAGGTGGGCAAATCCTGCGTCGAATTAGAGGGCAAAAGCCTCTGCGTCGGCAAGTTCTTTCAGGGCGATTTGTTTATATCGGGGCAGATTTCTGGGGTGCGCGTTGAATAATTTAACAAGATTTTCAGTGACTGCCCCGCCCGAAACGGCGTTAAAAAAACTTGCTAAGGCGCAAATTGCCGCCTACAACGTAAAAAAAGACGGTCGTCGGGTGCTTTTTTGCGTGCAGGACAATAATATAAAAAAAGTTTTTGCAATTTTCTCTCACCCGTGTTATAATATATGTATAGAGCGTAAAAGCCCTAAAAACGCCCTTCTTAGCCTGATTGCAAACCGGTTCGGTTTGATTATCGGTTCGGCGCTGTTTATCGCCGCCGCATATCTTTCAAACGGGTTCATATTCAAGATATCCGTCACGGGAAGCGGCAGCTATCTATACGGCGAGGTCGTCTCCATAGCTTCCTCGGCGGGGGCGTACGTCGGTTCGTACTGTTCGAATCCGGATAAACCGCTCATAACCTCCCGCGTAATGGCGCTTCCGCAGGTAACGTTCTGCTCGGTCGAAAAGCGCGGAAGCGTACTAATTGTGGACGTGCAGACCGACGAGGAAAACTATTCCGCATTAAGTTCGGGCGGGCTCAAATCGGACGTAAACGGCACGCTCCTTTCGGTTGTAGCAATCTGCGGAACGCCAGCCGTATCACAGGGCGAGGCGGTAAGCTTGGGTCAAACGCTGATTTCGCCATATTCGTTGAGCGCGGACGGTTCGGCTAAAAAGTGCGTTGCCGTGGGGTACGCAAGCATTCTTGTCAAGGCAAATATTTCCTATCCCGCCGCAGAGGAGAGCGAGCAGAACGCGCAATGCGCGCTTGACGCGACCAGGCTGTATTCCGACAGCGTGATTCAAAGCGAATATACGGTTAAGCGCACGGCGGAGGGGGTTGTATACGAAGTGACTTTTTCCTACGTTAGCACGCTTTCGATAAATATGGAATAATACCCCATAGGGGAAAGTAATAAAACTATGGCAGAAATAATAAAGAGAGTTAACGTCGGCAGCGTGGACAAACTTGCAAAAATTCTGGGCACGTTCGACGAAAATTTAAACGTAATAATGCACGAGCTGTCGGTTACAATTCGCGTCGAAGGGCTGGATATTATGATACTCGGCGAGGACGACGGCGCGCATCAGGCGGCGGAGGTAGTTAAAAACCTTGCCGTGCTTGCCGAAAACGGCGAAAAAATCGACAAGGGCAGGGTAATTTATTGCATCGAGCTTGCCAAAGAGGGCAAGGCGGGCGACATAACCAAGCTCTCGTCGGGCACGGTTACCATAACCTACCGCGGCAAGCCCATAAAGTGCAAGACGGTCGGACAGAAACTGTACGTCGACGCCATACGCAACAATCAGGTAGTGTTCGGCGTGGGTCCTGCGGGTACGGGTAAGACCTATCTTGCCGTATGCCTTGCGGTGCAGGCTATGAAACAGAAGCAGGTTGAAAAAATAATACTCACCCGCCCCGCGGTTGAAGCGGGCGAAAAGCTGGGTTTTCTTCCCGGCGATTTGCAGACCAAGGTAGACCCGTATCTTCGACCCTTATACGACGCCTTGCAGGAAATGCTGGGGCTGGAAAACTACGCAAAACTTTTAGAGCGCGGAGCAATCGAAATAGCTCCCCTTGCATATATGCGCGGCAGAACCCTTTCAAACGCGTTCATAATTTTAGACGAGGCGCAGAATACCACGCGCGAGCAGATGAAAATGTTTTTGACGCGTATGGGCGACGGCAGCCGCATGGTAATCACAGGCGACGTCACTCAGATTGACCTGCCCGAGGGCAAGAAGAGCGGACTTATCCACGCAACCGATATTTTAAAGGATATAAACGGAATTTCTATAGTCAGACTGACTGCAAAGGACGTCGTGCGCAATCCTTTGGTAATGAGCATTGTGCGCGCCTATGAAAATGCGGACGGAAAAGGTGATAATAATGGACAAAAGACTGACTAA
>JBJEUZ010000225.1:0-6145 GCA_051884095.1 Candidatus Coproplasma sp.
GACGTCGTGTTTGAAAATACGCAGGACAAACAGCTTGCGCTCACGCTGCTCGACGAGATTTCGCCTTCCGACTGTTCTAACGGAATGGTGAACGCGCTTACCGCCGCTCAAAAATATTTCGACGCCAACCCCGCTATGAAGACCTATCTGATTACGGATAAATCGTACGAATTAACTGAGAACGTCAATGTAATCACAATTTCCGCGAAAGAGGAAAATTACGCCGTTTCAGACGTATCGTATCAGATAACGGAAGGCAATCTGAAGGTTACGGGCAACGTATATTCCTATGAAAGCGACGCGACCGTTCACGTCGTACTGTATTTAGACGGCAATGAAGAAGCCGGTAAAACCGTGTCGTTAAACGTAAAAAAGCTGGAAGCCGCGCCCTTTGAATTTATAAGTAACTCAGTCGATTTCAGTACTCTGAAAGTTTCGATATTAGAATCCGACGCCCTTGCTTCGGATAACTTTACCGAGCTGTATAACACTATGTACGACAGCTCGTATAAGACGCTTATCGTAAGCGAAACGCCGTTCTTTATCCGTGCGGCGCTGGCGTCGTTCGGAAACGTTCAGACTGACGTGGTGTCGCCCGAACAGTATGACGACGCGAGCGGCTACGGTCTGTACATATTCGATTCGTTCTCGCCAGTGCAGTTGCCCAGAAACGCCGCAGTCTGGTTTATCAATCCCGTCAGCAGCGTAAACGGCTCGGGCTTCAGCGTGCAGAGTGAATCATTAATGTCTTTTCCTGCGAAATTGCAGTACAGTACGTCCTCGTCGACTCGCGTGAGCGCGTTGCTCGCCAATACGGTCAGGGACGATATCTACGTTGCAAGATACGTAAAGTGCGGCTTATACCGCAGTTTTACCACACTGCTTTCCTGCGAAGGTAACCCCGTGCTGTTTGCCGGAACCAATTCGTTGGGTAACCGCGAAGTGGTCTTTTCGTTCAGCTTCAACGATTCGGACTTTACTATGTCGCTCGATTTTGTCGCGCTTGTAAACAACCTTCTCGCATATACGTTCCCCTCGATTATCGATTCTTCAACCTATTATTGCGGCGACGTGCTTACGATTAACGTGTTGCCCAACTGTGAAAGCGTCAGGATCGATACTCCCAAGGGAAATATTTCTTATATCGAAACGGGCAACGACGTCGTCGAATATACCCTGACTGAATCGGGCGTGTATACTATAACTTTGATTGTCGGCGATATTGTAAGGCAATCGAAGGTTTTCTGTAATCTGCCGGCAAACGAACGCTTCACTACGGCGAGCGAAGAGGCGTTCGTTATCAGCGGCACGGCGAGTGAAGAAAGCCGCGACGGCATCTATAACGACTTGATGTATTTATTCATAATTCTCGCAGTTTTATTCATTGCGGACTGGATGGTGTATTGTTATGAGCAGTATCAACTTCGATAATCCGTATTTGTTATTCATAGCGATACCGCTCGTCGTTCTTCTGTGCGTCCCGTTTGTTCTTGCCGTTCGCAAGGACAACGTCAACGGGCACAACGTCGCTTCTGCCGTGATTCATATTATTATTGCGGCGATTATCGCTTTTACCGCTGCAGGCACGAAAATAATTACGGTCGTAACCCAGACCGACGTCTACGTTTTAGCCGACGTTTCGTATTCCGCAAACAAGAATCTTGACGCGATGGACGAATATATCGAGGAGCTGGGAAATAATCTTCCCGATAATTCCCGTCTTGGCATAATTTGCTTCGGCAAGGACTATCAGCTTCTCACCCGTCTGGGCGAAAGCGTAAAAAGCGTTAAGGAAGCGAACGTAGACGACAGCGCGACCGATATAGTTTCCGTTCTCGGCTATGCCGGTTCCATTTTCAGGGACGGAGTAGTTAAACGTATAGTATTGGTCACCGACGGCAGACAGTCGGACGAAAGCGACCCCAACGCCTTAAAGCGAGCGGTCGACGCGCTTGTTGCCGACGACGTCCACGTCGACGCGATTTTTATAGACGATAATCTTGCGGAAGACGCGCACGAAGTGCAGGTAACCGACGTCGAATTTTCGCAGAATGTATTTCTCAACCGCGACGAGCGGGCAAGCGCCGCAATAAAGAGCAGTTATAATACTCAGGCTATGGTTTCGTTGTACTTGCAGTCTGAAAAGGTTGCCGAACGTGCGGTTGAGCTAGCAAGCGGAATGAACTACGTTTCTTTCACGCTCGACACTTCTGTTGAAGGCACTTACGAGTACGAAATCCGCGTGCAGACTGAAGACGACGGCAGCGTTTATGACAACAGCGTTAAATTTACTCAGACCGTATCGGGACTAATCAACGTCTTGCTCGTCAGCGATAAGTCCGAGGACTACGTCGCCGTTATGGAGATGTACGGCGGCAACGCGGTTATCGACCCCTATATCGCTACTACGAACGTGCCTTTCAGCGTGGAGGAACTCTGCAGATACGACGAGATAGTCATCTCCGACGTAGACGTCGGCTCGTTCAATAACTACGCTATGTTCATAAACAGCGTAGATACCGTCGTATCTCTGTTCGGCAAGAGCCTTATTACTATAGGCGACGTCGGACTTTTAAAGGGCAAAGAAGAGCTGAATACTTTGGCAAACATTTTGCCCGTCAACTTCGGCAACAGTCAACTTGACCCCAAACTTTACACCTTTGTAATAGACTGCTCGCGCAGTATGAAGATTAATTCTCATCTCGACACGGCAAAGAGCGCCGCGTGTCGACTGGTAGATATGCTCAACGACCAGGACGATGTATGTATCATAAGATTCGACGGCGAAGCAGGGGTAGAGCTGGTTACTACGACGGACTCCGACAAGAACAGCATAAAGGAAGCGATAAATAGCCTGGACGTAAGGCAGGGTACCTTGATTGGTAACGGCTTGAATGCCGCTTACGACTACGTTAAAAATCTTGATTACAGCGAAAAGCAGGTTCTGCTTCTTTCCGACGGTTTGAATTACGGCAGCGAAGAGAAAGAGCCTGTACAAGTCGCGCGCGAGATGTATCTCGACGGCATATATACTTCCACTCTGTACATAGGCAATAAAGACAACGGATACGACCAGAACGTTGTAAAGGCGATAAATTTACTCAGGGAAATTTCCAATGCTTCGGACCCCACGGGGAACAGCTTTTACGAAATTTACGACTCCAGCGAGGTCGACAGCGTCGTTTTAGACCGTATTGTAATTGACAACAGAGAGGACAAACCCGAAGGCTTTTTCAACGTAAAGATAGCCAAGCGCTACGATTCCGTAGTGGAGGGCATCGAAGAGGCGAAATTTATAAGAGGATTCGTCAATACCAAAGATAAAGCGAACGCCACAACCGTTCTTGCGGTAGAATACCGCAAGCCGAACGGTACCAACGTTTACGTACCTCTGTATTCGTATTGGGATTACGGCAACGGAAAGGTTTCAAGTTTTACAAGCAGTTTAACCGGCGAATGGATTTCTCCTTGGACCAATATCGACCTTTATGAAGATTTCTTTAAAAACGTGTTCGACGTAAACACGCCGTCGGAAAAGAATAATTATCCCTTCCTTGTAGAAACTTCGTTGGAAAAGGGCTACTGTGCCGTTGAGGTTACGCCTGCTACCGTTCGCTCCGACGCGACGGTTGAAATAACGGTAATCCTGCCGGGCGGACAGACGCTGGAAGGCAACCTGGCTTTTGCCGCAACAAACTATACGTACAGCTTTGCAACGCCAGACACCGGAAAATATCTGGTTGAAATCAGATATTCCTACGGCGGATACGAATATACCGTAGAAAGCACTTTTTACGTCTCGTATCTTAACGAATACGACAGCTTCGCTACATACGACGCGTCGGTACTCTATAAGATGGTGGGCGGAAACGGAACTGTCAGCGAGGACGGAAAGTTAAGACTTGAAAACGACGAAAACGAAGTGGCAATAAGAATAATTGACCTGACCGTTCCGATGATGATAACCTGCGTGGCTCTGTTTGCGGTCGATATAATTATCCGCAAACTCAAATGGAACGATATTAAGAGTCTGTTTATCAGAGTGAAGAAATAAAGAGTGTCGAAAATGAAAAAATTTCTTACCTTCATCATTGCGCTTGCGCTCGTAGCGGTATGTGCGTTTGCCGGTTGTACGGAATACATACCGCCCGTTTCGCCTGCGGAAAAACCGGATTCGTCGACTGATATTCCCGACGATCCGAATAATCCGGGAACGGGTACCGAGGTGGACGATAAGAACAGCTTTACCGTTACTTTATACTATCTCGGTGAAAAGTTTATACCCGAGAACGAAATATATGCGCAGTGGAGCGACGGTACAAGCATTTACAGATCTAAATTCGGTAATGACGGGGTGGCGCGTAGCTCTGAACTTGACGGCGACTACGTGGTTACTCTCTCTGCGTTGCCCGAAGGCTACACCTACGAGCCGAACAACTATAGAGCGACAAACTACGAAAGACATACTGCAATCACTCTCTATAAAATTAATTCTTTCAGTAACAACAACGACGGTTCGTATTTCTATCAGGATACGATAATCAGCCTTCCGTCATCAGGCGCGTACAGATTAGTATTTACCAAACCTGACCAAATACTGTATTTTTCTTACGGACCTACTTCTAACGGAGTTTACGTATTTCAGTCGCTCATCGACGTCACTGCAAATGAAGTAAATCCCGTGTTATACCGCTATATAGCGCCCCAGATTAACCCCGAAAATCAGACCCCTACCGTGTTTGACGGAGGCGGTTCGGAAAATACTTATACCAAAAATTTCAAATGTACGATTTATCTTGAAGGCGTCGGCGTGGGCAATGATTTCAAATTCGGCATACGCGCGGAAAGTATAAAGAAGGAAGCGTTCCCCATTGTAATCGATTTCCTTGTAATGCGCGAAAGCGAATATCTGGGCGATATCATCATAGCAGAACCTGTTGAACCTACGGAAAATTTCAAACAGACTCCCGATTATCCGGATATGACCTTTAAACTTGCGGCGGACTATAACAACAAAATCCAGAATGCCGACCTTTTCAAGCTCAATCCTGAGGACGGATACTATCATCTGTACGACGCGCAGACCGATACGTACGGAGCTATCCTGTACGCAACGATTACGCGATATAACGAAATCCTCGGCACTAATTTTTTGGACCCTATGGTCAATTACAGGCTTAAATTTTACGGCAAGAGTTACATAACTTTTATACAGAAGTACGCAGATTACGTAAATTCTGACGGCCTGTACGCCGTGACCGAAGAGCTTAAAGAATTTTTGCAGATTTACAGCATAGCGCTGGGATATTTCATTGACGGCAACGGTGTTGCCGAAGGTAGCGGATTAGGTTACAAGTCCGGCGAGGACGACCAATGGCTTTGGGGTTGCGGATATTATTCCTGAATTTCAAGTAGAGAATTTTTTAAAGAAGGATAAATAATGAAAATAAAAAAAGTTTTATTTAAGGCGATGGCGGTGGTTACGGCTCTGGCGGCTACGTCGGCAGTATTTTCTGGTTGCGGCGAACATCAGCACACTGTGAGCAAATGGACGACCGTTAAGGAGGAAACCTGCTTTTCCGACGGAGAAAGACAGGGTACTTGTACGGATTGCGGAGACCTGGTTATCGAAACTATTCCTGCCGATTCCTCCAAACACGTATACGGCGAATGGGAAGTGACTCCTCCTACCGACAGCGAAGTGGGAAAGGCGGTTAAAACCTGTACTATGAACCCTTTGCACGACAAACTTGAAGTTACGCTTCCCGTACTCTCGTCTAGCGAATACGTACAGACCGTTAAAACTGCGGCAACGCCCATCGGAGAAGGCGAAATGCTTTACACTCTCGCGCATGCAAAAGGCGATATAACCTTTACCAAGCCCATTCCCGCAAGAGGTATAAACACTGTTGCTGACGCAATCGAAGTAGCGCTGTCGTTGTCATCCGATATCCGCAGGACGGAGGGTACTATTTCGGCAAGCTCGTATAATGCTTATCTCGGTCCTCAAACTTCGTCCGTCAGCGAATTCTACTATGAATTCGGCGATAATTATACCCATATTAAGGACGACAGCGACGGAATAGAGCGCTGGTGTTCTGTTGAGGACGGCGAGTTCTGGTGCGTTAAGCAATACTTCGGCGGT
>JBJEUZ010000226.1:0-6083 GCA_051884095.1 Candidatus Coproplasma sp.
CGGCGCTCCCGACGCGGAAGAAGTTATCGTCTGCATGGGTTCGGGTTGCGAAACCATAGAAGAATCCATCAACAAGCTCAACGCAATGGGCAAGAAGTACGGCCTTATCAAAGTAAGACTTTACCGTCCCTTCGTTGCAGACGCTTTCGTTGCAGCTATCCCCGCTACGTGCAAGAAACTTGCAGTTCTCGACAGAACCAAGGAACCCGGCTCTCTCGGCGAACCTTTATACCTCGACGTATGCTCGGCTCTGCTTGAAAAGGGCAAGGGCGGCATAAAGGTTGTCGGCGGCAGATACGGCTTGGGCTCCAAGGAATTCACCCCTTCGATGGTACTTGCAGTTTACAAGAACCTTGAAAAGGACGAACCCAAGAACCACTTCACCATCGGTATCTACGAAGACGTTACCAACACCTCGCTCGATTTCTCTGAAAAGTTCGACGCCGCTCCCGCAGGCTCCACGTCCTGTAAGTTCTACGGCCTCGGCTCCGACGGTACCGTTGGTGCGAACAAGAACTCCATCAAGATTATCGGCGACCATACGGACAAGCACGCGCAGGCTTACTTCTTCTACGATTCAAAGAAGTCCGGCGGTATCACCGTATCCCACCTCCGTTTCGGCGATACGCCCATCCAGTCCGAATACCTCATCGATTCTGCTGACTTCGTACAGTGCTCCAACCCCTCGTACGTAACCAGATACGATATGACCAGCGACATCAAGGAAGGCGGCACGTTGCTTTTGAACACCTCCGCTACCACCGTTGAAGCGCTGGAAGAATTCCTGCCCGCAAAGGTTAAGCAGGATATCGCTAAAAAGCACATCAACCTCTACGTTATCGACGCTATCGCTATCGCAGGCAGCCTGGGACTTAAGGGCAGAACCAACACCATTTTACAGTCGGCGTTCTTCCGCGTTAATCCCCAGATTATGCCCTACGACAAGGCAGTCGAATATATGAAGTATATGGCTAAGAAGTCGTTCGGCAGAAAGGGCGATGCAGTCGTTCAGATGAACTACAACGCTATCGACTCCGCTGCAGGCGACAACCTTGTAAAAATCGACGTTCCCGCAGCTTGGGCAAACGCTACCACGGGCGCCGAGATGGTTAAGGGTCACGCTGATTCCTACTATCAGGAAATCATTAAGCCCATCCTCTACCTCGAAGGCGACAAACTTAAGTCCTCGCAGTTCAACGCTGACGGACACGTTCCCACCGGTACGACTAAGTTTGAAAAGCGCGGCGTTGCGGTTACCGTTCCCGAAATCGACCTTGCTAAGTGTATCCAGTGCGGTACCTGCTCGTTCGTATGTCCTCACGCTTGCTTGAGACCCGCTCTCGTAGCAGTAGGCGCAGACAAGCCCGCTACTCTTCAGACTAAGGCGGCAATCGGTCTGCCCGGTTACGAATACAGAATGCAGGTATCTCCCCTTGACTGTATGGGTTGCGGCGTGTGCGCTACCGTATGCCCTGTAAAGGACGGCGGCGCTATAAAGATGATTCCTCTTGCGCAGTCGCTTGAAAAGGGCGAGGACGCTAACTGGGAATATGCAGTTGAGCTTCCCGCAGTCGATACCTCCAAGTTCAAGAAAGATTCCGTTAAGGGTTGCCAGTTCTGCACTCCTTTGTTCGAGTTCTCCGGAGCTTGCGCAGGTTGCGGCGAAACCCCTTACGTTAAGGTAATAACCCAGCTCTTCGGCGAAGATATGGTAATTGCAAACGCTACGGGCTGCTCCTCCATTTACGGCGGTTCTTCCCCTACGTGCCCTTACACCACCAACAAGGAAGGCAAGGGTCCCGCTTGGGCAAACAGCTTGTTCGAGGACAACGCAGAATTCGGCTACGGCATGAACCTTGCATACACCGCAAGAAGAAACGCCGTTAAGTCGAAGGTTGAAAAGCTCGCTTCCCTTATGGACAACTGCCCTGAAGGAAAGGCTGTGCTTGACGCTTACGTTGCGGCATTCGACAACAGAGAAGAGAGCAAGAAGGCTTCCGCAGCTTTAGTTGCAGCTCTTGAAAACGTTCACGGACTCGAGGGCGAAGCGGCTTCGCTCGTTAAGGAAATTCTCGACGCTAAGGACTGCCTTGCAAAGAAGTCCATCTGGATATTCGGCGGCGACGGCTGGGCATACGATATCGGCTACGGCGGACTTGACCATGTGCTCGCTTCCGGCGAAGACGTAAACGTTCTCGTTCTCGATACCGAAGTTTACTCCAATACCGGCGGTCAGGCTTCCAAGTCAACCAATATCGGCGCGGTTGCTAAGTTCGCTTCCGCAGGTAAGAGAGTAAAGAAGAAGGATTTGGGTATGATTGCTAAGTCCTACGGCTACGTTTACGTTGCACAGTGCGCTATGGGCTCCAACCCCGCACAGCTCCTTAAGGCGTTGACCGAAGCTGAAGCATACCACGGACCTTCGCTCATCATCTGCTATGCACCTTGCATCAACCACGGTATCAATATGACCAAGAGCCAGCTTGAAGAAAAGGCGGCTGTTGATTGCGGTTACTGGCAGCTTTACAGATACAATCCCGAAGGAGAAGTATTCACTCTCGACAGCAAGGATCCCACCGGCGACTACCAGGCATTCCTTGCAGGCGAAACCCGTTATGCTTCGCTTGTTAAGACTCAGGGTGCTGAAGTTGCCACGGAACTCTTCAAGCAGACCGAGGAATCCGCTAAGGCTCGTCTTGAAGGATACAAGAAACTTGCAGGCAAGTAATTTGCAGGTCGCGACTGTATCTTAAAAACCTAAATAAACTTATTCCCCCGACTTCGGTCGGGGGAATTTTTATTAGTTGAAAATTTACCACAAAACTTGCGGCAAGGCTTTAATTCGGTAATTATTTATTTTCAGATTTATTTATAAATTTTTATATTCCTTACTTTCCTTACTAATCTTACAAATAAAAAATCAGGCGGAATTTTTAACAACTTCGCCTGAATTTTAACTTTTATAGGCAAAAAATGCCGTTTTTATATAGCCTTGTCCTATCGGACGGTAGTGATTTTACCTAAATTATTTGGGCTGCTTGCCGATATAAGCGAGGATACCGCCGTCGACGTAGAGAATGTGACCGTTTACCGCGTTGGAAGCGTCGGAAGCGAGGAACACCGCGGGACCTGCAAGCTCTTCCGCTTCAAGCCAACGACCTGCGGGGGTCTTAGCTATAATGAAGCTGTCGAAGGGATGACGCGAGCCGTCGGGCTGACGTTCACGGAGAGGCGCGGTCTGAGGGGTTGCGATATAGCCGGGGCCGATGCCGTTGCACTGAATGTTGTATTCGCCGTATTCAGAGCAGATGTTGCGGGTGAGCATTTTAAGACCACCCTTTGCAGCCGCATAAGCGGAAACCGTCTCTCTGCCGAGTTCGCTCATCATAGAGCAGATGTTGATGATCTTGCCGTGACCCTTCTTAATCATTGAAGGAATTACTGCCTTTGCGCAGATGAAGGGCGCGTTGAGGTCAACGTCGATAACCTGTCTGAATTCTGCCGCGGACATTTCGCACATAGGTATTCTCTTGATTATGCCTGCGTTATTTACAAGGATATCGATAACGCCCACTTCCTTTTCAATGCGGGCAACCATAGCGTTTACAGCTTCTTCGTCGCAGACGTTGCATACGTAGCCGTAAGCCTTGATGCCGTCGGCTTCGTAAGCGGCAAGCCCCTTATCTACAAGTTCCTGCTTAATGTCGCAGAAGGTAATAATTGCGCCTGCGGCAGCCATACCCTTAGCTATAGCGTAGCCGATACCGTACGATGCACCCGTAACGAGGGCGATTTTGCCGTCAAGCCTGAAATCTTTCATTTCCATAATAAAATTATCTCCTTAATTTGGTATGTATTTAGTATATCACGTTTTGCGCTATAAATCAAGCGTTGAAAAATGAAATCAAACGGGCGTGCCGTGTAAATGTTGTGAAAAACTTAATAGCTATAATCTGCTGTATAAAACTACCGCCGAGCGGCTTTTGTTAGCCGCTCGGCGGATAAATTAATAAACTTAACCGATAAATCAATATGCTCTTGCAAATATTATGGTATGCTTTGCCTTTTTGCCGCAGACCACGCAGTTTTCGTGCGAATCCTCTTCGGCATATACCCTTGCCGTTGCAGCTGTCTTTGCCTTGACTGCGTCCTCGCATTCGCGGCAGCCGCACCAGCCTGCCTTTACGAAGTTTCCGCCCTCTACGCCGGCAAGCAGTTCGTCCATTGTGTCGGCGTCTACTATGCGCTCGTCGCGGCGGGCTCTCGCCGCTTCAAGCATATCCTTCTGTACGGTGGAAAGCAGATTCTGCACGTCGGAAACGACGTTTTCAAGGTCGTAGGACGCCTTTTCGCAGGTGTCCCTGCGGAAGAGCATAACCTTGCCCGCCTCTAAATCGCGGGGTCCTACCTCTATTCTTACGGGCACGCCGCGCATTTCCCATTCGTTGAACTTCCAGCCGGGGGAATTATCCGAAACGTCCGTGAGCACGCGCACGCCTGCGTCCTTAAGCTGTTTTTCAATTTTTTCGCAGGCTTCCAGAACGCCGCCCTTCTTTGCCGCGATGGGAACGATTACCGCCTGAGTGGGCGCTACGACGGGGGGAAGGACAAGTCCGCGCTGGTCGCCGTGCGCCATAATAATGGCGCCGATAAGACGGGTAGAAACGCCCCAGCTGGTGGTGTAGCCGTATTTCTGCGCGCCGTCCTTATCGAGAAACTTTATATCGAACGCCTTTGAAAAGTTTTGACCGAGATAGTGCGAAGTGCCTGCCTGCAAGGACTTGCCGTCCTTCATCATAGCTTCCATACCGAAGGTTGCGACCGCACCGGCAAACTTTTCCTTTTCGGTCTTTTTGCCGCAGATTACGGGAATAGCAAGACAATTTTCGGCAAATTCCTTATATACGCCAAGCATCTTCATCGTCTCTTCCATAGCCTCTTCTTCGGTGGCGTGGACGGTGTGACCTTCCTGCCACAAGAACTCGGAAGTGCGAAGGAAGGGACGGGTGGTCTTTTCCCAACGCATAACGTTTGCCCACTGGTTGATTAAAATGGGCAAATCCCTATAGGACTGCAGCCACTTTGAATACATATTGCCGATAATCGTTTCACTCGTAGGGCGAATTGCCAAAGGCTCGGCAAGCTCTTCGCCGCCTGCGTGGGTTACGACTGCAACTTCGGGCGCAAACCCTTCCACGTGCTCTGCTTCCTTAGTGAAAAAGCTCATAGGAATAAGCAGGGGGAAGTAAGCGTTCTGCACGCCCGTAGCTTTAAAACGAGCGTCCATTTCGTGCTGAATATTTTCCCATATAGCGTAGCCGTAAGGGCGAATGACCATAGTGCCTTTTACGGGACCGTAGTCGACGAGCTGAGTCTTTTTGCAGACGTCGGTGTACCACTGGGGGAAGTCCGTTTCGATATCTGCAATATTTTCTACAAATGATTCCTTTGCCATAATTTCTCTTTTTAACAATCCTTTCGAATATATTATTGTGATTATATCACAAGCCGTATAAAAAATAAAGTGTTTAAACGCACCCAAGCAAAAATTTTGTATATCTATTTTAGACGAATTTTACGCCCTAAACAGTTGAAATATACTTGAGTTTATTGTATAATGTAGGTATTATGGAAAGAAAATCGTATATGCACCTTAAAAGCGGTAGCGACGTACGCGGCGTTGCCGTTTCAACAGAACAAGACGACGTAACCTTAACGCGCGAAGCGTTGGGCGATATCACCAGGGCTTTTTTGAAATGGCTGTCCTTAAAGAGCGGCAAAAAGACGCCTAAAATTGCAATCGGTTACGATTGCAGAATTTCCAACGAAGTCATATTTGCCATCGTTAAGGAAACGGTTTTATCCTGCGGGTGCGACGCTATCGGCTGCGGACTTAGCTCTACTCCTTCTATGTTTATGCTGTTAAAGGACGAAGCTTGGGGTTGCGACGCGTCGATAATGATAACCGCTTCCCACCTGCCTTTCAATATGAACGGGCTTAAGTTCTTTACCCCCGACGGAGGTTTATCGGGAAGCGAGATTAGCGCTATTCTTTCCTATGCGGAAGAAGGCATAAGCCTGCC
>JBJEUZ010000227.1:0-5989 GCA_051884095.1 Candidatus Coproplasma sp.
GTTTCAAAAACGGCTGATTTTAAGCGATTTTTGATTAAAAACGCCCGAAATCGGGGTGTTTTTAAACCGCCCTGTACCTTCAAGTTCAACAAGCGGAGCCATTCCGGTGAGAATGGCGTGGAGGTTCCGCCTGTTCACGTTCATAATCCGGAAGTATTAAATGACTTTCTGGTCAGGCCGCGTTTATTGAATAGGAAAAAGAGGACTAGATAGAACGCGGCTTTACTGTGCCGTTAAGCTCTACCGCGCCGAAAGTGCTTAGCGATTCGACGCCCGAGAGTTCAAGGCAGGGTTTTCAAAACAGTGTGGTGCGCTGTTTGGCTGTTCGAGAAGAGCGAGCGCAAATAAGAATGCACGTTTTAGCCTTTGCGCTTTCGCCCGTGTTGACGTTCCGCCTTGATTTTTGGATTATTTTATACTCTTTTTACTAATGAAAAAACGCAACTCTGATGAGTAAATTTGTTGGGTTGCCAATGGCGTCGAGTGGGGCATCTTTTTGATGCAATTTTTAGCTGACAATTGACTTAAATGACAAAATATGATAAAATTTTATTATGGACGTTTATATGATTTTCATAGTGGACGTTTTCAGGATTAATTTAAACGAATTTTCAGTAAAAAATATCTTCAGTTCACAATCAGTGCTTGAAAATAATATGAATTAATTTATTACTTACGATTAGAACAGTCATTATTTTTAAATTCCAGTTAAATTTTAAGGCGGATAAAATGAAAAAGGATACGGCATCCAAAGTAGAAAAGTTAAAGCATCTTCAAAACGAATTATCAGAAATTGATAAAAAGTTGAACAAGTCCGACAATCTGCAAACAGTAAATTTGTCAGAACAATTAAAAAATACGGTTAAAACGTATTTAAGACAAATCAGCGGAGTGTTGATTAAGGTAGTCAAACTCAGTCAGAATCTTTTAGTCATTGAGGACGGCAGAATTGTATATAACGGCAAAATCACACGCTTTCCTTTCAATCGCGATAATGCCTCCGACGTGGCGGACAACCAGATAGAGAGAATTAATTACTGTTTGCAATATATGTCGGAAAACGGCGTTTCTCCCAAATATATTGCGGAAATGGGAAAGTCCCTGCATACGCTGTACGGAATTTTTGACGAAGCGGATAAAATGCAGGATGAATTAGTTCGCTTAAAAGAGAGGGCGGTGCGTTCCGAAAAGGCTGAACTCAAAGCCAGAAAGAGAGAAATTCAGACAGAAATAGAGGCTTTGACAAGCGAGATTAAAACCAGCGTCGAGGCGGAGAAGAAGGACGGTTGTCTGTCCGCCGAGGAATATTCAGAGCGCGAGAAAAGCGGAAAAATAAAATATTCCCGCACCGTGCCCGTCGGATATTTCGGCGAGGCTTCGGATTTTGTAAGAACCCTTTTTGCGCTTGAAGCGAAGGAGGGGAAAGGCTCCGCGTTTATCGAGGTCTCGCAATCCTACGGAAACGACGACAGGTTTTATGATAAAATCGAAAGTATGTTAATTCGTGCGGCTTTGGAATTCGGGCAGAACGAAATTCGTTTTGCCGCGATTGAGAATACGAAAATCACCCCTGTTCTTGCTCCCGCATTAGAAATTCATAACAATATTTTCAGGGCGACGGAGGGCGATAAGAAGGTCGCCACAGACGCAGATACAACCGACAGACTGCTGAAACGGCTTGTCGACGAACAATCGGCGCGTTTGTCGGCGTTTCGTTCGGCGACCCCGCGCGTGAACAATATAGCTGATTTCAACAAGAACAATCCCGACGGGCGCAAGGAGTATATCCTTTTGCTGATAAACGGATTCCCCGAGCTGATTAATAACGGAAACGTAGAAAGTCTTGAATCCTTGTTGAAAAACGGCGGCAAGGTTGGCATATTTGCAATGATTTTCGGGCAGAACGAGAGTATTGGCAATTATGGCGAACGCAAACAGCTTGATTTTGCCGAACTGGGAACCAAGTTTATTTCAATTAACGAGAAGGGAATAGGAAGTTGCGATAAAAAGCAATTTGAACTCTGCGGGGGCGAATCGTTCTCGAGAGAGCAATTCAAAAAGATCATTCAGGCGAGAATTGCCAACGAAAGGGCGAAAGCGCAGTTGAATAAGACGAACGTAACCGTAAAGGCTTCGTCTGACGCCTTCTATCTAAACGAAATAATTGAAAGGGAAGCTAAGGTGCCTTTCTATAAAAAAATAGAAATACCTATCGGTAAATATGAAGACGGCTCCACGTATTACTATACGACCAGTACCGAAAAAATGCCGTATCCCTTTACGCTTATAGTCGGAACGACAGGTACGGGTAAATCCGCAGTTCTGCATACGCTTATGATGAGCGGCGCTATGAAGTATGCTCCCGACGAACTTGAATTCCATTTAATAGATTTTAAATCTTCAGAAAGTTCAACCGAATTCAGCAATTATCAATACGATAAGAAAAACGCAAATAATCTGTATCTTCCGCACGTAAAGTACTTGTCTTTACGCGCCCGCGCCGAAAATGCGCTTGACGTTGTAAAGTATATTGACGAATTGTGCAACGAGAGGGCGGTGAAGGGCAAATTCTATGACTACAATAAACACGTTGTGGAAGAAGGTATAGGGGAGAAATTACCCCAGATTTACGTCATAATCGACGAATACCGAAATATGCTGAACGTCGGGGAAGACGATTACGGGCTGTCCGCTGACGTAAAGGCGACTTTGGATAAGATTATAAAGCGTGCACGCGCATTCGGCATAGGCTTGATTTTCTGCGGTCCCGAACCTGAATTGCCGAGCGGCATTATGGGGCAGATTAACAACAGAATCGCTTATTTTCTTCAGAAGGATAGTAAATTCGATGATATGTTCGATTCCAAATTAACCAATTTGAAATCGCTGTATCCCATGATAAAGGAAGGTAAAAGCGAGGTGCCCAAAAAGGGTTACGCCCTATGCGCTACCAACAGTAGCAGTAAACCCGAGATGGTGCGCATGGCATTCTGCGGCAAAACCGACATAAAAGATAATGATGCGGAAGCCGTTATGATGCGCGATACGGCAAAAGAAATACGCGATAAATATAGAAAAAATTACGGCAAAACTTACGGCAACCAGACCGTTATCGGAACGTTGAGTTCCAAAAAGCTGAACGGTGAGGGCGAGTATCGCACGTGGGATGAAGAGTACGAATACAGCGTTTTAGCTTGTAAGGCAGGATACGATAACGAACACGAATTTGAAACCAGCGGTTCAATCGAGGCGTTAAAGGATAAGTACCCTCTTGCAATAGGCGTTTCCAATTCATCACCTCGCAAAGCGTATCTCGACTTTGCCTCTCAGGTCAAAACGCAGTATAACTATTTTGCGTTTGCAAACGACGCTGCTCTTTGCCGCATAGAGAGCAACGCTGCCTTTGCATTTTTATTTCAATGCGCGCATCTTTCATTATTCAAAAAGAATACCCCTCGGGTTTTGTTCTGTGATGACGAGGATTCTAGGGCGTTCGATACCTGCTTCGGCAAGATAATAGATAAAAAGCCGTTCCTGAAGGACTATATAGAACACGTTCATGGCAAAAGAGAAATAATCAAACGTCTTGTGTCTTTAAACAGGGGAAGGCGGTCGAATAAAGAACCTCTGCTTGTAATAATACATGAAATAGAGTGGATGGGAAGAGAGGGCGACGCTCTGTCTGCAACCATTCCGTCAATCAATGAGGAAACCAAAGACAAAGGGGCTTCGGAATATCAAAAACAGCTTGAATCCGTAAAAGCAAAGGGCATAACTCCCCCTGCCTTTTTGCTCGGTATGAAGGCTATTCCTGCCCAAAAAGGCGCGGAAGCTGTAACGCAGGAAACTTTGACGTTAAGCGACGCGAAATCGGCGCTTTTAAGTTTACATAAAGAAGGTAACCGCAACAAAATATTTACTATTACCAGCTCGGTCATCTACGACGAACTTAACGATCTGTTGAAAATCGACGGGGATAAGAAGTGCCTCGATTATGCAGTGTACGGTTCTTTCGACGTTTTGACGTCGAAAGATTCCAAAAAGAGCAACAACGCCAACGGCTGTTATCTCTTCCCCGCCAGAATGTCGGTAAGACTGTACGATTATTCGTATGAAGAAGCGAAGGAGTGGTGGGACGCTCTGGAAATTCGTATGAAATAAAAAACTAGCCGCAAGGCAAACTCACGTCCGACCAGAGGGCGTTGATTGAAATAAAGTATTGTAAAGGAGATAATCTGAATGGCAAACTGGTCGCCTGATATTATGCTTGCACAAAAGCGAAAAATGGATGCAAGTCTGCAAAAGATGAACGAGTTGAATGAAAAATTGACAATAGCAGTAGGTCATTATTCCGCAACGATGCAGGATAACGTATCCGAGGAAACAAAGTCAATGGTAAAAACCGTCAAAGCAACGCTTGAAAGTATTCGTTCGGAAATCGATACGAAGTTGGCGCTTGTTCAAAATTCTGCAAAGGGTATGGGGAAATTGGAGTCAAGCGCAAAAGCCGAGATTGCTTCGAAGAGGAAGAGATGAATTGATACAGGAGGAATAAACAATGTCGAACGAAATAATTTCAAATACCGAAAACATAGATAGGGTAGTTAAAAATTTTGCGTCTCAGCTCGAAGAGTACAACAAGAATATGAATGCCGAACTGGCAAGTTTAAAAAAGTCGCTTGTCGACCTCGGTCACGGTTGGAGCGGAGAAGGATACGATAAATTTTTCGGCTCGATGACCGCTAAAATCAAGACCATCGAAACGTCTTTGGAGACCTGCAAAGGGCTTAAGGAATATCTTGACGACGTATCTTTACAGCTCGCCAAGTTTTTGGCTGACCTCAGGGCGGCAGGTGAATCATGAGTTCCATATCCATACCCGTTTACAGCGAAGCCTACGGCGGCATTAGCGAAACAACCGCCGAGGTATATTATAACAAATTGCCTGAATTCAGAAGAGGCAGTTGGGACGACGAAGTAGGGGAGTCTGTAAACAATAAATTCAGGAAAGAAGCAGACGGTTGTGCAACTGCCGTCAGATTGGCGTGGGACAAAGTCGGCAGGTATGCAGAGTTGTTTAACTGCAAACAGGTTGAATACAGAAGTCGCAGCAGCGAAATTAACAGCTTGAGGATGTAATCTTATGTCGGGGATAGATTGCAGTATAATCGATATCGATAAGTTTATCGGGGATGCGGAAAAATACGTCAACGACGTTCAGACGGCTTGCCGCGAGATTAATTCCGCCTTTGAAATTATAATTAAAAATGCAGAGCTTGCCGTGCAGGTCGGGGAGAGAAACCTGTGCACAATCGACGGCGATATTTCCACCGCCTCTTACGTCTTAAGCCAGAACAGTGCCAAAATAAGGACGTATTCGGACAGAATCAGCGACTTGCAGTCAAAGTTAAACAATCTTCCCGAGGGGGGAGATCCTTCTTCAATAAACAACGAAATCAGCAACTATAGCAGTGAGATTTCGCGTATACAGAATGCAAATTCCAGGTTGAACGCCATTCTGGGCGGCTTAAGGTCCAGGCGCAACGATATAGAGAGCGCCGTCAGTTCGTACAGAACCAATCTTAGCGGTTTGAAAAGCTATATATCGTCGTTCAATAGCAATATGCGCAGCCGTCAGGAGAACTTGACAGACATAAAATCGGTTGGCGAAAAGGCCAAGAACGCCGTAGTTATGATAAATAAATATCTTTCTTTCGGCGACGATACGACAGCAAGGGGCAGAATTAAAATTTCTTCCTCGAAATTACTGTTAAACTACGGAAACTCTTTGACGGCAAGAAGGGATGAAATTATAAAATACGGTGAACGTTTAACGCTTTTGATTAATTCGCTGCGTTCAAATATGCAGTCAAACGTAACGGACGAGGCGTCGAAACTAAGCTATGATTCGTTAAAAAGCATAGCCGACCAGACCTCGGAATTTAAAAATATGGCGCAATCTTTTTACAGAGCTGCACAGCATCTTAAC
>JBJEUZ010000228.1:0-5956 GCA_051884095.1 Candidatus Coproplasma sp.
GTAGAAGAAGGCGAAGAGGGCTTGCCTAAAGTATACAGCAAGGACTTCTGGCTGAATTACTCGCGCTTCGATATCGGCAAAGACGGCAGCGTATGGACTTTCGTCGATGACGTTAACGGCGTGCTTCCCAGCCCTTACGTTAAGTTGGCAAAATAAAAAGCTACCTTAAACGGGATGAACTGAACAAAAAATCGGCGGGCATTTTGCCCGCCGTATTTTTTGTATAAAAAAAGACCCCCGATAAATTCGGGGGTCATTCGTTTGTATCGGTTTATACGGGTAAACGTCGACAATCTACATTACATAATGGTTTCAACGTTGATAAGGTTGGAGTTGCCGCTCTTACCGTTGGGAGTGCCTCCCGTGAGTACGATTTTGTCGCCTTTCTTTACAAGTCCCGTGTCGATGGCTGCGCGCTTTGCATAGTGGAAGAGTACGTCTACAGAATAGAACTCCTCGCTCATAACGGGTATAACGCCCCAGGAGAGCGCAAGTTTGCGGTAAGCCCTTTCGTCCGTCGTCATACCAATAATATCAATCATGGGACGGAAGCGAGAAACCGTTCTTGCGGTGCCGCCCGTACGCGTGCAGACTACGATAACCTTTGCGCCGATGTCCTGCGCAAGAGTGCACGCCGAGTGCGAAAGCGCTTCGGCAAGGTTTTTGATGTGATATTCGCTGTCCTCGATGTAGGCTATATATTTGGTGTTGGCTTCAGCCTGTGCCGCAATCTTTGCCATTGCCTTTACCGCTTCAACGGGATAAGCGCCGGCTGCGGTCTCGCCCGAGAGCATTATTGCCGAAGAGCCGTCGTAAACGGCGTTAGCCACGTCCGAAATCTCCGCACGGGTGGGGCGAGGTTGCTTAATCATAGATTCAAGCATTTCGGTAGCGGTAATCGAGCGCTTGCCGCGTATACGGCATTTATTGATAATGGTCTTTTGAATTGCGGGCAATTCCTCAAAGGGCACTTCCACGCCCAAATCTCCGCGCGCAACCATTATTCCGTTGGAAGCGTCAATAATTGACTCAAGGTTGTTTACGCCTGCGCGGCTCTCGATTTTTGCGATAATTTCAATCTCGTCGTTTGTGTCTCCGCATTTTCTCAGCCAGTTTCTCACGTCGATGACGTCCTGAGCCTTTGAAACGAACGAGCAGGCAACAAAGTCGATGCCCTGTTCTACGCCGAATTTAAGGTCGGCTTTGTCCTGTTCCGAAAGGTAAACCATATCAAGTTCCTTATCGGGGAAGAACATAGACTTTCTGTTTGACAGCTCGCCGCCGATAATCGTGCGGCAGATAACGTCGGGCTTATCGACCTTGATGACTTCGAATACCATAAGTCCGTTATTTAAAAGAATTTTATCGCCGGGGTTCATCTGTTCGCATATTCCGCTGAACGAAACCGAAACCTTTTTCTGGTCGCCGATAATATCTTCGGTGGTAAAAGTGAACGTATCGCCGTCCCTTAAGGTAATTTTACCGTTTTCAAACGTCTTAATTCTGAATTCGGGGCCCTTTGTGTCCAGCAGAATGGGCAGGGGAACCTTCTTTTTATCTCTTACTTTTTTAATCGTGGCAATCTTCTTTGCGTGTTCCTCGTGAGTGCCGTGTGAAAAATTGAGTCTTGCAACGTTCATGCCTGCGTCGATAAGGTCGGAGAGAACGTCCTCCGATTCGCTTGCAGGGCCCAAAGTGCAAATTATCTTTGTTTTCTTCATAACTTACTCCTGTATAAAATACTGCAAATATATTCTAAGATATTTTTTCTTAAAAATCAATATAAAGTGCAAAATACTTTTGCTTTATTTTTAAATTTATGCTAAAATAGGGGTACAATTCGAGTTAATTATACGGTTGCGGGCAAAGAAATTTGCGTGAGGAAAGTCCGAGCGTCGCAGGGCAGGGTGCCTGCTAACGGCAGGTGAAGGCGACTTTAAGGAAAGTGAACAGAAATATACCGCAGGCTTATCTGCCTGTAAGGTTGGAATGGCGAGGTAAGAGCTCACCGTGGCGACGGTAACGCCGCCAGCCAATTAAACCCCACCCGACGCAAGATTGGGATACGGACTGGCTTTAAATAGTCGGGGCTGCCCGTCCGTCCGTATCCGTTAACATCGCTTGAACCTGCGGGCGACCGCAGGTCTAGATAGATAACCGTACTCGACAGAACTCGGCTTACAGATTAATCTCGAATTTATTTAATATCCGAAGCAAATAAACGCTTCGGATATTTTTTGCTTCATTTAGAGTTATTTCGACAATTTTTTTTAAGTTTATTTTAAGTTTATGATAGAAAAATAAAATATTATCAATAAAATAAAGAACATTAAGGGAAATTTATATGAAGAAATTCGTAATTTTAACCGATTCATGCAGCGACCTCAACAAGGAGCTCCGCACAAAATACGACGTTGAATATATGCCTATGCGCTTAATCTATGACGGCAACGATATCCCCGCCAGCCTTGATTGGGAATATATTCCCGTCAAGGAGTTTTACGATAAGATGCGCAAGGGCGTACGCTTTACAACCGCTCAGGTAAATTCTTCCGAATATAAGGAAGCGTTTGAAAAATACGTATCCGACGGCTTAGACGTGCTCTCGATTTCCTGCTCGTCCGCACTTTCGGGCTCTTTCAAGGCTAGCACGGTTGCTCGCGACGAAGTTCTTGCCGCTCATCCTGAGGCTAAGATTATCTGTATCGACGGTTTAAATGCCTGTATGGGCTTAGGTTTCCTCAGCATAGTCGCATCCGAGCTTCGTGCCGAAGGCAAAACTATAGAAGAAACCGCGTCTTTTATCGAAGAGAACAAGTTAAAAGTTCATCAGTACGCAACTGCGGACGATTTGGTATATCTGAAGAGGGCGGGCAGAGTTTCTGCAACCAGCGCGGTTTTCGGCGGTATGCTTAAAATCAAACCTATCATAATATCCGACGCCAACGGCCAGAACGTTGCGGCCGAAAAGGTAAAGGGTCGCGCAGCCGCTACCAAGCGCCTTACTCAGCTGTTTACGCAGGAGTATCGTGCGTTTCCCTATCAGAAGGTAGCCGTTCTGCACGCAGACAGCCCCGAAGAGGGCGAACAATTCAGACAGCAGATTGTTTCGCTTCTGCCCGATAAGAATATCGAGGTCTATTTCGACTATATCGGACCCATCATCGGCGCGTCTGTAGGTCCCGGCACTCTTGCCGTTTATTTCTTCGGCGACGAAGTTACCTACAAGGCTTAAACCGAGGATATTGTGAGTAAAAATAAAACAGCATTTAAGCTACCAAAGAAAAAGCAACCTTTCTTTGCCATTGTAAAGCTATTTATCCGCCCCTTTTACAGGCGTCCCGAACTCATTTCTGAGTGTGAAAGAGTGGAGGAACGGGCAATATTTGTTTCCAATCACTGCGCCAAACGCGGCGCGGTGATTATGGAGTTGTATTTGCCCGTGCGCAACGCCAAATGGGGCGCTCACGAAATGCTGGGCAACTACCGCTCGCGCAGAGCTTATCTTCGCGACGTGTTCTATATAAAAAAGAAGGGCTTTGGTAAATTTCGTTCGTCATTTTTGGCAACATTCGATGCGTTCTTTTCCATATTTTTCTACCGCGGAATGAAATTTTTGCCCACCTATACAGACGCGCGTTTTGCCTCAACGCTTAACGACAGCGTTGAAGTTTTAAAGGACGGCACAGCGGTGCTTGTATTTCCCGAGGATTCTGACGAAGGCTACAAGGACGTAATGGAAAAGTTCTTTCCCGGCTTTGTAATGCTTGCGGATAACTACTACCGCAAGACCAAGACCGATTTGCCTGTCTATCCAGTCTATTACAGCCAAAGCGCAAACAGGCTGATAATAGGCAAACCCGAATATCTTCATTCGCTCAAGGAGCAAGGGCTTGACCGCAACGCCGTTGCTGAACTTTTTAAGGACAAGGTAAACGCGCTCTATTACGGGTACGTTGCTAAAAATTAAATTTATTGTATAATTATGATTAACCGCGCGTCGCGCGGTTTATTATTTATTATAATAATAATTTTATAAGGATAAATTTTATGCTGAAATTCAAAGACGGCTTTTACGCCGACGTGAGAATCGAGGACAGGTTTACCACCTCGATAGGTTACCGCAACGGACAGCTTGAAGAGAGCAAGACCACTACGGTCAAAAAGGCTTTCATCAGGGTATTCGACGGAAATATGTGGTATTATTCCTCCACGTATAAACTCGACGATTTGCAGGGCGAGCTGGACGCTCTCTATGCAAACGCTACCCCGAACCCCGATATTGACCTTAATCCCATCGTTAAAAAATTCGAAGTCAACGTTAAAACCGTCGAAAGATTTAAAGATTGCAGCGTAAAGGATATAGATTTATCGCAAAAACAGGCGCTCTTAATTTCCGCGCACGCCGCCCTTTCTGCTTCGCAGTACGTAAAAATGTACGTTTCGCGCTATGCCGACAGATACAGCTCGTACGAATTTTATTCGTCTAAGGGCGCGGATATCAAGTACGACTATCAGCACTGCGGCACGGCTTACGTCGTATCTATGGCAAACGGCGAAGAGACCTTCGACGGCAATCAGATGAATACCAAGTCGCTCTTTGCCGACCTTGCGTTAAAGGACGGAGAAATTGAAAAGTTTATCGCCGAATGCGAGGACTACCTGTTAAACGCAAAGCCCGTAACCCCCGGCGTGTATCCCGTAATTCTTTCGCCGCTTACGGCGGGCGTGTTCGCTCACGAATCGTTCGGACATAAGTCGGAAGCCGATTTTATGATAGGCGACGAAACTATGCGCAGGGAATGGGCGCTCGGCGCTAAGGTCGGCGCGGATATTCTCTCCATCTACGACAGCGGAGAGGAGCTTGGGTCCGGCTACGTTCCCTTCGACGACGAGGGAACAAAGACTCAAAAGACCTACCTTATTAAGAACGGCGTGCTCTCAGGCAGACTTCACAGCGCAACTACCGCCGTGGATCTGTGCGAAGAGCTCACGGGCAATGCCCGCGCCTGCAGCTCTGACTTCGAACCCATAGTGAGAATGACCAGCACGGTTATCGAGGGCGGCGACAAGACTAAGGAAGAGCTGTTTGCAGGAATAAAGCACGGCTACTATATTCACGACTATAAGCACGGTTCGGGTATGAGCACGTTTACAATCGCGCCCTCCCGCGCCTATGAAATAATAGACGGAAAAATTGCACGTCCCGTAAAGATTGCGGTCATTACGGGTAACGTATTCGAAACGCTTAATCTCATCGACGGGCTTTCCAACGAGGTTGAGGTTCACTCCTCCGCGTTCGGCGGCTGCGGCAAGATGGAGCAGTTCCCGCTCAACGTAAGTTTCGGCGGACCCTACGTTAGCATTTCAAAGATGAACGTTCAATAAAGGAGAGAGATATGGAACAGGAAAAAATTATAGATAAAACGCTCTCTTACAGCGTAAACGTTTCCAACAGCAAGGTCGATTCGCTCCGCGTAAACAACGATTTGCAGACGGTAATAAGGGTATTCGACGACGGAAAGATAGGTATTGCGGGTCAGATAGGCGACTGCGACCAGTCCGCGCTTGTTAAAAGCGCAGAAGAAAAGCTCGCGCAGGGCATTCCGTATCCTTGCACTCTTGCCGAAGGTAAAGTCAGAAGCGTAGACGCAACGCACAACATTTTCGGCGACGGACAGATGGTTCCCGCGTGCAAGAGCTTGCTTGCAAGACTTTCAGAAGAGTTCCCCGACTTCATATTCTCAAACAAAATCAACTACGAAAAGCGCGAATATTCGTACGAGAACAGTAAGGACACGGAATATAAATACTTGTCAGACAGCTTTACAATGTCGCTGGTCATCAAGGCTGCGGAGTCGGCGAATATTATGGATCTGGGCTACGAAGCGGCTCAGTCTTATTACAGCGAGGATGAAATCGTATCAGATATAGGCAAACTTTTAAAGGTTTACCG
>JBJEUZ010000229.1:0-5941 GCA_051884095.1 Candidatus Coproplasma sp.
CCCTTACGTCCGACAAGACGCAGACCTACGCCAATATCTTATATGAAGCAAGAAAGGCAAAGGGTATGACCGAAGAGGAAGCGCTTAAGCAGGCAAAGGATAGAACTATGTTCGGCGCGCTTATGCTCAAAGCAGGCGACGTAGACGGCTACGTTTCGGGCGCTTGCCACTCCACGGCAAACACTCTCCGTCCCGGACTGCAGGTTGTTAAGACCGCTCCCGGAATAAAGACTGTTTCCAGCTGCTTTATTATGATTGCTCCCGAAGGCGCAAATAACCCCTACAACCCCGACGGCGTAGCGGTGTTTGCAGACTGCGCTATCAATATCGAACCCGACGCACAGCAGCTTGCCGATATTGCGGTTTCCTCCGCAAAGACCGCTCAGGCTATTGCAGGAATCGAACCCAGAGTTGCAATGCTCTCGTTCTCGACCAAGGGAAGCGGCAACGACGACAAGTTCTTCAAGAGCGTACCCAAGGTACAGGAAGCTACCGCGCTTGCAAAGGCAATGGCTCCCGACCTCGCGCTCGACGGCGAATTCCAGTTCGACGCGGCGGTTGCTCCCGAAGTAGGTCAGCTTAAGGCTCCCGGTTCGGCTGTTGCAGGTCATGCAAACGTATTCGTATTCCCCAACATCAACGCGGGCAATATCGGCTATAAAATCGCTCAGCGCTTCGGCGGCTATATGGCAATAGGTCCCGTATGTCAGGGCTTTGCAAAGCCTTTGAACGACCTTTCGCGCGGATGCGACGTAGACGACATCGTTGCGACCGTAGCTGTTACCGCACTTCAGGCAGAATAATTTACAAGGGGTATTAATAATGAAAATTTTAGTTGTAAACGCAGGTAGCTCCTCGCTCAAATATCAGCTCATCGATATGGAAACCGAAGCCGTACTCGCAAAGGGCGGCGTTGAAAGAATAGGCATTCCCGGTTCGCTCTTAAAGGCTAAGGGCAACGGCAAGGAAAAGGTTTACGAGCAGGATATGCCCAATCATAAAATCGCTATCGAGTTGGTTCTCAATGCTCTTCAGGACGGCGAAATCGGCGTTATCAAGTCAATGGACGAAATCGGCGCGGTAGGTCACAGAGTAGTCGCTTCAGGCGAATATTTCAAAAAGCCCACGCTGGTTACTCCCGAAGTTATCAAAATCCTGGAAGAAAAGACCTTTGAACTCGCGCCTCTTCACAATCCCGCGGCTGCAACCGGACTTCGCGCTTGTATGGAAGTTATGCCCGGCACGCCTATGGTTCTCGTGTTCGACTCTTCGTTCCACCAGACTATGCCCGAAAAAGCGTATATGTTCGGTATCGACTACGAGGATTACAAGGCTTACGGCGTCCGCAAGTACGGCGCGCACGGCACTTCGCATAAATTCGTCTCTCAGGAAGCGGCAAAATATCTCGGCAAAAAGCCCGAAGAGGTTAAAATCGTTACCTGTCACCTCGGCAACGGTTCGTCTATCTCCGCTGTCGACGGCGGCAAGTGCGTAGATACGTCCATGGACTTCACGCCCCTCGACGGCGTGCTTATGGGTACGCGTTCGGGCTGTATCGACGCTTCTGCTGTTGAATTCCTTGCACGCAAAAAGGGTCTCAACGCGGCTGATATGGTAACCTACCTCAACAAGAAGTGCGGCGTTGCGGGTATTTCAGGCGTTTCAAGCGACTTCCGCGATTTAATCGCAGGCGAAAAGCAGGGCAACGCAAGATGTAAACTTGCGCTCGATATGTTCGCTTACCAGACCAAGAAGTTTGTTGGCGCATATGCTGCGGCTATGGGCGGTCTCGACTGCATAGTATTCACTGCAGGTATAGGCGAAAATACCCCTACGGTTCGCGCAGGCGTATGCGAAGGTCTTGAATTCCTCGGCGTAAAACTTGACGAAAAGGCAAACGCCGGCAAGAATACGGGCGCTATTCGCGAAATTTCCTCCCCCGACAGCAGAGTTAAGGTGCTTGTAATTCCCACCAATGAAGAGCTGGTTATTGCAAGGGAGACGCTCGCTCTCGTATAAAAAGGGCAACAAAAACGCTCATATTTTATAAAAATAGCTTCAATCGCTTTTAAAATAAGTTGACAAAGTTTTGCCCGTATAATATAATTGCATAGTCGGTATGGTTATGGTATTGGATATCAAAAAACTCATTGCCAAAAAACAGTACGTAGGTACGTTTGCGTTTGACTGCGCGCCCCCCAAAGACAAGCTCGTTTTGCCGCTCACTGAAGTCGAAGGCGACCTGAAAGCGGAAGGCGAATACGAAATTTACGAGGACGATTGCGTAGGCGTAACGTTAAAGCTCAGCTACAAACTCAAGGGTCAGTGTTCATATTGCCTTGAGAACGCAGAAGAGGATATAACCTTTGTTACAGACGTTCTGTTCGTACCTGATAAAGACGACGCGGACAATTATTATTACGACGGCGCAAGGCTCGATTTGTCGGTCGCAGTAAGCGACGCTTTCGTGTTCAGCCAACCCAAAGTTCTGCTTTGCAAGGCTTGCCGCGGCGAATAATCCTATAAGATAAAATTAGAGAGGTGTAATAAAATGGCAGTACCCAAGGGAAAACAGTCTAAGAGCAGAACCAATAAGAGATTTGCAAACTACAAGGCTACGGCGCCTACGTTGGTAGAGTGCCCTCAGTGCCACGAACAGATGCAGGCTCACAGAGTATGCGCCAACTGCGGATATTACGACAAGAAGCAGGTTGTAGAGACTTCCGAAAGCAAAAACTAAGATAAAAAATGAACAGACGGGCTCCGAATTTTCGGGGTCCGTTTTTCGTCCGCCTGATTTTGCTAAAGTTGTCTTCTTCTTACATTTAATTCCTATTGACAAACTAGGAATTAAATGCTAAAATGTAAACAATCAAGTAAAGGAGAAAACGCATTGGTAAAGACGTATTCGGTGACCGGTATGACCTGTTCTGCCTGTTCGTCGGGAATAGAGCGCGCCGTAGGCAAAATCGACGGCGTAAACAGCGTTGAGGTCAGCCTTATGGGCAAGAGCATGAAGGTCGATTTCGACGAAAATTCTGTCGGCGAGGACAGTATTTTTTCGGTCGTTAAGTCGCTCGGCTACGGCGTTTTCGACGAACAGCCTGTTCTTTCTTCCAAAGCAGACAATGCAGACAGAAAGCTGTTTATACGTTTTATAATTTCAATCTGTCTGCTTTTGCCGCTGATGTACGTTTCCATGGGGCACATGTTCGGCTTTCCTCTGCCGAGCTTTTTAGACCCGCATTCAGGCGATTGCCGATGGTTTGCACTCTGGCAGGCAATAATTTCCGCCGCAGTCGTCGGCATTAATTATCAATACTTCACAAAGGGCTTTGTCGCTCTTATAAGGCGCGTTCCCAATATGGATACGCTGGTCGCTCTCGGTTCGGGAGTGTCGTTTATCTATTCTGTCGTGCTCACGGTCCTGATTTTCGTCGGCATGGACCCCATGTCCAACGCAATGAACCTGCATTTTGAAAGCGCGGCTATGATTTTAGCCCTGGTAGACGTGGGCAAATGGCTGGAAGAAAAGGCTAAAAAGCGCACAGGCAACGAGATTGAAAAACTGTTAAAGCTCGCTCCAGACGCCGTTACGGTAGAAAGAGAGGGCGAGCAGATTACAATCTCTGCAAGTCAGGTTGTGGTCGGCGATATCGTCATAGTTAAACAGGGCGAATACGTTCCCGTGGACGGAAAAGTAATTTTCGGACACTCGTTCGTCGATAAGTCGGCGATAACGGGCGAAAGTCTGCCCGTGGAAATATCCGAAGGCGACACGGTAACTACCGCCGCATTGAATAAGGGCGGCGTAGTCAAGGTAAAAGCTCAAAAGGTCGGCAGCGACACCACTCTTTCGCGCATAGTGAAAATGGTAAGGGAAGCAGGCGCATCAAAAGCGCCCATTCAAAAACTTGCCGATAAAATAGCGGGCATATTCGTGCCAGCCGTCTCGGCAATCGCCGTGCTCACGTTTATTATATGGCTGATTGTCGACGGCGCGTTCAAACCCGAACACTGCATAACCTACGCCATCTCGGTGCTGGTCGTATCCTGTCCGTGCGCGCTCGGCCTTGCAACCCCCGTTGCGATTATGACGGCGACGGGTAAGGCGGCTTCGCTAGGCGTCCTGTACAAGGACGCAGAAAGTCTGCAAACTCTTTCCGAAGTCAACTGCGTGCTTCTTGACAAAACGGCTACGTTGACCGTAGGAAAACCCACCGTATGCGACTTTACGGTCTTTGACGGCGAAAGGCAGAAACTTCTTGGAATTGCCTGCGGCATAGAAAAAAACTCAAATCATCCCCTTGCAAAGTGCATTACAGATTATTGCGGTCGTTCGGTCGACGTGAAAAATTTCAACTATCAGATAGGCAAGGGCGCAACGGCGGAGTACTGCGGTAAAACCTATTATTTGGGTAACGAAAAGCTGATTTCGCGCATAAAGACCGATAAAAAGGTGACTTCGGCGGCATCGGGGCTGGAAAAGCAGGGCAAGACGGTGATTTATCTTGCAGACGATAAAAAGGTACTTGCGCTGTTCGCCGTGTCCGACAGTCTGAAGGACGGAGCCGCGGTAACCGTAGAACTTTTAAAAAAGCGCGGCATGCGCGTTGCAATGCTGACGGGCGACAACAAAACCTGCGCAAAGGCGGTTGCCGACAGCGTGGGAATAGCCGACTATATAGCCGAAGTTATGCCCGAAGATAAGCTCAGGGCTGTAGCCAATTTGCAGAGCGCTGGCGGAACGGTCGCTATGGTCGGCGACGGAATAAACGATTCCCCTGCTTTAAAACAGGCTGACGTTGGCATAGCCATAGGCTCGGGCACTGACGTTGCGATAGATTCCGCAGGCGTCGTGCTCGTCACCGAGGACGTCAGGGCGCTGGATACGGTGTTCGATTTAAGTAAAGCAACCGTGCGCAATATCAAGCAGAATCTGTTCTGGGCGTTCATATACAACGTGGTTATGATACCCGTAGCTGCCGGCGCGTTCGCCTTTGCGGGCTTTACGTTCAATCCGATGATAGCCGCGGCGTGTATGTCACTCAGCTCGCTGTTCGTGGTGGGAAACGCCCTGAGGCTGCTTTTATATAAGAATAAAAACATAATAAAGGAAGACTTATTTATGAAAAAGATAGTAACGGTAGACGGTATGTGTTGCGAACATTGCGCTGCTCGCGTAGAAAAGGCGTTGTCCGCCGTATCGGGCGTAGTTTCAGCCGACGTAAAACTCAAAAAGAAGACTGCGGTAGTCCGCAGCCGCGAAGAAATTTCTGACGACGAGATTAAAAAGGTAATAACCGACGCGGGCTATACCGTAGTGTCAATCGAAAACAAATAAGACAAACTGTCCCCTTTTGCGACACTTCCGCCCAAAATATCATATTGACGTATTCACATATCATCCCTTATAATTTCATTATTCAGGAGGGAGCTTATGCAGGATATGATGGTTCTGGACAGACGCACAAAGGAGCTTGTAGAGGAGTACGTTCCCGAGGGGGAAGTGCTCGACAGCATAGTTTGCTTTTTTTCGATTTTTGCAGACGCTACGCGCGTTCGGATGTTGTCGGCTCTCGCCATCTCCGAAATGTGCGTAACCGACCTCTCGCGCGTGCTCGACATCAATCAGACCACGGTTTCGCATCAGCTAAGGCTGTTGAAAAATCTGGGAATAGTCAAGTGCGAAAGGCAGGGCAAAATAATCTTCTATTCGCTCGTGAACGACACGGTGAACGACGTAATGTTGAAGGGCGTGGAGTTTTTGGGCTGCTGATTAAAATTCTTTCGGCTTGCCGCATAATTCCTTTTCGGAATTATGCGGCAAGCCGTTTTTTTATTCAACATATATTGCAAAAATAAAAGCGTTGTGGTAAAATATATTTTGGTGTAGTATGGACGTAATAAGGGAAAAATTAAAACTTCTGCCCGACAACCC
>JBJEUZ010000230.1:0-1567 GCA_051884095.1 Candidatus Coproplasma sp.
CGTAGAGCCGATGCTCTCGGCATATCCCGAGCAGAACGCCCAATTTATCGAGGACGAAAGAAAAGCGAAAATTCCCGAAGGCGAAAGCAACCGTTCAGACGATTAAATCAGACCTGAACCGACTCCGTTTACCTTTATCTACATAAGCACAAAAAAAATCTGGCGTTTAAAAGCGCCAGATTTTACATTTCAACAAATCCCGAGATTTGTTCTTTTTTATTCAAGTATTGCACTTGATTTTACAATTCACCTATGAGCAATCATTATGAATTTTCGCCGTTGCCGTTTAATGATTCTATAATCGCCTGCATACGTTTTTTGTCTCTTATGGCAAGAACAGCCACAGCCGTTGCAACTGCAATTGCCAGACCAGCAACGACGCAAGCCACTATCGCCGTAATCGAGAAGCCGTCGAGTCCCGCAGAATTCTGCACGTCGGAGGGCTTTACGCCGAGAGACGCCCAGGAAATGCCGTCGTCGCTTGAAACTTCCCATTCCTTTGTTTCGGAATTTACGCGCAACTGCGTTACCGTTCCTTCAGGAGCTGCCGCATAGACGCCTGAATCGACAGCGCCTACCCACCAGTTGCCGTTATCGCCTACGTACGGCGTGCTGTCATACTTGCCGTCCGCGCCGTTGGTTACAAGGAACGTCGTGCTTGTTCCGTCCGTGAAAGTGATGGTGTAAACGTCAATAAGTCCGTCCGTACAGGTCTTTTCGACGCTGACAATGCCTCTGCCGTCTTCGCCCTTATCGCCCTTGTCTCCCTTTTCGCCAATGGCTTTTACTCCGAGAGACGTCCATGTTCCTCCTTCGTCGTAGGAAACTTCCCACTCGTTTGTAGTCTCGTTTATGCGAAGTTGAGGAGTTTTTCCGTCCGCGCCGTCTTTGCCGTCGGAGCCGTCTTTACCGTCGGTACCGTCGGAGCCGTCAACGCCTGTAGCCTTTATTCCGAGAGACGTCCAGGTTTCGCCGTCGTCATAGGAAACTTCCCACTCGTTTGTGGCTTCGTTTATGCGAAGTTTAGGAGTTTTACCGTCTTCGCCGTTTTCGCCGTTTTCGCCCTTGTCACCCTTTTCGCCCGTAGCAACTACGCCCAGCGAAGTCCAGTTTTCTTCACCCTCATACTTGTATTCCCACTCGTTGGTTGTGGGGTTGATACGAATGATAATTTCTCTGCCGTCCGCACCGTCTGCACCTGCCGCGCCCGTCGCACCGGTCGCGCCATCCGTGCCGACTGCCTTAACGCCCGTATCGGTTTCGCCGATATACCAGTTGCCGTTTGTTCCGATATGAGGGGTAATACCGTCCTGGCCGTCAGCCCCGTCCGCTCCGCCGTTCTGTCCGTTGGTTACGGTGAATGTAGACGTTGTGTCGTCGGAATAATAGATTGTATAGGTATCGACAAGTCCGACTGTTGCGGTCTTTTCTATCCTGACTATTCCTCTGCCGTCCGCACCATCCGAACCCGTGGCTTTTACGCCCAGCGAAGTCCAGTTTTCTTCACCCTCGTACTTGTATTCCCACTCGTTGGTTGTGGGGTTGATACGAATGATAATTTCTCTGC
>JBJEUZ010000230.1:1667-5796 GCA_051884095.1 Candidatus Coproplasma sp.
AATCTTGACTATTCCTCTGCCGTCCGCACCATCCGAACCCGTGGCTTTTACGCCGAGAGAAGTCCAGTTTTCGTCGCCTTCGTATTTATATTCCCACTCGTTTGTTTCGGAGTTAATTCGTATTAATATCTCCCTGCCGTCCGCACCGTCTGCACCTGCCGCGCCCGTCGCACCGGTCGCGCCGTCCGTGCCGACTGCCTTAACGCCCGTATCGGTTTCACCGATATACCAGTTGCCGTTTTCGCCAATATGAGGAGTTATGCCGTTTTCGCCGCCGTTCTGTCCGTTGGTTACGGTGAATGTAGACGTTGTGTCGTCGGAATAATAGATTGTATAGGTATCGACAAGTCCGACTGTTGCGGTCTTTTCAATCTTGACTATTCCTCTGCCGTCCGCACCATCCGAACCCGTGGCTTTTACGCCGGTAGAAACCCATTCGGAATCGCCCTCATAGCGGTACTCCCACATGTTGGTTTCAGCGTTTATCTGCATTTCCAGCTTCTTGCCGTCAGCGCCGTCAGCGCCGTTTGTACCGTTAGTTACCGTGAAGTTGAACGTGGTTTTGTCGGTAAAGGTAATCTTGTAGGTATCCACGTTGCCTTCGGTCTTGGTAAGTTCAATCTTTTCTATACCGTTGCCGTCCGCGCCGCTGCCAGAACCGCCAGAACCGCCTGTACCGTTGGTTACGGTAAAGGAGTACGTCGTATCATCCGTATAGTAAATTGTATACGTATCTACAAGTCCTTCCGTAGTCTTTTCTATACGGTCGATAGTCTTGCCTACGGTTATGTAGCTTGCATAAATCGTGGCGTCCGCGGTGAATACGGTGTCGAGAGTTACTTCTTCACCGCCGCCGTTCTCCTCGGTATACCAGGCAAAGAACAGATGCGAAGAATCGTATTTAGCGTTGGGAAGACTTGTGAGCTTGCCGTCCTTGGTTACAAGGTAAGAAGGAGATACCGTGCCGCCCTTCGCGTCCAACGTGATTTTATAATTCAAAGTCCAATGCGCGTAGATAGTGATATCTTCCGTAAGAGTCTGGTCGGTCACCGCTTCGCCGCCCTCCGCCTCCGTGAACCAGCCCACGAAGGTGTGGAACTCGTCCCATTCGGGAACGGGAAGATCTTTGACGTACAGCTTATGGAGTTGAGTTTTTTCCACCTTGTCGTCCGCCGCGTCGCCGGTGTTTGCGATCAAGTTAATGTCAAATTCAAGCAGTCCCGTTACCGCTCTAAGGTTCATATTATAGTTTGCGGTAATATCTGCAAGCGAATTTGCGGTGAGCTGCGCTTCGGTCAATACTCTTTCGGTGAGAGCGTTTTTCTGTGCGGTAGAAGAGCTTAACCCGAGCTGTCCTGCCGCGTTGCTGCCCGAAACGTAGAGCGAACCGTCGCTTTTGAGCGCGACGAGATGGCTGCCGCCTACCGCCCACTTAGAGTAGTTGTCCAGGCTTTGCGCAACCTGCGTGAATACGTTGATATACGGCTCGGATCTGTTTATACCCAGCTGTCCGTTTTCGTTGTTGCCGCACACCCATACCGAGCCGTCAAACTTGAAAGCGACGACGAAATCTTTGCCGACGTATATTTCTCTAACGCCCGTAATTTCATTATAGTTTGCGTCATACATAGGCGAGAACGTACTGACGTACGTGTCTCCGCTGTAGTTAGCGCACTGACCCTTTGAATTGTCGCCCATCGCCAAAACCTTGTATTCCGCGTCGATGCTGTACACAAACGCTATTACAAATCCGCCGCCGACGCGCAATTGAACAAACTGATAGGGGAATTCGAACAACTGTGTGGGCGTGGTATAATCAACCTGAGCCGAGGTATCAATCAGCAAATTAATATCCTGAGTATTCCAATCATTCTGCTTATAAATAGGTCCGTTCAGCGTTTTGAGGAAATAATTGCTACCCGCCATATAGACAATCAAATCACCACCGTTTTGCTTGTAAACATTAAAGACGGTGAAATCCTCGCCGCACTCGATACTGATATAATCGCTTACGTATTCACCGACGGTGAGTCCTATTAAAACGTTATTGTTTTCAGCAGAGCCGATACCCAGCTGTCCGTGGTCGTTTTTACCGCAAGCATAGAGTTCATATTTCCCCATTTCCGCGACGTAATTTACAACGAACGTGTGGTTGCCGCTCATATAAGCCCTTGTTGCGCCTGAAAGTTTATTGCCGTCGGCGTCTACCATAGGCATAAAGTAGTTGACCTTTGTTTCGGAACTGTTTACGCCCAGCTGACCGTACGTATTGTCACCGCAAGCCATAGTAGATTTATCTTTCATTACCGCAACTGCCATATGCCCCTTGGCGTAGACTGCCGAAACGCCAGTAATTGCACCGCTTTCCGTCTGCATAGGTACGAAAGCTGAGGAACCTTCGTAAGATTTATTGCCGAGCTGACCGTATTCGTTTCCGCCGCAAGCCCACAGCGAGCCGTCGCTCAAAAGTATTATAGTAAAGTCGTCGCCTGCCGCAACGCCGACGATTATCGCCTGATAGATGAACTCTTTCGCCTCGTAACCGGCGTCGGTTACAAGCTGTAGACCTGCCTCCGCAAGCGTCTTGCCCTGGAGCACTCCGAACGAGGTGATGCCGCTTTCAGACCCGTTGGAGAACCAACCGTGTTCGTCTGAAGAGAGATTGATTTCCATAGCAGGCTTAACTATTACGTAGCCCTCGTTCTCCGCGTCGTCGATAGCTGTGTAGCCCTTGTTTGTAAAGTTGATTTTATTAGCAGTTGTATTGCGGCAAAGCACTTCGCCTTCCCTTGCCTTCTGTGCCCGAACGCTTATTGCGTCGCCGATGAAACCGTACGCGTCGAAGTTGAGGTCCATATCTTGCGCATTTGAAATAACGCCGGTGAGTTTGCTGTCGCCGTAGATTTTAATATCGTGTGCGGCAAAATTATAAACGGTATTCTCCACATAGTCCATCTCTTGCGCCGCATACAACGCCGCAACAAAGGCAGTCGTATACTTAGTATACTGAATGCTGAGCGCACCACCGAACATTCTGAACGTTGTCGGACTATACGTATTAGTGTAAATCGTATTATCAAATTCGTCCTGAGAGGTCGTCTGGGTATATTTTGAAGACGTGGTCAATTTTACCGCATTGAAATAACTTGAAATCGTGCCGCCGTACATATTGACCGTACCGCCTTTTACAGACAGCACGCAGGAGGAATCTATTATTCCGGTATTATAATACGATTCGTCCGACGATTGGAAAACAATCTTGCCGTTCCCCTCTTCGCTGTCGTAGATATTAAAAGTAGCGTTGGGATAAACTGTTATGCCTTCATCACCGCCGTATCCGTACAGCGTGAGAGTGTGTCCGTTGAGGTACAGGTCTACCGTGATGTTTTCGGGCGAAAATGCTGAATAATCACAGTTTTCTCCGACGCTTCCGTGCGTATACATCACTACGTTCTCTTCAAGATAGAGGCTCATTGTTGAGATTACCTCGAAGTTCAGTATTGAAATTGTACCTTCTGAACCGGTATAAGAACCGCCCCAACTACCCGTATATAAGTTATCCTGATTGCATGCCCCTTCCTGATTGATAGGCGTGGTAAACTTAACGCCGTCGCAAACGACGTCGCCGTCTGCAGGCACGGTTGCTTCTACCGTAGCGGTTATTGCCGTATTGCCGGACCAACCCGAGCAGTTAATAAACAGCGAGCTTCCGCTACGGGTCAGCTTTAAGCCCTGATAGCCGTACGCTAATAAATACGGGTCTTCAATCCCCGACTGCTCTACAAAATACTCGGGAAGAAGGTATCCGTCTTTTGCCTTTGCAATTATTTGCTTGAATTCGCCGGCACCTGCCTTAAACGTCTGCACGATATCATAGCCGTTATATGCGTTTTCGGCTACGGTTACGCCCGAATCCTCTGCCGTAATTGACGAAGTTTCGTAAAACCTTTCGTCAAGTTGGGCGTTCTTCAATACTACGGTATAGGTTACGTTTGCGGTAATTATTACGTCTCCGCCGCTTGTTTCCATAAAGTAATTACCTGAAGAGTCGATTATATTTATTTTTTCTTCGGGAATATTTTTGATAGTGGAAACGCCGATAGGCAGAATATTAATAGCGCCCGTATAG
>JBJEUZ010000231.1:0-5792 GCA_051884095.1 Candidatus Coproplasma sp.
AAGACACCACCCTTTCACGGTGGTATCATGGGTTCGAGTCCCGTACGGGTCACCACTTGAAACCTAAATCGAACCACTAATATTTAGTGGAAGTCGGTTTAGGTTTTTTGTTATTCAGTGCGGTTGTCATTTGGATAAAATACATGTCATAATTATTAAGAAAAGTCTTGCTATTATTCGAGTTTTAGAATATAATAGAATTACTAAAATTAAGGTGTGAATATGTTAAGTTTTATTTCTGCAAAAGAAGCCGCTGAAAAATGGAATATCTCTCAGAGACGAGTTGCAATTCTCTGTTCAGAAAATCGTATTGACGGTGCAATGATGGTGGGTAATATGTGGATAATTCCTGCCAATGCTGAAAAGCCCATTGATAAACGCACGATTCGATACGAAAAACAAAACGTCGTACAATTGAAGCCATTTATTAAATGGGTTGGCGGTAAAAGTCAACTTTTAAACGAGCTTGAAAAAATGATACCTGCCGACGGCGAAAGAGTTTTAACAAAATATGTTGAACCTATGGTTGGCGGCGGCGCATTGCTTTTTAATATTTTATCCAAATACGATTTCGAACAAATCTATATAAGCGATATTAACGCTGAACTTATGAACGCTTACATGGCAATTAAAAATAATGTTGATGCGCTTGTAGCAAGACTTACGGAAATGCAGTTTATGTTTTTGCCAATGGACGAGAGTGGGCGTAAATATTTTTATTACTCTTCACGGGATAAGTTCAATAACCTTGAATTAAATGAAAGCAATTCAGTAGAAAAAGCCGCATTATTTATCTTTTTGAATAAAACCTGTTTTAACGGTTTGTACCGAGTAAATAAAAAAGGGCAATTTAACGTTCCTATGGGTTCATATAAAAACCCTTGCATTTGTGACGAGGATAATTTAAGGAGCGTTTCAAAGGCTTTACAAAACGTTGAGATAGTATGCGGTGATTACACTCTTTCAAAAAGCGTTATTGATAGTCAAAGTTTTGTTTATATCGATCCGCCCTACAGACCCATTTCTCAAACTTCGGGCTTTACCTCTTACAACACAGATGTCTTTGATGATAACGAACAAATGAGGCTTGCTAAGTTTATTGACGAAATAAATGAAACGGGTGCAAAAATAGTTTTGAGTAACTCCGACCCTAAAAACGTAAATGAAGAAGATACGTTTTTTGAGGAGCTTTATAGCTCGTATAAGATAAAAAAGGTTGAGGCAAGTCGTATGATTAACAGCAAATCAGACGGTCGTGGGAAAATTACGGAATTGCTTATTTGTAATTAAGAAAACAGGAAAACAATTAAGGAGGGTATACAAATGATAAAAGGTGGAAAAGGTGGTGGAAACACTCGCACAGGTTTAGTGTTTGAGGGAAAAACTGATTTATCTACGTTTTTGAATCAACAGCCACACTATTCGGTTGTTGATCACGACGTATTCTACGATAATTTAAAAGTTGCAGAAGTTTATAAAAAGCACAGTTTTTATACGGTTTTTCTTAAAAAATTGGGTATAGATTGGACAAGGCATATTTCAAAGCGATTATTCCCTGATGATAGCATATTCGTTTTGTTAAACAACGTTTTATTTATTATCGAGTGTAAACATCAGCAAGTAGCAGGTTCTGTAGATGAGAAATTGCAAACCTGTGATTTCAAAAAGAAACAATATAAGAAGCTTATGTCTGCTGCAAATATTGACGTTGAATACATATATTTATTAGATAATTGGTTCAGGAAGGGAGTATATACAGATGTTCTTGACTATATTCATTCAGTCGGTTGCGATTACTATTTTGAATATATTCCGTTAAAGCGTTTAGGATTGCCTGTTCCGCCTGAACTCATTGAAGATTAATATGTCAAAGAAAATTCCGTTACAACCTGAAAATTTTGAACTTGAAACTAACACCGTTTGGGCGTTTCCCGATAGAGGCAAATGGGCAACTCATGACGCCAAATACCGAGGAAATTGGGCGCCGTATATTCCCCGTAATTTAATTTTACGGTACTCAAAAGAGGGAGAAACTGTATTAGATCCTTTTGTTGGAGGCGGTACAACTGCGGTAGAGGCAAAGCTCACTAACCGCAATTTTTTGGGGATTGATATAAATCCGAAAGCTGTTGAAGTCTCGCAAAATAAGTGCAACTTTGAGTGTGAATATTCTCCGACAATAGAAATCAAGCAAGGTGATGCGAGAGACTTATCTTTCATTGAAGATAATTCTATCGATTTGGTATGTGCGCATCCGCCCTATGCTGATATAATTCATTACAGCGAAGATGTCGAGGGCGATTTGTCGCTTATGCCCATGAAGGAGTTTTTATTCGAAATCGGCAAGGTGGCAAGCGAATGCTATAGGGTTTTAAAAGAGGACAAGTTCTGTGCTGTGCTTATGGGTGATACCCGTAAAAAAGGTATGGTTCAACCGCTCGCCTTTGAAACTATGCGTATTTTTGAAATGGCGGGTTTTAAATTAAAGGAAATAATAATCAAGGAACAACACAACTGCAAAGCTACGGGCTATTGGAAAACTAATAGCGTTAAATTCAACTTCCTTTTGCTCGCCCACGAGTACTTATTTGTGTTTAAGAAAGGTTAAAAAATGTTTGAAACTTATTACTATATTGATGAAGAAAAAATTGATTGCTATTTAAGTGATTTTAGCAGATCTACAAAACACAAAAAATTTAATTTAAGTTTAGAGGTTACTTTGCCTTTTATTAAAGTAACTGCAAATGGTGAGTTTTCCAAAGATATAAGTGATTTATCACCTCGTCAAAAGGCTATTCTATTTGAAAGCATCTTGGAAAATAACTCATTGGAATTATTATTTGATTTGTCAGATCCCAACGTAGATATTGATACATTAGGTGTTAATACTTTTATAAAAATATCAACCAATTTACGAGTTCCTGAAATGGTTGATATGATAAACGGTATGGGCGATTTCTTATCCAGCAGATTTGGTGGTATTGCGCAAGAAAAAATTGTTTGTTCGCAGGATGAAGAATCTGCTAACCTGTTAGCTACTCTTTTTTCAGAAAAACAATTATCTGTACCAATTCTCACGGGTGATAATCATAAAACTGTTTCTGAGATTGATATAGAAAAATTGATCGATTGTGACGAGTTGGATTTTTGGGATGAAGTAGCTGATGGCTGTGAAATAATCGCTAAAGTGACCAAGAATTATTATGGGGGAGAAAGAGTTAAGGTTGTTGACTTAGGCAAAACTTATTTTGGTTTGTCACGTGGCATAAGACACAAAATTCCTAATTATGAAAATGATCCACAATATAATATTTTTGAAAATAATGTAAAATTAAGATTGGAAATATTAGCAATTAAGAAATGATTGAGTTATAGATAAATTTAGCAAATGATTTGACAATAATTCTATTTTTTATAGGGTTAGACTTTCTTGGGTGGAAGTTCACCAATCTCAGCCTAATTCGAATATTTCACAAAAGTATTCGGTTGGACTGATTTTTTATATTGACTTTTGCTCTATTGTTGAATATAATTATAGTTGCAGTAGAAATATTGCGTTGGTAAGTATGCGACGTGGCAAACGGAAGTTTGCGGCGCTACTTACCTTTTTTTATTGCAGATAAAAGCGTTGCGCTGTTTTTGATTGCCGGACGTATCCGGCTAGCAGGTGAGTTTTTTCGCGTTTTCACAAAAACTACACGGGCGTTTCAAATAAAAAGTATATACTTTTTACAATATAGGTATATTATATTTACCGAATAATCGAAAAAAATTTTTAACCACTTGCAAAAAATTCAGATTTGTGTTATTTTTGTTATAACTTTTGCGGTAGCGGGGTTTTTTATGGAAGAAATCATTAAATCTATAACCGAAGCGGAAGCGCGTGCGGCGGAAATTAAAGCGCAGGCTTTGTTGCGTGCGGCAGGGATAGCGGAAGGCGCCGAAGCGCGTGCGGCAGAGATTGAAAAGGTAACTGCGGAGGAATGCAAGAAATTGCGCGAAGACGCTTTGAAGAAGGCGCAGGAGGATGCGCAGGAGAAATACGACTCGGCTATTGCCGAAAAGCGCGCCGAGGCGAAAGACTACGTTGCCGAACGCCTGGAACATTGCGACTTACAGGTAAAAGAGATAGTACGGAGGGTTACCGGTGGCAATTGCTGAAATGAGCAAGCTGAATCTCGTAGCAATGTCCTACGATAGGGATAAAATTCTCAACGCCCTGCAAAGGACAAACGCCACCGAGATTAAACTGCAATACGAGGCGGAAAATACCGTGGCGCTGTCGTCTGACTGCGAGCAGTTAAAGGCGTATCTCTCGTCTATAGACGACGCCCTAGCCTGTCTGTGTGCGGTAACCGAGGAGTATAATAAGGACAACAAGATAAAGTCCGACGTCCTTAAGGACGGGTTCGAGGTCAGCTATTCCGAGTTTATGTCCGCAAAGGACAAAAGAGAGCAAGCGGATTTGCTGGTCGCAGAGATAAACCGCCTTGAGGAACGCAGAAAGAGTCTGGAGGCGTCGCTTGCGGGATTGCGCCGCACGCTTACAGCGGCTGAAATTTATTCCAAGGTTTCCCGACCTTTGAATAGTTTCAAGGACACCTTGCATACCAAAGTAAGGCTGGGCACGGTTGCCGCAGCGCTTAAGGAAGATTTTTTAAAGGCGATAGAAGAAGATTGCATGTCTGCATGCTCCGTGATTAATAGCGACGAGGACAGCGTTCTCGTCCTTGCGGCAGGGCACAAGTCGTCCGACAGGTTCGATTCAATTTTGCAGAACTTCGGGCTGATTCCCTGTCCGTTCGACGAGGAGCTCACGGGCGAGGAATTTTATTCGTCCTTAAAGGAGCGCGAAAGCGCAATCTGCGAGGAGCTGGAATCGGTCGGGCGGGAGACTTATGCTCTCAATTCGGATATCCGTTCCTTAAAGATTTATAGCGACTTCGTCGGGTTCGAGCTTGAAAAGGCGGAGATTTCAGACAAGTTGCGCGCAACGCAGACGACCTTTCTGTTAGAGGCGTACGTTCCTAAGGAATCGGAAGAGACGGTAAAAGAGGCGTTGAACGGCGTTACGGACGCTATTTATTATGAATTTTCTCAACCTTCCGAAGAGGATACGCCTCCTACGCTGTATAAAAATAACGCGGTAGTTAAAAATTTTGAGACGATAACCAATATGTATTCGCCCGTAAGCTACCGCGAGTTCGACCCGAACGCCGTGATGTCGCTGTTTTACAGCATATTTTTGGGCTTCATTATGGGCGATATCGGTTACGGACTGTTGATGATGGTCGGCGGCGGGTTCATATACCTTAAAAACCGCAGCCGCGACAGCGGACTTAAGCGCCTTTCGGGCGTGTTTGCCGTCGGCGGAATATTCGCGGTGATTTGGGGAATTTTGTTCAATTCGCTGTTCGGGCTATCCCTGCCCTTTATGCCCACGATAATGCCTGACGCGCAGAGCGATATGTGGTCGTTTATCGGAATAAGAGTTCCCGCAGTGCTGATAATAAGCCTGGAAATAGGCGTCGTACAGCTGATGGCGGGCTACTTGTGCAGAGCGTGGCAATGCTGGCGGCGCGGGCGCATAGCCGACGGCATATTCGACGGAATTGTCTGGGCGGCGTTCTCCGTGGGCGTAGGCATCGCCGTGGTGGGACTTATAGACGAGGCGAATATGCCCGTTTTAGCTACGGTCGGCGGAATTATAGCGGCGGTTTGCCTTGCAATAGCCGTACTGACCGCAGGCAGAAAGGAAAAATTCATAGGCAAATTTACAAAGGGTTTCGGCG
>JBJEUZ010000232.1:0-5775 GCA_051884095.1 Candidatus Coproplasma sp.
GATAACGCTTTTAAAGGTACTCTTTATCAACGCAAAAAGGCAGAGTTCAATGCTAACTGGAAGATCGAAAAAGATACATTGGTACAATATAAAGGCGAAGACGAAATAGTCGAAATTCCAGACACGGTAAATATAATAGGAGATGACGCGTTTGAGTTTTGTAAATCTATCACAAGCATAATAATACCGAATAGCGTTATTTCAATCGGGAGAAGAGCATTCAAAGGTTGCTCAAAGCTGAAAAGTATAACAATTCCGGGCAGCGTTAAGGAAATCGGAGAAGATTCCTTTTTGGAGTGCCACTCTTTAGAAGAAGTACATATAAGCGATTTAGCTGCCTGGTGCAAAATTGATTTCGAGGGCGAAGAGGCAAATCCCTTAGCATTCTCCGAGAAGTTATATTTAAATGGAAAATTAATAACCGATTTAGTCATTCCGGACGGAGTAACTTCAATCGGCGCTTATGCGTTTATTTACTGTACGTCCTTGAAAAGCGTAACTATACCAAGCAGCGTAACGTCAATCGGAGAGTCGGCATTTTCATGTTGTGGTTCCATTGAAAAAGTGCATATAAACGATTTAGCGGCCTGGTGCAGAATAGATTTTGGCTGCGGCATTTCAAATCCTACGGCGGAATCGAAAATTTTATATTTAAACGGAAAGAGTATAACCGATTTAGTCATTCCCGACGGCGTAACTTCAATCGGTGATTATGCGTTCCGTAATATTGTCTCGCTGACTAGCGTAGTTATACCAAACGGCGTGAGGGAAATCGGCGAAAGGACGTTCTCTTTTTGTAATGAACTTACGAGCATAGTTATACCTAACAGTGTGACGAAAATCGGCAAAGAGGCGTTCTTTAATTGTACGTCGCTTACGAGCGTTACTATGCCAAAGAATCTTAAAAGCATAAGGGGAGATTTATTCCCCAAAGATATTGTATCGCTGTTCAGCAAATGTAAGTTCATCTATACCTGACGGAGAATAAACTGTAACCGAAAATCGGCGCTGATTGACGCAACTATTATGAAGAGGAAAATTATATGAAATACAAATTCTGCCCTGAGTGCGGATATAAGTTTGAAAGGGAGTTTAAATTCTGCCCTGAGTGCGGATTATCGTTAGCTGACGGGCAGCCTGAAGCCAAGAAAAATGAACAGGAACCGCTGTTTGATTTTTCGGACGACGTGGCGGCGATTGTTGCAGGATTCGACCGCCAGCTCGATGAGCTGGAAAATAAAAACGCGGAGGTACAGGCGGCAAGCGCAACCGACGGAAAGATAAAAAAGGCATTTTCTCTGTGTCTGAGGGGAATGTTCGACAAGGCGTTGAAGCTCTATGACGAAGTTCTGGACGAGGACGGGCTGAATTTGAATGCGTTGATAGGTATAGTCTGCGCTTCAAGCAAAAATTACGAAAAGGAATATCCCGACGTCGAGCGGGATATAAAGGCGGTAATTAAAGTCGCGGGCGGAATAACTAAGGTTAAAGACGAAGATTTTAAAAACTACGTCTCTCAGCGTGAATTGAAAATAAAGAAAGCCGCCGAGCAAGAGGCAGCGAAAAAGAGGGCAGAAGAGGCGGCTAAAATGAAGGCTGAAGAGGCTGCAAGGAAAAAAGCTGCCGAAGAAGAAGCGGCGAGAAAGAAAGTCGCCGAGCGAGAGGCGGCGAAAAAGAGGGCTGAAGAAGAAACGGCGAGAAAGAGGGCTGAAAGAGAGGCGATAAAGAGAGCCGAACAAGAGGCAAAAAAAAAAGCCGCTGAAGAATATCCGACGCTGAATACTTATAATATGGCGACGTTCGATATCGCAGGCACAACCTTAATGAAATATAGCGGAAGAAAGACCAAAGTGCTTGTGCCGGACGGCGTTACCGAAATTAGTGCGTCTGCGTTTAAGGGCAGAACGGTAATCGAGAGCGTTATAATACCCGACAGTGTGGAAAAAATAGGTACTTACGCATTTTCCAGATGCTATAGGCTAAGCGAAATATCTTTCGGAGCAGGTTTAAAAGCCATTGTTACAAACGCATTTTACGACTGTAAATCGCTTAAAAACGTAACGTTTAAAAATCCGAACGGCTGGAGATATTACGCGTCCGGTACGAATTCGGCAGGCGTAAGCATATCGAGCGATATGATGGCAGACCCTTCCGAAGCCGCTGCCAATCTTAAAAAATACAGCGATTGTTATTGGAAACGCAAGTAGATTCAAAAGCGATAAATTCTGTAAGGAACAGAAAATAGACTTTGAAGAGGCTGGCAATGACTGAACGTGCGGCGGAGTGTGAGCAGGCAAACGACGGAAGAGGGGAAAATGAAATGAAAAAGAGAGCGTTGATTTCTGATATCTGCATAATATTCTGCGCCGTCGCCTTATGTGCGGTGCTGGCGTATCTTATTTTTATCGCTGTTATAAATAACGTTCGGATAGACGTCGGGAGGCAGGAAAGCGGCTTCGAAACGGTTACTGATTTGACCTGTACGACAATCGAGGACAAAACCGCGCCTGCAGGCGTAGTCAAAGAATACCGCTTTGTAATCGGCGATTCGGTGGACGAAAAGACTCATATTGCATTTTATACCACGCACCAGTGCAGCGAAACCTATATCGACGGGGAATTTGCGCACCGCATATCGGTTGAAGGCAACATAAAGACGCCCGGCAGCAACTGGGTTATGATACCGCTATCATCGGCAGACTGCGGTAAAGAGGTAGTCGTAAGGATTACTCCTGTTTATAAAGATTTTATCGAACGTAAGGTGGAATTTCTTATCGGCAACGACCTTGCGATTTTTACCGCCCAACTAAAAAAAGATCTGCCGCAAATTACGCTCAGCGCCCTTGCAATTTTTATCGGCAGTTCCTTCATCGTATTAGGAAGCTGGTGGATGATAAAGAGGAAGAGCGGAGACGACCTTGCTATGTTAGGACTGTTCGCTGTAATGGTGGGTATATGGCGAATGACGGATATGCGTTTTACAGCGTTTATCTTCTCTTCTTCACCTATATTTGCCTATTATCTTTCGATTTTTATGCTGCTGTTTTGTATCATTCCCTTTATACGTTCGATACGACCAAGGTATAACAGATTGAGCCAAAAGATTTTTGACGGGTGCTGTATCGGCGCGGCGACGGTCGGGCTTTGTCAGCTTGTATTACAGGTTTGCGGCGTGTTCGATATAAGGGAAATTTTGTTCGTTACGCATATAGTAATAATCGTCGGCGTCATCGTCGTTCTCGCCAACGCCGTATATGACAAAATAATAAAGAAGAAAAGGGCGTTCAGGCATGCCATTGATTTTCTACCGCTTATATGTTTAGTGGGTGCAATCTTTGATATTATTGACTATTATGTTACGGCAAATTCATCGGGGCTTGTATATACGCTTGGGTCTTTTATTCTCTATGCTCTTCTTGCGGGAATTTTTTCTATTAAGAATTACGGCGAACAGGGCAAAAGGCTTGCCGAGCAGGAAAAGGAACTGTATAAAAGTAGGGTAAACACAATGATGTCGCAGATAAAGCCTCATTTTTTATATAATTCATTGAGTTCGATAAGCGAATTGTGCCTTATCGACCCCAACCGCGCACGCGACGCGCTTATGGATTTTTCGGCATATCTGCGCAGAAATATGGATTCCATCGACACGGAAGAGTGCGTGCATTTTTCAAACGAGCTCAAACACGTAGAAACCTATCTTAACCTGGAAAAGATGAGGTTTGGGGACAGGCTTAACATCGTTTACGATATAGAAGAGCAAAACTTTTTTATTCCGCCGTTGACCGTTCAGCCGCTTATAGAAAACGCCGTAAAGCACGGCATATCCGCCAAGGAGGAGGGCGGAACGGTGACGCTTGCCACACGGCGCGAAGGCGATAAAATAATTATAACCGTCAGCGACGACGGGGTCGGTTTTGACGTGCAGTCGGTGGAAATAGACGACGGACGAACGCATATCGGCATACGGAATATACAAAAGCGGCTGGAAATGATACTGCCCGAAGCCGGGCTCTTTGTGCACAGCGAAAAGGGTAAGGGCACCACGGTGACCGTGGAAATAGACGCCGAAAAGGCGTTGCCTTAAGGAGAATAGGTTATGAACGTTTTGTTATTGGACGACGAAAAACTTGCTCTTGCCGCCCTGAAAAGAGAGGTGGAAACGGTGTTCCCCGAAGCGGAGATTAATTGCTGTCACAGCGCGGAAGAGGCGATAGCCTGCGCGGAGCGGCTGAAAGAAAATTCAGAAAATCTCGACTACGCTTTCTGCGATATCAATATTCCGCAAATCAGCGGCTTAGAGATTGCAAGGATGTTAAAGTCGTCTTTTCCCGAATTAAAACTGTTCTTTTGTACGGCGTACAGCCAATACGCAATCGACGCTTTCGGGCTTAAAGCAAAGGGGTATCTTTTAAAGCCTGTCAGGGCGCAGGATATAATAGAAGTGCTCGACGAAATGGTTTCCGATTGGCAAAGCGAGCCTGCCGCGCTGAAAAAGGATATCCGAGTGCGCACCTTTGGCGACTTTGAAGTATTCGTTGACGGCAAACCCGTACGGTTCGGCAGGGCTAAATCTAAAGAGCTCTTCGCCTACCTGGTTGACAGAAGGGGCGCGGGTGTTTCTACCGAGCGCATAGCAGCTATTTTGTTTGCCGAGGAAAATTACAGCACTGCGCTTAAGAACTCCGTTACCAGAATAGTTTCGTTTTTAAGGGCAGATTTAAAGGCGGCAGGGATAGAGGACGTTCTCGTTAAATCGTGGAATCAGTTGGCAATCAATCCCGATAAAATAAAGTGCGACGCCTACGATTTTATGAACGGCGATATGCTTGCCGTAAATGCGTATTTCGGCGAATATATGTACGGTTACGAGTGGGCGGAATTTTCCGTAGGAACGTTCGACAGAATAAAAGAAAGTAGGCTTCGGGAAAATAAAGGCAAATTTAATAAGGATTAATCCTATGGTCAATAAAGACGAAAAGCAGAAGTAATTTTCTGCTTTTTTCTTTTTTTAGGGGCGTGTCGTCCTTTCGTCGTCCATTGTAAATTATAATGTTGGCGACAAATAAAAAACCTTTGAGAGGGTAAGTTTTATGTTTAACAAATTAAAAAAACAAGGTAAGGCAATCGCTTGCGCGTTGCTTGCAGTTTTATGCGCAGTCTGCCTGGCGTTAGGGTTGACGTTTATTAAGCCCGCAACCAATGCTAGCGCAGCCATAGAAGCGCCTGCACGCCCTGAAGACGGTAGCTGCACTTCATTGCAAAGCGGTAGCTATATCGACGTGAGCGTCGGCGAGTACAATTACATATTGGACAGCGGCGACGTTACGATGAACAATAATATTATTATCTATAACGGAGCCGTAGTCAACATATGCCTGAACGGAAACACTTTGAATTTTGCTTCGGGCAGGATGATTCAAGTTACTGACGGCGGCGTATTGAATATCTTCGGCAGCGGCAGCGTCATATCGTTACCAAGTGAAGAAGAAGGTTCGTCAGAGGAGACGCCTACTAATTTTATCGAGGTATTTAACGGTATGCTCAACGTTGTCGGCAGTACGGTAAATTCTTATTGCCCTGTCACGGCATACGTCAACGGCAGCGTGGGCGTGTTTGAAGGCGGTAAAATTTTAAACAGCTCGTTGGGCGAAGCTGAAAGCCCCAGCACTTCCAAAGGAATTGCGTTAAATTTCGCAGGCAATCTTACCCTTTCGGAAAGCGTAGAAATCGGCTATTTGGCGGGTCGCGGCACGATAGACGCAAACGGCTATA
>JBJEUZ010000233.1:0-5727 GCA_051884095.1 Candidatus Coproplasma sp.
GTCTGCTGTTCAAGGTCATTCCCTTCGAGCACGATTATCCCCACTGCTGGCGCTGCGACACGCCCCTTTTATACTATGCAAAGTCCAGCTGGTTTATCGAGGTTACAAAGGTCAAGGACGATATAATCGCCGCCAACCGCTCGGTAAACTGGATGCCCGACACCATTAAGGAAGGACGTATGGGCAACTTCCTTGAAAACGTCATAGACTGGGGTCTTTCGCGCGACAGATATTGGGGAACCCCCCTACCCGTATGGATTTGCCCCGACTGCGGTGAAATAGAGGTAATCGGCTCCAAGGCAGAGCTTAAAGAAAAGTGCGGTATTCCCGCCGACAAGGATATAGAGCTGCACCGTCCCTACCTTGACGAGCTCACCTGCGCCTGCCCCAAGTGCGGCGGCAGAATGAAGAGGACTGCGGAGGTTATCGACTGCTGGTTCGACTCGGGTTCGATGCCCTTCGCACAGTACCACTACCCGTTTGAAAACAAGGACCTTTTCGAGGAGACCTTCCCCGCGGATTTCATCTCCGAAGCGGTCGACCAGACCCGCGGCTGGTTCTACACCCTTCTTGTAATCAACACCATACTCTTTGGCAAAGCGCCCTTCAAAAACTGCATAGTTTTAGGTCACGTAAACGATAAAAACGGCATCAAGATGTCCAAGCACAAGGGCAACGTAGTCGACCCCTGGACAATCTTGGACAAGCAGGGCGCCGACGCGGTGCGCTGGTATTTCTACACGGGCAGCGCGCCCTGGCTCCCCTCGCGCTTCTACGAGGAGGCGGTCTCCGAGGTGCAGAGGAAGTATATAGGAACTCTCTGGAACACCTACGCGTTCTTCTGTCTGTATGCGGAAATAGATCAATACGACCCCTCCAAGTTCGATTTGAGCAAGTGCAAGCTCTCGCTTATGGATAAGTGGATACTCTCCAAGCTCAATTCGCTCATAAAACTTGTGGACAGAGATTTGGCTAAGTACGAAATAACCGAAAGCTCCCGCGCTCTGCAGGACTTTGCCGACGTCCTTTCAAATTGGTACGTCCGCCGCGGCAGAGAGAGGTATTGGGGCAGCGAGATGACCGAGGACAAGGCTGCGGCTTACACCACGCTGTATACCGTCCTTGTAACTCTTGCAAAGCTCACCGCGCCCTATACCCCGTTTATCGCTGAGATGATGTATCGCAACCTGGTTCCCAACTTCTACAAACAGGCTCCCGTTTCTGTACATCTTTGCTCCTTCCCCGAAGCGGACGAAACTATGATTGACGGCGAGCTTGAAAAGGGTATGGAAGGCGTGCTCGACATTGTCGTGCTCGGCAGAGCGGCAAGAAACGCCGGCAACCTCAAAAACCGTCAGCCCCTTTCGGAGATGGTTATGGTTACCGCGCGCGAGTTTACTCTCTCCGAGGACGAAAAGCGCATCGTACTTGAAGAGCTCAACGTCAAGTCGCTTACCGTTGCGGACGACGCGGGCAAGTATATTTCATATAAGTTGAAGCCCCAGCTCAAGACGCTCGGACCCAAGTACGGCAAAAAGCTGGGCGCAATCTCCAAATTCCTTGCCGAATGCAACGCCGCAGAGGTTGTCGAGGCGGTCAAAGACGGCGGTGTTTACGAAATCGCAGGCGAGGGCGTATATTTAAAGCAGGAAGATCTGCAAATCTTCACCGAAAGCGCCAACGGCTACGTCTCCGCGGCTGACAAGGGTATAACCGTCGCTTTAAACACCTGCCTTACGGACGAGCTCATAGACGAGGGCATCGAGCGCGAAATCGTATCAAAGATACAGAATATGCGCAAGGAAGCGGGCTTTGAGGTTACCGACCGTATCGACGTGTATTACGTTGCCGACGGCAGGGCAAAGGGCGTGCTTGCAAGGGGAGGCTTTGCGGGCGACGTGCTTGCAGGCAAGGTTGAGGAAGGCACAGCCGAAGGCTTTGCCAAGGAACAGTCCATCAACGGCGAAAAAGTGCTCTTAACCATAGTAAGAAAGTAATTTTGCAATCATAACAATCAATAAACGCTCGTAGTATAAACTATGAGCGTTTTTGATTTACAGGTAGGCGAAAGCGGAATTATTAAGAGTATAAGCGCGCATGGCGCGGCGGCAAGCAGGCTTGAGGCGATGGGCTTTCTCAGCGGCAAAAGGCTGACGGTTCTCGGCTTTTCTCTGTTCAAATCAAGCGTGCTTGTAAGCGTCAATTCCACCCGCGCGGCGCTCAGAAAATCGATAGCCGAGTGCGTGGAGGTGGAAAAGTGCAGGTAGTTTTAGCGGGCAACCCCAACGCGGGCAAGACCACGCTCTTTAACGCCCTCACCCACAGTAAACTAAAGACGGGAAATTTCCACGGGGTTACGACCGAAAATTTTTCAAAGACCAAGGGCGGCGTAACCTATGTAGACAGCCCGGGTTTGTACTCATTCGACGGCTACACTATGGAGGAGAAGGCGGCAAAATCGGGCGTGGAGGGCGCGGACTTAATAGTAAACGTCGTCGACAGTCTTACCCTGGAAAACGCGCTTAAACTGACGCGCAAGCTGTTAACGGTCAATTCGAACCTGGCGCTGTATTTGACCAAGACCCGCCGCCTGAAGGCGCGGGGAGGTTGGGTAGACGCGGAAAAACTTCAAAAAATCCTCGGCGTTCCCGTGTACGATTGCGCAGCCAGGCAATTTAAAAAACTGATTGATTCGGGCGAGGTCGTAAGGGCGGTAAGGGAGGCGGCTAGGCGGCGCCTTAGCGGCGTACAATCGCCCGAAATCAGTCTTACGGACGCGTATTTCTGCGGCGACGGCTCGTTAAACCGCGCTGAAAGGATATTCTACAATAAGTATGCCGCGCCCGCAATCTTCGTTGCGGCAATGATTTTTACCTTCTTTATAACCTTTCATCCCGTGATGCCGGGCGCGCTGTTAAAATCAGCGGTTGAATACCTGGTCTGCGACCTGTTCGCGGGGGCGGTGGGCTCGGTTATGACCAACGCCGTTGCGGCAAGTTTCGTGTGCGAGGGGATAATTGGCGGCGTAGGCGGCGTTCTGTCGTTCATTCCCCAACTTGCGGTGCTGTATATTGCGCTTATACTTCTGGACGAAAGCGGAATTATGAGCGCGCTTTCCTTCGTAACCGACGGTATATTCGAAAAGGCTAAACTTTCAGGCAGGGCGGCGTTTTCTCTCATTTCGGGCTTCGGTTGTACGGCGGCGGCAATCTCCACAACGCGCGGCTACACCTCGGTAAGCGCCCAGCGGCGCACGGTTGCAATTCTTCCCTATGTTCCGTGCGGGGCAAAATTACCGGTGTTTTTAACCTTCCTTTCTCCCGTATTCTCCAACCCTTTTCCTGCGGTGTGCGCGCTGTACTTTTGCGGTTTGGCGCTATCCGTAGGACTTTCGATGCTCATAAAGGGCGACGGAGAGGGGCTGATTTGCGAAATCGCGCCCGTGTCGCCTCCGCAGTTTTCGGCGGTAAAAAACAAGTTGTGTTTTCAGCTTGAATCGTTTATAATAAAAGTGACGACGTACGTTGCGCTGTTCTGCGCCGTCAGTTGGTTCTTGTCGCACTTCAGCTTCACCTTTGAATACGTTGAAGTGCAGGGTAGTATGCTCTGCGCCCTCTCGCGCATAATTCTGCCGCTGTTTTATCCTATGGGCATAACCGATTGGCGCATAGCTTACGCAATGGTTACGGGTTTTGCCGCAAAGGAAAACGTGGCGGCAACCGTAGCTATGCTAATGCCCGAGGGATTGAATTTAGCCTTCGCCGCGTCTGTGGCGGCGTGCGCGTTCGTACTCAGTTGTCCCGCGTGCATATCCGCATTTGCGGCTTCAGCAAAGGAAATAGGGCTTAAAACCACAGTAAAATACAATCTTTTACAGCTTGCGTTCGCCTTTGCGTTCGCATACCTTATATATTTTTTGTTCTCGATTTTATGAAAAAATTTACCGTAGATAAAGATACGAATTTAAAAGATTTTACCGACAGTACCTATCCCCAGGGCAGCTTTTATCTGAACGCGCTGTTGCGCCTGTCCGACGTGCGGGTTAACGGCGTAAAGGTGAATAAAAGCGTTCCTTTAAAAGCGGGCGACGAGGTAACTTACTATACGAACGCCGCGCAGGAGAGCAAGGAGAGCCATAAAAAACTTTACGAGGATGAAAAAATTTACGCGGCGGATAAATTCAGCGGCGTTTCAACCGAGGCGCTTGCATGCGAGCTTGGGCTTTTGCCCGTGCACAGGCTTGACAGAAATACTTGCGGCGTATTGCTCTTTGCAAAGTCGCAAGAGGTAAAGGACGCGCTTGTTTGCCAATTTTCGGATAAAAAAGTGCAAAAAACGTACCTGTGCTTTGCAAAAAACAACTTTAAAAAGCAATTTGAAACATTGATTTCTTACTTAAGTAAGGATAGTAAGGAAAGTAAGGTTAAAATATCGGACAGACCGAAGGATGGTTTTACTAAAATAATCACACAGTACAAAGTGCTTAGCTCGTCAAAAAACTATGCGCTTGTAGAAGTTATTCTGCATACGGGCAAGACTCATCAGATTCGCGCACATCTGGCGCATATAGGCTGTCCTGTTCTGGGCGACGAAAAGTACGGCGACGAGGCGTTGAATAAAAAGTACGGTGCGAAAAGGCAGATTTTAATCTCAAAAAGAATCGCCTTTACGCTGGACGGAAGAAATTACGAAATAGAAAGTTCATTCGTTCCCGAATTGCCCGATAAAAAAAGTTAAAAACGCAAAAATGTGCGGCTACCGTAAAATTTTCGGTAGCCGCTAAAAATTTAAAATACAAAACAAATACAATTATTTACGCTTGCTCATTGGCACGTATTCGCGCCTGTCCTGCACGCATTGGTAAGCAGGACGAATGATTTTGCCGCCGTTAGCAAGCTCTTCCATTCTGTGCGCAGACCAGCCTGCAACCCTCGCTATGGCGAAGAGCGGCGTGTACAGCGCAACGGGAAGATTGAGCATTGAATAGACGAAGCCCGAATAGAAGTCGACGTTAGGCGTGATAGGCTTATTCAGCTTTTTCTGTTCCGAAATCAGCTCGCCTGCAACTTTAGCAACCGTGTTGTACAGTTCAAATTCTTCTTCCCTGTCCTTTTCCTTGGCAAGCATGCCCGCGTATTCCTTTAAAACCTCCGCTCTGGGGTCGGATATGGTATAAATCGCGTGTCCCATTCCGTAGACCAGACCCGAGTGGTCGAACGCCTTTTTATTGAGAATTTTAATAATGTAATCTCTTACAGCCTTTTCCGTGCGCGTGGTTACGTTTTCCTTGATATTCTGGAACATCTGGTTAACTTTAAGGTTCGCGCCGCCGTGCTTGGGACCCTTTAAAGAGCCAAGCGAAGCCGCAATCGAGGAATAGGTGTCCGTACCCGTAGAGGTGGCAAGGTGAGTGGTGAAGGTAGAAGCGTTACCGCCGCCGTGGTCGGCGTGCAGAATGAGCGAAATATCCAATACCTTTGCCTCTAAATCGGTAAAGCTGCTGTCCTTTCGCAGGATATGCAGTATGTTTTGAGCCGTAGAGTATTCCTGAACGGGCTTATGAATTATGAGCGAGCCGTCGTTCGTGTTGTAATAGCGGTATATGCGGTACGAGTACGCCGCAATCATGGGGAACTGCGCGATTAATTGAAGACTTTGGCGCAGAACGTTCGTAAGCATTATGTTGTCGGGGTCGGGATCGTAGCTGTACAGATTGAGCACGCACCT
>JBJEUZ010000234.1:0-5623 GCA_051884095.1 Candidatus Coproplasma sp.
GAGCGGTACACGCCAATATTTGAAACGTTGCCGCACACGTAGCCTGCAAACAAACCTATAAGAGACTGATTTGTCTGCGTACGAATTTCGATTTTATCGAGAAAGAGAGCCGATACCGATATCACCTCATTATTGTACGTTATACCAGCAGTTGAAATAGCTTTGTTATAGTCACCTATAACGCCGAAAAAGCCGACAATTTCCGCTTGGCTTGTTGAAGCCGTCATGTTTTCGTCGGTAATAAACGTAGGAGCAGATTTTATTTCGTCATTTGCCTTTATATTCGATACGGTGAGGTTGGAAATCGTGCACCCGCCTCCGTCCAAATTGCCCATAAATGGATACGTCGTCGTGCCGATGGGCGGCAGGACGTAGCCCGACATATTGAGGTTTGAAGTTATTTCAAAATAATTCTGATTTAGAGCAGACGAGCCATCCTTGGCAGAGCTGCTCGTATTGAAATAGCCGTTATACTGAAGCCAGGCAAGATTGTAGAGATGACGAGGATGATTGATTATGTAAGGATTATTTTCGGTACCGTTACCGGAAGCGAAGTAGCTTGAAAAGACCGTGCCCGTATACTCGAGGTTTCCCAGACTTGACAGGTCGGCAAACCAGCCGAATACGACTACCACGGCGGTTAAAAATGAAATTATAGCGGCTAACGCGCTAAAAACTATTCTTTTCATTTTTATGCTTAGCTCCTCAAGCTATATACAAATTAAAATCGCAATTAATAAACGGGATTTTCCCTTCCTCCAAATTTTCGACGTATTCAGTACCCATATGTTTGGTGGATATTTCTTCGATTGCGGTGCTGTTATACTTGATTATTAAGTAAATCGCATTGCCGTCAGAATTTTCCGGGTCGTCAAAAGTAAAATTATCCAACGTAATTTCTTTCGTCCAGACGTTATTGTTATTTTCGTCCACAAACGCATATTTATTAACATTTTCCGGCAAGGTTAAAGTCAGCGACGTATCGGATGCGCTGATTTCTTTCCCGTCGGAGCTGTACACTTCAAATGCAATTATACTGCTCAACGAATTGCCGTTAACGTCGGCGCCGAGAACGTGATCTTTCGTATCGCCGTCGCCCAAGTAGTATTCAGCCGTTGTTTTAGCCGTAACGGTTACAGATTCGACGCCGCTGTTTATAGATACTTTTATTGCGGACTGATAGATATTGTTGTTCAGAATATCGTATGATTCAAACTCCGTAGACTCATTTGATGCAAATACGTAGTTTTTGCTTTCGTCCTCATACCTGTCATAGATATAATAGGACACGCCGTCTATGACCTTAGTCTGAGATTCGACTGAAACGTTCATACCGTTTGCGGAGACGTTCTGATTTTTTGCAAACCAGGCAAAATAGCCGTTCGGCGCAAAGCAAACTACTGCCGCTACGGCAACCATAGCCGCCACGACAGACACAAAAACAAGTTTAATTATGCTTATTACTTTACGCGAGAACATTTTTTGAACCGTATTTACTTTTTTTAAAATAAAAACCGCCTTACCATTACGGGGTAAAGCGGTAACTGGCTATCCTTACGGACCCTTTAGCTTTGCGTCGCCGAATTTCTTCGGTTTTGCCTTTCATACTCTGTATATTACTATTATATTATTTTAAATTAAATAATTATATAAATAAATAATAATTTAATTTTTTTATTTTGTCAAGATAAAGATAAAAGTTTATCAATTTAAAACAGCTTGCGATATAATATCAAATTTTGTTAAATTTAAAAGCACTTAACCTCAGGATAATTAATTTTTTATCAATTTTAGTATTCGGAAGGTAAACGGCGCACTCCGAAGAGCGCGCCGTTTAAGAGAGAATATGAAAAAAGTTAAGTGTGGGTATGTTGAAGTTATGGTTTGCGCCCGATTGTTACTTCTTCTTCAAACTTGACTTAATTATACCCTGCGTTTGTGTTGATTGTATGAAAATAAAATGATATTTTAATTTTTTAAAAAATATTTTCAAAAGCCGACAGAGGTTTAAAAAATACCAATATTGCCTGAGTCGATATTTAAGAAAATTTTGAAAACAACCTTTCGGCAACCTTAATACCGTCGGCGGCGGACGAGGTTATTCCGCCCGAATAGCCGCTTCCCTCGCCGCAGGGATACAGATTTCTGAGCGAAACGCTCTGCAAGTCCTCCCCCCTGTCTATTCTAACGGGAGAAGAAAAGCGCGTTTCTACGCCCGTTAGCAGCGCGTCTGGAGACGCGAAGCCCTTCAACCGTCTGTCCATATCGGGTATAGCCGCCTTCAACGCTTCGCAGATTGTTTTCGGAAGCACGTCGCTTAAAGGGGCGAAGGCAACGCCCGCGGCGTAGGTGGGCTTAACTTCGCCGAATTTATCGGATACCCTGTCTTTTACAAAGTCGCCGTAGGTCTGCACGGGCGCTTTATAACATCTGCCGCCCGAAGCGAAGGCGCGCGCCTCGATTTCGCGTTGGAAGCGCATACCTGCAAACAGGTCGTCGGCGCCGAAATCTTCACGCCGCATCTGTACCATAAGAGCGGAATTGGAATTTACGCCGTCGCGGGCGTAAAGGCTCATACCGTTTACTACCACTCCGCCCTCTTCGCTTGCAGCGGGAATTACTACTCCGCCCGGGCACATACAGAAAGTGAAAACCGTTCGCTCGTGCGCGTGAGAAACCAGCTTATAGTCGGCAGTCGGCAACAGCTTATAATTTTTACCGTACTGCGCAAAGCCTATATTGTCGGCGAGATGCTCTATTCTTACGCCCACGGCAAAGTCGCGAGGCTGCATATAGACGCCGCTTTCGTTAAGCATTTTAAACGTATCGCGCGCAGAGTGTCCGACGGCTAAAACCGCCGCGTCGCACAAAATTTCATCCGTTTGACAATTTTTGACGTTTTCAACCCGTACGCCCTTAAGCTCGCCGTCGCTGGAAATCAGCCCGACGACCTTTGTATCGAACAGGTATTCTCCGCCGTTTTCGGTTATGAATTTTCTTGCGTTTTGAAGTACGGCATAGAGCACGTCGCTGCCGACGTGAGGCTTATTGAGATACAAAATCTCTTCGGGCGCGCCGAAACGGGCAAAGTACTTTAATACGTCCCTGTTAAAGCCGTCCTTGGTCTGAGTATTGAGCTTTCCGTCCGAAAACGCGCCTGCGCCGCCCTCGCCGAACTGAACGTTGGAATTCGTGCGCAGTATGCGCTCGGAAAAGAATTTTTCGCAGGTGGGCTTCCTCTCCTCTACCCGCTCGCCGCGCTCGATAATAACAGGCTTAAAACCGTGCTCGACAAGGCGCAAAGCGCACATAAGTCCTGCAGGTCCGCTCCCTACGACAACCACTTTGGGATTTCCCTTAATCCTTTCAAAATTCGGAACGGGTTCCCGCTCTTCGTCCTTGGAAAAAGCTATGGAATACACCCAGAACAGATTGTTTTTGTCCCGCGCGTCGAGTGATTTTTTGAGTATTTTAAAGTACTTTACCGGCGCGCGCAATTTGCGCTCTGCAAACTTCAATAAATCCGATTGAGGGCGTAGTATATTGAGTTTAACGTTATCTAAGCGTTCAATCATAGTTAGAAGAAATAATGTTTTCGGCGACGAAAATTCCGCTTGTCAGCGCCCAATTGAGGTTGTAGCCGCCGCAGTCGCCGTCCACGTCGATATACTCCCCTGCGAAGTAGAGATTGGGGCAGAGTTTGCTCTGAAGGTCGCACCCTATTTGGTCGGTCTGTACGCCGCCTTTAGTAACCTGCGCGTAGTCGAAGCCGAGAGTTCCCGTAACCTTTAACCTGAAATCCTTTACCGTATCGGCTATACGTGCGGGATGCGCGCCGCTACGCTTGATTATCGCCCTGCCGAGTTGGTTGTGAAGCGTACCGCTCAAAAGCTCGCTTTCAGGGTACCCCGCCTGCGCCTTAATTTTTACGTCGCGCTCTATTTCATCGCGGGATATGTCGGGGAGAAAACACAGCGAAAGGGTAATATCCTGCCTGTCCGCAACGTATGCGGAGATTTTGAACACGGCGTTGCCAGAGACGCCGTAATCGGTAAAAATGACGTCGCCGCAGGTCTGCGCAATAAGTTTATCGCCGTCATATGCGCCGACGCGGCAGTTTACGCGTATGCCCTTCAAGGTCTTTATATGCTGCGTGTCCGTCTTTAACTGCACCAGCGAAGGGTATAACGCGGTTATTTTATGCCCGAACGAACGGGCGAGGGCATAGCTTGACCCGTCGGTTGAAAATTGCTTTTGCGCCGTGCCGCCGCAGGCGAGCACCACGAACCTTGCATAAATTTTGCTTCCGTCGGAGAGCGTGAGCGTAAAGCCCTTTGAAATTTCGGTTACCTTGACGGGCTTTAATACCCCCACGCCGCGAGCGGCAATTTCGCGAACCAGACTGTCGGTCAGCGCCGAAGCCTGTCTGCCCGAGGGATATACCCTGCCTTCGCCGTCCTCTTCAAACAGACAGTTGAAGAGCGTGAGCGGCTTTTTATAGTCCGCGCAACAGATTTTAGCGGCGAGATGAGCGCCTCCGCCGTGATAATTTTCGGGCGAGAGGTTAGCGTTTGAAAGGTTGCCCTGTCCGTTGCCCGTCGCCGCAAGTTTTTTGCCCAGCCGCTCGCACGCGTCGATAACGATAACCGAAATATCGCGGTTTTTTCTCTTTAAGATCACGGCGCAGGCAAGTCCCGCCGCGCCGCCGCCCACTATGGCTACGTCGTACTTTTTCATAGCTATATTTTAATATAACCCGACCTGAATGTCAATAAAGTTATGCAACGTGAAAGCGCGGAGAGCGCAAATGCGCTCTCCGCGCGTAAAGATTAATCAGCAAAAACTACGTAAAATTTCGCGCAGGGCTTCAAGATGAAGTTTTTCGTCCTCTAATATGCGGGCGATTATGCAACTTACCTTGTCGTTTTTCAGACTGCATAGCATGCGTTCGTAGCCGTATATGGCGTGCTTTTCGCCCATAATATCGTCCTCAATCATATTTCGGAGCGAACAGGAATAGCTGACGAATTTCGCCGAATAGAAGTTGAACGCCGAGGGCGGCTGGGCTGTGTATACGGGCTGTGCGCCAAGGGCGCAGATAGTCTTGCCGAGAAGCTCAAGATGGTGCATTTCGGCTACGGCTATGCACATAAGCGTTTCAGCCTGACCATCCCTACCCTTTGCGGCAAAATTCAGGCTGTGATAAACATATTGCAAGATTGCGTTCAACTCGCCCGTGGACGTGGCGTAGGCAGGAGAAATGATTTTTAACGCGCACGCGTCCGGACAGATTCCGTCGGTTGTAGGATAGGGCGATTGGACGATTAAAGGTTGAGGCATTGAAAGAAAACTCCTTGATATTTTTACTATCAAGGTATTCTTTTTACCGAAATTTTTGTGATTAAATTATACTCATAAAATTTACCGCGGCGTCGGCGCACATTGCGCAAAAGACAGCGGCGGCAAGAAACAGCGCAATACTATCCGGAATGCCGAAAATCAGCCGCTTTAATGGAAGAAAAGCAAAGCGCATAAATAAGATTATGGCAACGGTCCACAACAGTGCCACGGGCAGGCAGATATAGCCGCCGAAGTTTAAGGGCATATCCGAATAGTTCCACAG
>JBJEUZ010000235.1:0-24853 GCA_051884095.1 Candidatus Coproplasma sp.
TCGTAACCTTCCTTGCAACCATTCCTCCCTGCGTAATGGGCGGCGTGTGCATAGCTCTGTACGGCTTTATCGCCGTTTCGGGTCTTAAGATGATTCAGAACGTCGACCTCGGCGACAACAGAAATCTGTTCGTGGTATCGGTAATACTCATCTCGGGCGTGGGCGGACTTACGCTCACCTTCGGTCAGGTCACCGTGACGTCGGTTGCTTGCTCGCTTATTCTGGGCATACTCACCAACGTATTGGTAAATATAAAGGGCAAAAAGGCTGAAAAGACCGAAGAAAATTCTCAAGAGGAAAAGGAAGCGGAATAATGAAAGAGTTTAAAAACGTTTTTATTTTCGACCACCCTTTAATAAGACATAAAGTGGCGATTCTGCGCGACAAGAATACCAGCATGAAGGAATTCCGCGAGCTTATCGAGGAAATCACCACCATTATGACCTACGAGAGCATGCGCGACGTAGAACTTGTGCCCGTGCAGGTGGAAACTCCTTTGGAGGTTACCACTCAGTACAAGGTTGCTGACGACAGCGTGGCAATCGTGCCCATCCTGCGCGCGGGCTTGGGTATGGTAAACGGCGTTCATAAGGTGTTCCCCACGGCAAAGGTGGGACATATCGGTATGTACCGCGACGAGGAGACGCTTGAACCGCACGAATATTACTGCAAGCTGCCCGACGATATCGAGCACAAGACGGTATTTTTAATCGACCCCATGCTTGCAACCGGCGGCTCGGCTTGCGACGCCATAAACGCGCTCAAAAAGCGCGGCTGTAAAAAGATTAAATTTATGGCTATAATCGCCGCGCCTCAGGGCGTTGAAAAGCTGGCTTCCACACACCCCGACGTTCCCGTGTACGTTTCCACCTTAGACAGGTGCCTTAACGAAAACGGTTACATTCTCCCCGGCCTGGGCGACGCGGGCGACAGGCTCTTCGGCACAAAATAATTCGGATAATTTTTTCGGCGCGCGACCCCGAACGGGTCGCGCGCCTTAACTTTTGCATTGCAATTAATTTTAAGGCAGCGATGCGGCGATAGCGCGCCCGAACGGGCGCGCGCCTTAATTTTGTATGCCTCCCACGGTAAAAGCTGACAAATCGTGAAATTATTATCGAAAAATGTCCGAAAGCGCGTTGCGTTTTAAAAGACAATATGATATAATATATAAGTATTAGTAAAAAATAGGAGAAAACCGATGTCAAATTCTACTTTCGAGGGCACTCGCGAGCAGGAACAACAGTTGCTTGAATGTATCGAACAGCACCGTTCCGAGCGCGGCTGTCTTATGCCGATTCTGCACGAGGCTCAGTCAATCTACGGCTACCTTCCGTCAGAAGTGCAGACTTTGATTGCAGACCAACTTAACATACCTCTCGCCGAGGTCTACGGCGTGGCGACTTTCTATTCGCGCTTTACGCTCAATCCCAAGGGCAAGCATCAGATTTCGGTCTGCCTTGGCACGGCGTGCTACGTAAAGGGTTCGGATAAGGTCCTTTCCGCAATCGAGCGCGAGCTGCGCATTACCTGCGGGGAGTGCACGCCCGACAGAAAATTTTCAATCGACAGCTGTCGCTGCGTGGGTGCGTGCGGACTTGCGCCCGTTATGATTATCGACGGCGAGGTCTACGGCAAACTTACCGAACACGACGTCAAGGGTATTCTTGACAAGTATATGCAGGACTGAGGAGGGCTTAAAGATGACGGTTGAACAGTTGAATAAGGTCGCCGCTGAAAAGGCCGACCTCATAAAGGTAAGAAGAATAGTAAGAGAGCAGGCTGAAGAGCTTGCAAAGAATACGGGTTACAGAAAACAGGTTCTGGTATGCGGCGGTACGGGCTGCACCTCGTCGCACTCGCTAAAGGTCATTGAACAGCTTGAAGAGTCGTTCAAAGAGCTGGGTATCGACGACGTATTAATCGTAAAGACCGGTTGCTTCGGTCTGTGCGCTCTGGGCCCCATTATGATAGTTTATCCCGAGGGCGCGTTCTATTCTCAGATGACCCCCGAACACGCAAAGACGGTTGCCGAAAAGCACCTTGTTAAGGGCGGTAAAATAGTTACCGAGCTATTATATGCCGAAACCGTGCACGAGGACGGCTCGGTAATGCCGTTTGCGGAAATACCCTTCTACAAGCATCAGATGCGCATAGCGCTCCGTAACTGCGGCGTCATTGCCGCCGAGGACATAAGCGAAGCTATCGCGGCGGGCGACTATATGGCGCTCAAAAAGGCGCTGTTTGAAATGACCCCCGACCAGGTTATCGCCGAAGTAAAGGCTTCGGGACTGCGCGGCAGGGGCGGCGCGGGCTTCCCCACCGGCTTGAAGTGGGAGCTTTCAAGGAAGGCTGAAGGCGACGTAAAGTATATCTGCTGTAACGCCGACGAGGGCGACCCCGGCGCGTTTATGGACAGGTCGGTTCTCGAAGGCGACCCCCACACGGTTATCGAGGCTATGGCTATAGCCGGTTACGCCGTGGGCGCGCACGAGGGCTACATATACGTCCGCGCGGAATATCCCATAGCGGTAGAACGCCTTGAAATGGCAATTTCTCAGGCGAGAGAGCTGGGGCTCCTCGGCAAAAATATTCTGGGCAGCGGCTTCGACTTCGACGTATTCGTGCGTCTGGGCGCAGGCGCGTTCGTCTGCGGCGAAGAGACCGCGCTAATGACCTCTATCGAGGGTAAACGCGGCGAACCCCGTCCCCGTCCTCCCTATTCTGCGCAGTGCGGACTCTTCCAGAAGCCCACCGTTTTGAACAACGTTGAAACCTGGGCGAATATAGCTCCCATAATTTTAAACGGCGCCGAATGGTTCGCTTCAATCGGTACCGAAAAGAGCAAGGGCACCAAGGTGTTCGCGGTAGGCGGCAAAATCAACAACGTAGGTCTTGTGGAAGTGCCCATGGGCACGACCCTGCAGACCATTATCGAAGATATCGGCGGCGGCATACCCGGCGGAAAAAAGTTCAAGGCGGCTCAGACGGGCGGACCTTCGGGCGGCTGTATTCCCGCAAGCCACATAACCGTACCCATGGATTTCGACAATCTGGTTGCAATCGGCTCTATGATGGGTTCGGGCGGTCTTATCGTAATGGACGAGGACACCTGTATGGTGGATATCGCCAAGTTCTATCTTGAATTTACCGCGGACGAAAGCTGCGGCAAGTGTACGCCCTGCCGCATAGGCACAAAGCGCATGCTTGAGCTTTTAACAAAGATAACCGAGGGCAAGGGCGAACCCGAGGACCTTGACAGAATTAAGGAAATCGCAGACCATATGAAGAGCAGTTCGCTCTGCGCTTTAGGTCAGTCCGCGCCCAACCCCATACTTTCCACGCTGGCTCACTTCGGCGACGAATACAGGGCGCATATCTACGACAAGAAGTGCCCTGCGGGCGTGTGCAAGTCGCTTTTGAACTACTACGTAAACCCCGACAAGTGCCGCGGCTGTACGCTGTGTGCGCGCAACTGTCCTGCAAACGCAATTTCGGGCGCGGTCAAGAGCGTTCACGAAATCGACGTTACAAAGTGCATAAAGTGCGGTCAGTGCATTGCGCATTGTAGGTTCAATGCAATCGAAAAGAGGTAAGGGAGGAAATTATGGTCAATCTCAAAATTAACGGCATACCAGTAAGCGTGCCCGAAGGTTCAACTATTTTACAGGCGGCTAAGCTCGCCAACGTTCGTATTCCCACCCTCTGCTACCTCAAGGACGTGCAGTGCGTAGGTTCCTGTCGCCTCTGCCTTGTAGAAGCTACCGGCGCAAGGGGACTTGTAGCCGCTTGCGTTTATCCCGTCTCCGAGGGTATGGAAGTAAGAACCAATACACCCAAGGTCAGAAAGTCAAGAAAGACTACGGTTGAGCTCATTCTCTCCACCCATAAAAAGAAGTGTCTGTCCTGCGTGCGTTCTATGAACTGCGAACTTCAGAAGCTCGCTCTTGAATACAACGCGGAAGAGGACAGGTTCGGCACCGACCACGACCTTAAACCCATAGACGACTTGTCCGCTTCGGTTGTAAGGGACAATTCAAAGTGCATTATGTGCACGCGCTGCGTTGCGGCTTGCGAAAAGCAGACCATAGGCGCAATCGGACCCAAAAACAGGGGCTATGCAAAGGTAATCGGCTCGCCGTACGACGTATCGCTGGCGTTCACGCCCTGCGTAAACTGCGGTCAGTGCGTGGTTGCCTGTCCCGTTGGCGCGCTGTACGAAAAGAGCGCGGTTGCGGACGTGTGGGGAGCGATAGTCGACCCTACTAAGCACGTTGTGTTCTTTACCGCGCCGTCAGTCAGGGCTACCCTTGGCGAAGCGTTCGGCTTGCCCGTAGGAACCAACGTCGAAGGCAAGATGGTTGCGGCTATCAAACAGCTGGGCGACGTAAAGTGCTTCAATATGGACACCACCGCCGACTTAACCATTATGGAAGAGGCTACCGAGCTTCTTACAAGGCTTGAAAATGGCGGCAAGACGCCCATGTTCACAAGCTGTTGCCCCGGCTGGATAAAGTTCTGCGAGCATTACTATCCCGAATTTTTACCCAACCTTTCAACCTGCAAATCGCCGCAGGAGATGTTCTCGGCGCTGCTCAAGACCTACTATTGTCAGAAGAACGGCATCGACCCCAAGGATTTGTACGTAGTATCCGTCATTCCTTGCACGGCTAAAAAGTTTGAAATCACGCGCGAAGAGCTGGGCAATTACACCGACGCGGCGATCACCACCCGCGAGCTTGCCAAGATGATTAAGGAAGCGGGCGTGGACTTTGTAAATATCGAGGACGGAGAATACGACGACCCGTTCGGAATAGCTTCGGGCGCGGGCGCAATCTTCGGCGCGACGGGCGGCGTTATGGAAGCGGCTCTGCGTACGGCGGCGGTCAAGCTGGGCGGCGAGGGCGCGCCCATCGAATTCACCGAGGTTCGCGGCACCGCGGGCGTAAAGGAAGCGGAATATACCGTGGGCAACGCCACCGTAAAGGTTGCGGTTGCTAGCGGTCTTGCCAACGCAAGAAAGGTTATCGAAGATATCAAGAGCGGTAAAAAGGACTATACCTTCGTTGAAGTTATGGCTTGCCCCGGCGGCTGTATAAACGGCGGCGGTCAGCCCTATGTTCACGACGAAACGCGCAACAACGTCGACTTAAAGACCCTCCGCGCGCAGGCTCTGTACGATTACGACGCGGAAAGCAAGGCGCGTTGCTCGCACGAGAACGCCACGGTTACCAAGCTGTACGAGGAGTTCTTCGGCGAACCCAATTCCCACAAGGCTCACGAGCTTCTGCATACAACCTACGTGGAGCGCCCCAAATACTGATAAGGCGTAAAATTAAATTAAATAGGCGTAAACTTAAATAAAATTAAGAGCCGGGTTGCGAAAAAATTCGCAACCCGGCTTTATTTAATTATCAGATGGTTTACGGCTCGACGCAAGATATAAAATCAAGCCGAAAAATTATTGTCAAGGCATTGCCTTGAGCAATTAAGATGCTTGGGTCAAGCGTCACGCTTGCTTGTGCTTATTCTGTAGGTATTCGTGCATTGCATAGGCTACGCGCTTGGACTGTTCGACAGCCTCTACAACCGTCTTTGCGCCCTTAACGACGTCGCCCGAAGCGAACACGCCTTCGCGCGTGGTTTCGCCGTTCTCGCTTATCTTTGCAAGTCCGCGCTCGTTGGTTTCAAGCCCTTCTGTCGTAGTCAGAATCATATTCGAAGGTCTCTGCGATACGCAAATCATAACCGTGTCCGCCTTCATAAGCGTAGCTTCAGAAGAAGTGGAAACTACTCGGTGATTTTCGTCGCATACGGTGTCGGCAAACATTACGCCCTCGTCGGTAATTTCCACGGGCGACTTGTTGAATATGAACTGCGCGCCTTCGATTTCGGCATATTCCTTCTCCTCGGTGGAGGCGGTGTAGCGGTCGGAACGAACTACCACCTTTACGTCGCGCACGCCGCGCCTCAACGCCGTCCTTGCAACGTCCATTGCAACGTTGCCCGCGCCGATAACTATCATTGAATCGCCCAGCTGATATCCTTCGGGTCTTTCAAGGAAGTGTACGCCGTAGTGAACGTGGCCTAACGTTTCGCCCTTTATGTTCAGCGCTATGGGCCAGGTAACGCCCGTGCCGATTGAAATCGCTTCAAAACCGTCGCGGAACAGCTCTTCAAGTCCGAACGCCTTGCCGATAGTTACGTTCAGCTTAATCTTGATGCCCAGACGGAGCATAAGCTGCTTGTATCTGTCGATAATCGACTTGGGCAATCTGAATTCGGGTATGCCGAACCTAAGAACGCCGCCGATGTCGGTCTTTGACTCAAACACGGTCACGTCGTAGCCCAACTGAGCCATCTTGATTGAAATGGTAATGCCTGCGGGACCGCTGCCCACAACGGCAACCTTTATGCCGTTGGAAGGAGCGCGTTCAAGCACTAAACTGTCAAGGTATCTCTCCGATATAAAGTTTTCAATGGTTGAAATTTCCACGGGTTCGCCCTTAATGCCGCGCACGCAGTGTCCCTGACACTGGTTTGCGTGGTTGCAGACGATAGAGCATACAACCGAAAGGGGGTTATTGTCGAACAGCATTTTTCCTGCCGCGTCGATATCTCCCTTCAGGAACGTGGAAATAAAGTTGGGTATATCCGTGCTTATCGGACAGCCCGTTCTGCAAAGCGGTTTTTTGCAGTTTAAACATCTTTTAGCTTCAGCTATTACGTTATGAGCCATTATTCTTTCTCCCTTATTATTTTGTGCCGCGCAGGGCTTCAGCCGCGGTTACGGCGGCGGTAAAGTCCCGGTGCGGGTTATATTGATTAAACTTCTGCAAGCGCAGACTTAATATCCTCAATCATCTTTGCGTATTCTTCGTCCGTAAGATAGACCTTGCCGGGGTTCATCTGGAAGATTCCGCCCCACTCGTCGCCGCCCTTGTACTTGGGGCAGAGGTGAACGTGCAGGTGGCAACCCGTGTCGCCGTAAGCGCCGTAGTTGAGCTTGTCGGGCTTGAAAACCTTGTGAATGGCTTTGGCTGCCCTGTTGACGTCTGCAAAAAACGCGTTTCTTTCCTCGTCGGAAATATCCACAATTTCGCTTACGTGGTCCTTATAGGCGACTATGCACCTGCCGCGCTTGGACTGCTCTTTGAAAAGTATGAGGGAGGAAACCCCCAGATCGCAGATATAAATTCCGAACTTTTCCAAAAGCTCTCCGCGCATACAGTAGCCGCAGTTACAATCTTTCATAATTAACCCCCGTTTTAAGGCTCGCGCCGAGTGGCGCCGCCTCGATTTTGTCCGCATATAATTATAACACGCGCTTTTTGCTTTTTCAATAGCAAATGTAAAATTTACTGCTTTTTCCGCATAAAATTAAATGTAAAATTTTTCATTATTATTGACAAATCGGGTGAAAAAATATATGATTGAATAAACCGCAACGTTCTTGCGCACGGCGCAACCGTCCTGCGGCGATTCCGGAGGTTTAATATGAAGAAAAAATTAATTGCTCTTACCGCGCTTTTAACCGCGTCGGTGTCGATGTTTTCGTTTACTGCCTGCGGCGGCAATAACGACAATCTTACGCTGGAGCCCAGCGACGCTAAAACTACGAATTACGTGGAATCTGTGTTGGACGCAACCGAAAAGGCGCCTATCGGCGTAAACGAACTCAATATTTCGCTGTCGATGAGCGGCGGCACAAGCTCTTTCGTCTGCGATGAAGACGGCAACGTGCCCGCTGGCAGCGAAAAGCAGGTGCTTGATTCGCAGGAAGTGTCTGCGTCCCTGACTGCCGACGGACTGTGGAACGCAAACGGTCAAATAGACGCGACCGCTCTACTGTCGTTGACCGGCGATAACGAGATGGACGCCAACGTACTTGCGTACCTGCGCGAAGGATATCTTTTCTACGCGTTTTCACAGGATAAGACGGCCGACCTTACAACCACCGCGCTTGAAGCGTTGGACGTATCCGAACTCATTTCAAATTATATCAACGTAGACCTGACCGAATTACTGTCCGAAGGTAACGTTTCCTATTCATCGGTAACCACGCTCGCGCTTCGCTACGGCACGGTAGATTTAGGAAACGGCAATTTCGAGCTCGACTTCGACAAGGCTATCGCAAGCCTTGTAAAGGACTTTTTGCAGACGTTTGACGCTCTGACCGAAGATACTACGGTCGGCGCTCTCATGGAGACCAACGTAATTAAAAACGTAATCGATTCGCTCCTGGGCGACTTCACCGCGCAGGAACTTTACGACACCATTACTGGCATGATAACGCAGATGGCACCCGATTATGCACCCTATTTAGTCGCGCTTATTCCCGTCCCTGCCGAAACCGACCAAACGGCTTACGACTATCTTGTCACCGTAATCAACGATGAAACCGTATCCATGCTGTTGTGTTCGATGATAAGTATCGACGCGTAGGATAAGACAATCGCCCAGCTGACGGTTGCCGATATCTTAGGCGAGGGCAAATTGGATTCAATCAAGCAGGCTGTAAGCGACGCGGTTAAAATGGAATACAAAAACGGCGCGCTTACGCTCACCGTAAACGTTGAAGGTACAACCGTAACCGTATACCTTAAAGATTTCGGCATCAAGTTCTCCGTCGATTCCAACGAACGCATCACGTCGGTTCTTCTTGAATGTGCAGACCTTTCGGTAAACGTAAAAACCGTAAGTTACGGTAACGTGGACGACGTCGACTGCTACGTCTGCTCGGAGACGAAAGTTACCTGCAGCCTTGAAATTTCCCTCAACCTGAATTCCGGCAAGAGTATCAAGGATATAACCGGCGCTGCCACCACCGGCGGCGCAACCGTGGGCGAAATAATTTCCGCTACTGAATAATAAAATAATATTAAAAAAACCGCGGAGCGCAAAGCGTCGCTCCGCGGTTTTTTCCTTAAAAATTGTTCGAATTACGCGATATTTGTTGCAAAGTAAAATTTTTTGTGATATTATTTAAACAATGGGTGAAAATCCCGTAAAATTTTTCACAGTTAAGGAGAGAAGAGATGATTGAACTTCTGTTAATCATCGTAGGCGCGGCGGTAATTCTTGCGTGCGCTTACGCCGCTTTCAACTTTTTCTCGGTCAAAAAGCTGAAAGAGGGAACCAAGAGAATGGAAGAAATCGCCGGCGCTATAAGAATAGGCGCTAACGCCTTCATTCGCTACGAATATAAAATAGTTGCGATTATCGGCGCGGTGGTTGCCGTAGTTCTCGGCGTGTTTATCAGCTGGCAGACGGGTATAGCGTTCGTATTGGGCGCGGTTATGTCGGCGTCGGCAGGATTCGTAGGTATGAAGATAGCTACCTATGCAAACGTAAGGGTGGCAAACCGTGCAAACGAAACCCGCGATCTGGGCAAGACCTTAAAGGTTGCCTTCAAGGGCGGCTCGGTAATGGGCTTGTGCGTTGCAGGCTTCGCGCTTTTGGGTATTCTCATTGTATTTTTATGCTTCGGCATTGCAAACGGTCAGATAAACGATATTATTAACGAAAACGTTCAGACCAGCATAGTTTTCAGACAGCTTGAAACCGGCTTTACCATGACGCTTTCGGGCTATGCTCTCGGCTGTTCGATAATAGCTCTGTTCAACCGCGTAGGCGGCGGCATTTACACCAAGGCGGCGGATATGGGCGCCGACCTTGTAGGTAAAACCGAAGCTCACATCCCCGAGGACGACCCCCGCAACCCCGCAACTATTGCGGATAACGTTGGCGACAACGTTGGCGACGTTGCAGGTCTGGGCGCCGACCTTCTTGAATCGTACGTGGGCGCGATACTTTCGGGCGTAATTCTCGCAAGCGAGCTTACGTTGAAGAGCATCGTAGTCAGCGCGGAGTTGACAAGAACCCTGCTTTTGTTCCCCATCGTGTTTGCAGGACTCGGACTCTTATCCTGCATAATCGGTATTTCGTACATAGTATTAAAGAGAAAGCTCTCTTCAAACGTGCATATGGAGCTGAACATCGCCACCTGGATATCGGCTGCGGCTTCGGTTATAGGATGCTTTTTGCTCAGCTTCTTTATGTTTAAGGACCTGCCCGCCGAAGAGCTTTCAAGAATCGGCTTTAAACTTGCCAACTTCTCGCCCTGGGTTGCGGCAATCTTCGGTATAGCCGCAGGTATAGTTATCGGTATCATCTCCGAATATTACACCAGCTACGACTTTAAACCCACCAAAAAGATTGCTCATTCCTCCAAGGAAGGCTCCGCGCTCACCATTACTCAGGGTATGGCGACGGGTATGATAAGCTGTATGCTTCCCGTAATCGTGCTTGCTATAGCAATCTTCGGTAGCTACCTTGTTTCGGGTATGTACGGCATTTCGTGCGCGGCGCTGGGTATGCTTTCGTTCGTTGCGGCAACCGTTTCTGTCGACACTTACGGACCTATCTCCGACAACGCCGGCGGCATTGCCGAAATGAGCGAACTCGACGAGGACGTAAGAAAAATCACCGACAAGCTCGACTCCGTCGGCAACACTACCGCGGCTATCGGCAAGGGCTTTGCAATCGGCTCTGCGGCGCTTGCGGCGCTCTCTATGCTCACCTCGTATCTCTTTGCGTTCAACGTCATTCCCGCAGACGCAATCAATACCTGGGTTGACCAGCTGGTATTAAACGTTATGAATCCCCTTACGCTGTGCGGCGCGTTGGTCGGCGCGGCAATACCCTTTATGTTCTCGGGTATGCTCATCGAAGCGGTCGCTAAGGCGGCGCGCAAGATGGTTGACGAAGTACGTCGTCAGTTCCGCGAAATTCCCGGCATACTCTCGGGCGAAGCTGCTCCCGACTACAAGACCTGTATAGAGATTTCCTCTCAGGGCTCGCTCAAGGAGATGAGAGTGCCCTGCATAATCGCAATTCTCTTCCCCGTAGTTTCGGGCTTCATCTTCGGCGCTCAGTTCGTGGGCGGCTTGCTTATCGGCGCTACGATAACCGCAATTATGCTTGCAATCTATACGGGCAACGCAGGCGGCGCGTGGGATAACGCCAAGAAGTTTATTGAAAGCGGCGGCGTTGAAGGACACGGCAAGGGCAGCCCCGCGCACGACGCGGCTGTCGTCGGCGACACGGTAGGCGACCCCTTAAAGGATACCGTAGGACCTTCCCTCGACATTCTCATCAAGATTATGTCCACCATATCCCTTGTAATGGTCGTTATCTTCAGCGAGTACAACCTCTTCGGTTTGCTTCAGTTTTAAAAAATTAAGTTGAATAAGCCGCGGGCAAACGTTTGCCCGCGGCTTTCTTATGTGCTATAATTTCGTCTGTATGAACGGTGAAAGAGCGTTGGCGAGCGAAAAAATATGGAAGCTGTGCCTTAAAATGGGCTTGCCCTGCGTGCTTGCACAGGTAGTAAACCTTTTATATAACGTAGTCGACAGAATTTATATCGGCAATATGCCGCAAATCGGCGGCGCGGCATTGGGCGGGCTGGGTCTGTGCGCGCCCATACTCACGCTCATCGCCGCGTTTTCGTCCTTTGTTTCGGGCGGAGGCGCTCCGCTTGCGGCAAAAGCTCTCGGCGAGGGGAATACGGACAGGGCAAAGCGCATTCTGAACAACGGTTTTGTTCTGCTCGTCGTCTTTTCGGCAAGTTTAGGTATGATTGCCTACCTCTTCAAGCGTCCGCTTCTCTACGTCATAGGCGCGGGCGAAAGCAACTTCGGCTATGCAAACGACTATCTTAGCATCTATCTTACGGGTACGCTGTTCGTTCAGCTTGCCACGGGACTGAACACCTTTCTGACGGCGCAGGGCAAAAGCGGCACGGCTATGCTTTCGGTGGTTTTGGGCGCGGTATTAAATATAGCGCTCGACCCGCTGTTCATCTTCTCGCTGGGCATGGGCATAAAGGGCGCGGCGTTGGCTACGGTAATTAGTCAGTTTATAAGCGCGTTGTTCGTTACGGCGGCGCTGTTGAATAAGAAGGCGACGCTCAGGTTAAATCCCGCGTATATGCGCCCCGATTGGAAAATAATCGGTTCTATATTCGGCTTGGGCGTAGCGCCGTTCGTAATGGCGGCAACCGAATCGGTTATTGGTTTTGCGCTCAACGGCAGACTCAAATACTACGGCGATATGACGGAGTACGGCGGCGACAGCTATGTCTCCACACTCACCGTACTGCAGAGCGCAATGATGCTCATAACCGTGCCCGTTTCGGGCTTTACCCAGGGCGTTACCCCCGTAATATCCTTCAACTTCGGCGCAAGGAACGGCGAAAGGCTAAAACAAAGCTACTTGTTCACGCTGGCGGTCTGCTTTTCGTACTGCACGCTGTTTGCAATAGTTATGATGTGCGCGCCGCATATTTTCGGAAGAATGTTCACGAGCGACGAAGTTCTGCTGTCGCTCACGGATAAGTATCTGCCCGTGTTTATAGCAGGTATGCTCATATTCGGCGTCCAACGCGCCTGCCAGACGACCTTCGTCGCCGTCACGGAGGCGAAAATAAGCCTGTTCATCGCAATACTCAGAAAGATTATTCTGCTTGTTCCGCTGGCGTACGTACTGCCAATGTTTATGGGCGTAGGCGGCGTATTCTGGGCGGAGTGCATAGCCGACGCCACCGCGGCGACCATATGCGGCACGATTTTCTTCTTCCGCTTCCGCAAAATTTTAAGCGGGCTCAATCAAAAGTCTGAATAAAAAGGCTCAATTAAAAGTCTGATAAAAAAATGCCGCGACTTTTTAAAAAGTCGCGGCTTCTGTAATTTTATAACTTTTTTAACGCCTTATTTCGTAGTCCTGATTCATAAGTTTGATTATGCTGTCCTCGTCGTCGGTGATGTTGAAGTCGCCGTGCATAGTGTGCTTTATTACGGAGGAAGCCACGGCAAAGTTTACAATATCTTCCGGCTTCATACCGCGCATAATGGCGTAAATCATACCGCTGGCAAACGCGTCGCCGCCGCCCACTCTGTCTAAGATATTGAAGCGGAAGGTGCGGCTCTCGTAGGTTTCGCCTTCATACCACATAAACGCCTTAAGGCTGTTTTCGCTGCCCGAATGTACGTAGCGGATATGTCTGCCGATAGCCTTGAAGTTGTAGCGCTTTGCAAGCTCTCTGAAAATTCTGTCCTGCTCCTTGTAGGAAGGATTCATCGAAAGTCCGTCCTTCAAATCTTTTCCGTCCGGTCCGGGCAGATTTATCGGCTCTATGCCGAACAGCACGTCCACGTAGGGCAGGTATTCGGTAATGCAGTCGCGCGCTTCCTGCCAGCCCCACAGCGCGGAGCGGAAGTTACAGTCGAACGATACGGTCATTCCAAGGTCCTTAGCCGCCTTAAGCGCAAGGGTAATAAGCTCGCGGCAGTTGGGCGAAAGCGCGGGAGTGATACCCGAAAGGTGCAGCCAGGTAAAGCCCTTCAGCTTTTCCTTCCAGTCAATCTGCTTGAAGTCGTAAAGCGCGAATGCAGAGTCCTTTCTGTCGTAGGTAACCTTGCTCGCACGCACGCCGAATCCCTCTTCCAAAAAGTATATGCCCATTCTGCCCTTGTCGTAAATGCAGGGAGAGCAGTGCACGTCGTTACTGCGGATATACCTTATCGCCGCCTTGCCTATTGAGGAATCGGGAACAACGGTAAAGTACGAGCTGTCCACGCCCAGGTTGGCAAGCGAAACCGCTATGTTCGCCTCGGCGCCGCCGTAAGTGACCTTAAATTCGTCGGTCATTCTTATCTTTTCATTGTTGGGGGGCGAAAGCCTGAGCAAGAGCTCGCCCATACTTATAAATCTTACGTCTTTCAATATTTCTTTGTTATTCATATTAGTCCCCCTTTAATACGCTATTATTATAACATTGCTTTTTGCATTTGTACAGACCCTATTTAAAAAAATCTGTTGATTTTTTGCGAGCGGAGTATTAATATGGATATATGAAGATTAAAATTTGCGTAACTTCGTCCGCATACGACTCCCCTTACGGCGGCGAGCAGGAATTGGAAGTTGAACCGGGCGAGCACAGGCTGGACGAGGTCTTTCGCCTGCCCTTTTTCAGAATAATAATAGACGACGTCATCGAAGGCTCGGTGTGCTTCCGCCTTATGGAAGGTGCGTTGCCACACTACTTTGTGCTTGAAAGCGCGGGAGAGAGCGCGCAGTTCAGGCGCGAAACTTCGATAGGCTACGACGAATTTACATTTACGCTTTTAGGATAAAATTTGTAATGCTCGGGGTTTTGCACCCCAAGACTATTTGTTTTGTTAAAGTTAAACGCGGCGATTTTTAATCGCCGCGTTGATTTGTTGCCGCTTTTTTTAAATTGTCTGAGCCGTCAAGGAGGAGAGCGAGTAGGTCAGCGTTCCCAGTCCGAACGGAACGGGGTTGATGACCTTAAGCATTGCCGCCCTTGCGGAGTTAAGGCGCGTGTCAGAAACGTTTGCGTACCAATAGACCGAGGAAGTGCCCGGCATCGACGAAACGTAGCTGAGCGTCAGCGCGTTATACTTATATTCCCTGTTGCCCGCGGAGTCGGTTCCCGTAAAGAGATATCCGCTGTTTACAGCCGCGTCGAGCGCGGAAGAAATCTGCTTGTTGTCGTCCTTGGTGGTGTCAAGCGTAGCCGCAGCAGCACAACTTACCTGATAGTTAAAGGTCTTACCCTCTATTGCGATAAACGTGTCGAAGACGTGCGTGCCGCTGAACGTCAGGCTTCTTAAAGCCGCGTCGAGCGAGTTGGAATCGAACATGGAATAGTTTGAAGAGACGTTAGCCTTGCTTGTTCCGCTGTTTTCTGCATTTTTGTTGTCAGTGCAGACCACGCTGGCTTCGGTGCAGCCCAGGTTATAGAACGTCTCGTAAACGCAGTCCATCTCGACGTAAGTCGTTTCGATTGAGGTAGGTGCAAAGTTTGCGGGTGTGGTGCACTTTATAACCTGCTTTGCATATACGGGTTGAAGGTTGTCCTGTGCGGAGCGGAAATAGCAGACCGTCGTAATATGGTTGTCGAAAGCCTTCTTGTCCTCTCCGAAGGTAATTTCGCCGGAAACTTGCGCTTCGGTCTGATAAACGTAGACGTATTCGGTCGTATTCTGTACGCGGTATTCTTCGGGAATCGAAGAGGAGGACCAATCGTATACGGTTGCGTAGAACTGCGTCGTATAGTAAGCGGGTTTGCTTCCGTCGGTAACGTAGTTTACCGAGTAAGCGGTATTCGCGCCCTTTTCGTATGCAATGGAGTATGTGGCGACTTCCTTTTGGGTGAACCATTCGGAGCTTTCCGTAAGGTCGTTTTTAATAACTACCCTGGCGTCCCAGTTGGGCGAAGTGCCCGTTCTGTTCGTAACCGTGCCGCCGCACGCCGCCATTCCCAATGCGCCGCATGCCGCAACGGCTAAGGCAAATATCTTTAAAATACTTTTCATAGTCGCTATTATAACATATAAATTTAAAATTGTAAAAACTTTTGTGCCATAAATGTGCCACAAATTATGTAAAAAATGCAACGCGTATGTTATAATTGAATTATGATAACGGCATACGTAGCGCCCGCGCTTCCGATAGCGCTGGGAAAACTAAAAGATTTAATATCCGAAAACGAAGGAAAGGGCAAAAGGACCGTAATTTTTTGCGAGGACAGATTGACCCTTGCGGCGGAGCGCACGGTCTGCGCCGCCGTGGGAGGCAGCTTTTCAACCTCGGTATACACGTTTGCGCGCTTTTTGGCTGCGGAGCGCGGCAGAAGCGAAAACGTGCTCTCCAGCCAGGGCTCGGCAATGGCGATAAGAAAGCTGATTGACGGCAACCGAGAAAGCCTTACTTTGTTTAAAAGGCTTAATTCGGCAAACGCCGCGCAGGACGTATACGATACGATTGCGCTCCTATACTCTTCGCGCGTGACGCCCGAGGACTTATCTTGCGTCGTATCGGAAAACGCGCTCTTAAACAACAAATTGCGCGACTTGGAGTTTTTGTACCGCTCCTACCGCGACTATCTTTCTGAAAACGGCTGTATGGACAGAAACCGCTATTTAAGCCTTCTGCCCGAGGCGATTGTTAACAGCAAAAGGATACGCGGCGCGGACGTAATATTCCTCGGCTTTCAGGCGTTCACCTGTTCGGTCAAGGAGTGCGCGTCGGCGTGTATGGACGCGGCTAAAAACGTTTTCGGTCTGTTCATAGGCGGCGGCGAGGACGTGTATACCAACGAGGCGGTCGCTTCGTTCCAGTCCGCCGCGCGTGAGTTCGGCGGTTGCAACACGGTCAATATCCGCTCCAATCTCAACCCCGCCGCGGAAAAGCTGAGGCTGAATATCTTCGACCCCGACAGCTTCAATCGCGCCGACAGACTGCCTTGCGATTGCGTAGCCGTATTCGAAGGCAACGACGAAGAGGAAGAAATTGAGTTTATCGCGGCAAGCATAATTAAGCACGCGTTCGACGAGGGCGTGCGGTATCAGTCGATATCCGTAATGCTCCCCGATTTAGAGGGTTACCGCTGCGTCGTCGAGCGGACGTTTAACCAATATAAAATTCCGTACTATCTCGACAGGCGCTATCCGCTTTCCGAGCACTTTATCTGCTCGTTCCTGTGCGGCTTCCTTGCCTGCGCCGCCGACGGCTGCACTTTTGAAAGCGTCAGCTCGGTGGTAAGCTCGCCAGTCTTTGCGCTCAAGGGCAGAAATGACGCCGAAATGCGCAAGGATAAGGATATATTTATAAACTATATGCTCCGTCTCGCCGCGTTCCGCGGGGGAGTAAAGCGCGAGCCCAAGCAGGAAATTCTTGCCTCGCTCGGCTTCGATTTTGACGCGGTACAGCGCGTAAGGGGCGCGTTTTTGCAGGGAATGGAGCTCTTTAATTCAAAGGGCTCGGGCGAAAGTTACTGCGCGGCGTTAAGAAAGGCGTTGACCATTTTCGACGCGGAAGAGACCTTAAAAAATATCGCCGCAGATTTCGCCGACGAAGAGCCCTCGCTCTCCGCTCTGTCCGCCCGCGCCTACGAGAGCGCGCTTTCGGTCATAGACGAGGCTGAAAAGCTGACGCAGGGCACGCGCTTTTCCGCCCGCGAATTTTTAAGAGTGTTAAAGAGCGGCTTTGCCGCAATGCGCATATCACTGATACCGCCCAAGCAGGACGCGGTTTTCGTGGGGGATTTGACCTCCACGGCAAATACGGGCAGCGAAATAATCTTTGCCGCAGGGCTGACGGGCGACGTGCCCTCCGCTTCGGCGGACACGGCGATTCTGACCGATAGGGAGCTTTCGTCCCTGGAAAATTTAAACCTTATAATCTCTCCGAAAATTTCTCAGGTCAACCGCAGGGCGCGCGAAACCGTGGGACTTAACCTCTGCGCGTTCAGAAAAAGACTTTATCTTTGCTATCCCGTCCGCAGGGGCGGGGAGGAGTGCGGCGCAAGCGAAATTATAGCCTACGCCCGCGCCCTGTTCAAAAGACCTTCGGGCGAGGCGCTTTCGCCAATCACCATGAAGGCGGTGGTAAAGAGCGAAAAATATCTGCCGTACTTCTGTTCGCGCCCCGCGCCCGCGCTCAGGCGGCTGGTTGCAAGCGACTGCCGAAGCGGCGTAAACGCCGCCATATATGCCGTGTTGAACGACAACGGATACGGGGAATTTGCCGACGACGCTCTCGCTCCCGAGCGGGAGAGGGATAAAATCTCCTGCGGAAAAAAGCTGTACGGCAACGTGTTCTCGCCCACCGCGCTCGAAAGCTATTTTACCTGTCCTTACCGCAGCTTTATGCAGCGCGGATTGAAACTTGCCGAGCGAGAAGAGGGCGTAATGCGTCCCCTTGACTGCGGCAATTTCATTCACGAAGTGCTCCAGAAGCTCGCCTATACGGTCAACCTTATAAATAGCGAGGAAGAGCTTGTGCAAAAGGCGGAAGAAATAGCCGCAGGGCTATTATCCACCCCCGAATATGCCGCGTTGAGTTCAAGTAAGCGCGGTGAGCATATGGGTAAAGACCTGATTGAAGAGGCGGTAAAGGTCTCGTCGGGTATGTACGCCCAACTCAAGAATTCCAACTTCAAGGTGAGCGCCGCAGAGAGCAACTGCGAGATGGCGCTGGATAACGGCGTAAAGCTGTTCGGCAGAATAGACCGCGTGGATTCCTGCGACGATATGGTCAGGATAATCGACTATAAGACGGGCTCGGTGGATAACTCCGCATCGTCCTACTATATGGGTCAAAAGCTGCAATTGCCCGTCTATCTGTTGGCGTCGTCCTCAGGCAAGCGCGCCGTAGGCGCTTACTATTTCCCCGCAAAGGTGGAGTACGAGGACGAGCACGACGGCGTTTTCAGACTCAAGGGATATATGGACGGAAGCGAAGAAGTGGTAAAAAATTCCGATACTCTGGTCTCGCAAAAATGCAAGAGCTCCTTCGTCGACGCTTATCTTAACGGCAGGGCGGTTGAAAGCGTGCTGGATAAAGACGACTTTGCCGATTTTTTGCAGTATTCCCGAATGGTTGCGCGCAAGGGCGCGGCGGAGATGACGGGCGGAAACGTTTCGCCTTCCCCCGCCGAGGGCGCGTGCGATTACTGCTCGTTTGCGGGCAGCTGCGGCTTTGCCGCGGGCATCGACGGAGAGGAACGCGCGAAAATCAAAGTGGATTGCAGGCGCATAGCCGAAGTAGTAAGGGAAGAGAGGGGGGATAAATAATGGCGATTAACTATACTCCCGAACAGAGCGCGGCAATAGAGTCCCGCGGGAAGGTGATTGTCTCCGCTTCGGCGGGTTCGGGCAAGACCTTCGTAATGATACAAAAGCTGTGCGACCTGATTGAAAACGGCGGAGATCTGGACGAGGTTCTTGCCGTAACATTCACCAAAAAGGCGGCGGCGCAGATGAAGGAAAAGCTGAGGAAAGGGCTTGTCGCAAGGCTTGCCTCGGCTGAGGGCAAAGCGCGCGCAAATATAAAGGCTCAGCTTGCAAAGATCCCCTCGGCGGATATAAGCACCATTCACTCCTTCTGCGCGCGGTTGGTTCGCACTTACTTCTATGCCGTAGACGTGGACAGCGCTTTCGACATAATCGCCGCCGACGACTCTTCGGCGCAGACCTTAAAGCGCCGCGCCATGGACAACCTGTTCGACAGAATGTACGAAACCGAAGATTCAAGGTTTTTATACGTTCTGTCCTGCCTCAAGCGCAGGCGTAACGACGAAAGCGTTAAAAATCTTATATTCGAGGGTTTTTCCTCGGTTCGCAACGTCGCCGACTATGAAAAACTACTTTCAGGTATCGGCTTTACCGAGGATAGCTTTAATATACTGTGCGCCGAATACAAGCGCAACGTAAACGAGCGCTGCGCGGCGTTAAGGCGCGCCGTTACCGATTTTTCCGAAAACTTTACGGTTCCCGAAGGCTGTGAAAAGCTGAATGAAATTTTACAGGAAATGCTTTCGGCATTCGCTTGCGTGATTTCCTGCGACGACCTGTTCGCACCCCTGCCGCCCCTCAGCAAGACCCGCCGTCCGTCCGCAAAGGACCACACGCGCGAGGCGCTGGATACCTTCGATAAATTCCGCGCTAAAATCAAAAAGAAGTACGAGGCCCTGACGGGCGATATTTCCGATAGGGAAAGCGAGCTTGCCGCCTACCTTGAAAGCGGCAGGCTGTGCGAGGCGTTCTGCTACCTTATTTTACAGTTCGACGCGGAATATGCCGCGGTCAAACGCGACGAGGGCAAGCTGGACTACGAAGATTTAGAGCACTTGACGCTGCGCCTTTTGCAGGACGGCGAAATAAGGGCGCGCTTAAATTCAAAGTACAAACACGTGTTCGTCGACGAATATCAGGACGTCAATCCCGTTCAGGAGCGCATAATCAGCGAAGTGGGCGCGGAAAACGCGTTTACCGTCGGCGACGTTAAGCAGGCGATATACGGTTTCCGCGGCAGTAAGTCGGTGTTCTTCTCGCGCAAGTACGAGGATATGAAGAAGGGCAAGGGCGCGCTCAGGCTTTCGCGCAATTTCCGCTCTTCCGACGGCGTTTTAAACTTTGTCAACAGGCTGTTTGCCGATATGATGACCCCTGCCGTGTGCGGATTTTCGTACAGGGAGGACGGCGAAATGTTCCGCGGCGGAAAGTATCCCGAAAATTACGGGCTTGCTCTAATTCACGTCTTCGGCAAGGAAGAAAAGGAAAAGGAGGGCGCTTCGGGCGTGTATTCGGTTGCCGAACGCTCCACCGTAAAGAGCGGGCACACGCGCGAAGGACTGGCGGTGTTGGAAATTGTAAAGCGCGAGCTTTCGGGTAGGATTTACGACGCCGACCTGGGCTGCGAGCGCGACGCTCAGCCCGGCGATATATGCATTCTGACGCGCAAGCGCGCTGATAAGAGCGTCATAGGCATAGTGCGCGCCCTTACCGACGCGGGCTACGCCGTTGCGGGCGCTAAGGAAGCCAATCTTTGCTCCCGTCCCGAGGTCAGGCAGATGCTGGATATTCTGTCGCTGATAGATAATTGCAGGCAGGATATTCCCCTGTCAACCGCGCTCCTATCCCCTTTGGGTAACCTCACTTTGGACGAACTCGCGCAGGTGCGCATTGCCGCTCCGCGCGCGGGCAGGCTTCCCTTCCGCGAGTGTATGGTGGACTATGCAAAGACCCATACAGACAATATCTCCCGCAAGCTCTCGGCGTTTTTTGCTAAAATAAACCGCTATCGCCGCCTGTCGGACGTGCTGGGCGCGGCGGAGCTTATCGACAGAATTCTTTCGGACACGGGGCTTGCCGCAAGGTATTCTGCGGAAGGCGGCGCAAAGATGGCGGGGCTTCGCCGCCTAGCCGCCGAAGCGTACGGCGCCTCAGGACAGTTGTCGCTCGGCGCGTTTTTAAATAAGCTGAAGGCGGGCGGATACAACGTGCCCGCGCCGGTTCCGTCCTCTTCCGAGAGCATAAAGGTCATGACCATGCACTCCTCCAAGGGGCTGGAATTTCCCATCGTAATAATCGCAGATATCGCAGCTTCGTTCAAGGGCAGGGAGTACGGCGATATGCCGTTCGACGACGAGTTAGGCTTCGCGCCCAAGTGCTATAACGTTGAAGAAAAACTGCAAAAAACCACCCTTTTAAGAAGGCTGTGCGCCGTGCGCAACAGGCGTGAAAACGTAAAAAACGAGCACAATCTATTTTACGTGGCTTGCACCCGCGCAATGTGCAATCTGCACGTGATGTGCAGCGAACCGCCGGAGTACGATAATTCCGACCTGTTTTCCGCCGACAGTTACGCAAAATTATTCGACGTAAAGGCGTATTCGCCCGAATATATGTCGGGATTAACCGACTTTGACGGCGACGAGGGGGTAAAAGTTGTGCTATCCTCTCCGGACGGTCAGGTATATTCGGATATAAGCTCGCGCTTTATGCGTCCCTACGCGCACGAGGACAGCGTAAATCTGCCCGTCAAGAGCTCTGCTTCGCAGATATTGCGGGACGGCGAAGAGTACTTTGCCGAACACGTTATGTTTGCCAAAGAAGTTGAGGACGAGCGTCGGACGGGCGCCGAGCGAGGCACGGCTTATCACAGATATCTCGAGCTGTGCGATTTTGCCGTAAAGGACGCCGAGGGCATAGGCGCGCAGATACGGAGCTTTGTCGCCGAGGGCGCAATGTCGCCCGAACAGGCAAGTCTTTTAAGCGTGGAAAACCTTGTAAAAATTCTTGAAATGCCTGCGTTCGCTTCGCTGTCAGGCGCAACCCTCTACCGCGAGCGGGAGTTTTTGTGCCGTCTGCCAGCAAATGCGATTTTCGATACCCGCGCCGACGACGGCGTGCTGGTTCAGGGCGCTATCGACCTGCTGGCAATTGGCAAGAGCGGCACGGCGATAATAGATTATAAGTATTCGCACAAGGACGACGAACAGATAGCCGCTTACTATTCCGCGCAGCTTGCGCTGTACAAAAAGGCGGTCGCGCGCATTCTGAAGATTGACGAAAGCACGATTTCAACGACCATAATAAACATCTTCACCCTTCGCGAAATTAAGCTAGAGGTCTGATAAAGCGCAGCCCGTTCATTTAAAACGGGCTGGTAAAGCGCCGCCCTGTTCTCTTAAATTCAGGGCGAAAAGTCTTAAAAATACAGTTGATTCGACAATATAAGCCGCTGAACGCGCCGTTCGGCGGCTATAATTATAGCATTATGAACAACGTCGCTCTATTTTTTACCGAGGCGTATTCGCGCCTTGCCTCGATTCCCTACGAACTTCTGCTTTTATTGTCGCTATCCGCGCTCGGAGCGGTATTTATAATCGCTCTGTTTGCCTGTCTTGTGTCTTTTAGGGTGCGCACGGCGAACAAGCGACCGTTTTTTCACCTGTTGAATATGTTTACGGCAATAGTATTCGCGGTGTTTTTAATGAAATTTCAGCTGTCGGAGTCGGCAATGTTTTCCGCGCTGTATTGGTGCGCGGGATATTTGCTGTACGGCATACTCTGCGCCATTACCAAGCCTGAAAAAAAGCCTGTTGCAAGGGTCGCCAACGTGGTTTCGGCTCTGCCCGCTTCAACCTCGCCCATAGGCGCAGGGTATCCCGATATGCCCGCCGCAAAGAGCAGCGTGCGTCTGGAACACGCGCTTTCCATTGCAGATAAACTGTTGATGAAAAACCTGGGCAAGGGCGACAGGCAGGAACTTGAAAAGATGAAAACCACCCTCACCGTAATGCAGATTAAGGGCAGCCTATCCCCTCAGGAGGGCGAAATTTTAAACGACAACTTCAACGCGCTTTTAAAACTTATGGCTAAATACAATATATAAATTCGGTTTCGAAAAAAACGTTTGTCTTGGGGGAGACAAATCGTTTTTCCGAGTTTGTGCGGTTTCATCGCTCTTGCCGCGACCATTAAGCGCCCTCCCTCATATAGGCTGACGTATATCAAGCCGTAATTATGGCTCAACTGTTGCAGATTGCACCTATAAACATATCGCGCGCGGCGAGCGAGGCGGATACGTCGGGCGAGGCTTTGTCCTTTACGATTACCACGTCGCCCGCGACAATGCGCGAATACGCATAGCGCTTTCCGCCTATCAGCGCGCACCGTAGGTTAAGTCCGCTCAATACGTAGTCCTGCGTAACGCCCAGTATTTTTCCGCGCTCATCGCAGCACGGCGCGCCCAGCCTCAAAGCGCCGCCATTCTTTATGCCTTTGCTTTCGTTGCGGTATATAAGACATTGATTGAGCGAAATTATATTTTCAGCCGTAATGCAAAATTCGTTTTCCTTTTCATCGCAACATATAAGATGCGAAATCTTTTCGCCGTCCGCAAATGCCTGCAAGATATAGCCGCGCCTTCTCGAGTTCAGTTTTTCAACCTGCATACCGTAAAGTTCAGAAAGTTTCATTTTTGTTTTCTCCTTTGACTTATAATACGGGCTTGCTCTCGCTTTAAGCACGCAAAAAAAGGTAAAAACTTGTCGATACGCAAATTTTGCGCGCAGCCTAGCCGCTTTTTTCATACGGCAAGGCTGTGCGTTTTTTATTGACTATCCGCTTTGCTTGTGATATAATCGTTACTATAAATTACGGAGGCGGATTTAACTTGGAAAGATACGTTGCTTTCGACATAGGCGACAGACGCATAGGCGTTGCCGTTTCCGACCCGTTCAACACCTACGCCTTGCCCTCGCAGACCTATTTCCGCAAGGGCTTTGAAGAGGACGTCGCCGCCCTTGCAAAGATTGCCGCCGAAAAGGGCGCAACCGTAATAGTCTGCGGTTTGCCCGTCAACTTTGACGGCAGCGAGGCGTTGCAGACCCGCAAGACTCAAAGGTTTATCGACGCGCTTAAAGAGAGGACGGCTCTTCCCGTAGTCTGCGAGGACGAACGCTTTACCACAATGATGGCGCATCAGACGCTCATATCCGAGGGTATGCGCAGGGAAAAGCGCAAAAATTACGTCGACGCGCTAGCCGCGGCGAATATACTCGACGGGTATTTAAACAGAATCAATAAAAAGGGAGATAATTAATATGGCAGAAAAAGATTTGAATTTAGAGGAAGAAGAGGAAGAAATTATCGAGCTTGTCGACGAGGAAGGCAAGGTTATAAAGTTCAAACTCCTGGACGTTACCGAATATAAGGGAGAAAAGTATACCCTTCTTCTCGCCGCAGAGCCCAACGACCAGATTGCAGAGGACGAAGTGGTAATTTTCCGTCTGAACGAAAAGGAAGAAACGCTCGAGCCCATAGAGGACGAAGCGCTCTTAGACGAGGTTTTCGAATTCTACCAAAGCGAATCCGAAGAGGACGACCTCAATTAAAGTTTGTAAATAAGGGCGCGTGGCGCGCCTGAAAAAGGAGAAAATATTATGAAAAAATTTTTAAAGATTTTCAGCGCGGCTCTTTTGGTAGTCGTACTGGCTTTTGCGTTTGCGGGCTGCGACAAATCCGGCAGCATTAAAAAGGCGTTTGAAAACGAGGGCTACACCGTAACCGTTGTGGACTCCGAGAACAGCGAAATTTCTACGCTTTTGAAAACCGCGCTCAGCGATGAACAGCTGGAAGAACTTGCAAAGTACGAAATTATATTCTGCAACAAATCGGCATCTATGGCAATAATAATCAAGTGCGGCTCTGAAGGCGACCTTAAGGACTTCCTTACGGTTGAAGATTCCGACGGCAATAAGGATACCTCCGCATACGATACGGCAAAGGAAAAGGGCTACGTAAACGGCAACTGCTATTTAATTACGGTCAGCTCCTCGGCAAAAGAAATTTTCAAGAACGCTTAAAACCTATTAAATTTACGGGCGGAATTGCGATATTTTCGCAATTCCGCCCCTTTTTTTAAGTTAAAATATTGTCGAAGCTCTCGTCAAAAACCTCGCATATTTTTGCAA
>JBJEUZ010000236.1:0-5583 GCA_051884095.1 Candidatus Coproplasma sp.
CAGTCATTATAACGTTATAGTCCTTGTCCAACACGGGAAAGTCCGCTCTCTTACCTACGGTTATACTGCCCGTGCCTTGGTATATCCCTAGTTGTTTTGCAGGGTTCTTGGTTGCATATTCTATTGCCTGCGTAAAGGGCACGCCTACCATTTCAACCATATTCTTTATTGCCACGTTCATCTTTAAAACGCTGCCTGCAAGCGTGCCGTTTTCAAGCCTTGCCTGTCCGTCTTTGACGTAAACTTTCTGTCCGCCAAGCTCGCTTTCTCCCTCGCCCAAGCCTTTGGCTCTTATGGCGTCTGTAATAAGCGTTATCTTATCCTTGGGTTTGTTCTTTACCAAAAGTTTTATTGCCTCGAAACTTACGTGAACGCCGTCCGCTATTATCTCGCAGGAGAGCTCGTCATACAGCATTGCGCTCCCTGCAACGCCTATATCCCTGTGTTTAAAGGGCGACTGTGCGTTGAACGTATGCGTAACGCTTTCGGTGCCCCATACTACCGCACGTTTGACCTCTTCCGCGCTTGCGTCAGAATGTCCGACCGAGGCTATTATGCCGTTTTCTTTTAAGTATTTTATAAGCTCTTCCGCGCCATCTTGCTCGGGGGCGACGGTAACTTTCTTAATTCTGTTTCCGCTTGCTTTGTTGTATTTTATAAACTGCTCTGCGTTGGGTTTTACTATGTACTCCCTCGGCTGTGCCCCTGCGTATCCGGGAGATATGAACGGACCTTCTAGGTGAACGCCTAATATTCTCGCGCCGTTTTGCCCGTCATATTCCTTTACGGCGGTCAGGGCTTTTTCTATATTATCCTCGCTCTGCGTCATTGTGGTGGCTAAGATACCTACGGTACCCTCTTGAGCTACAGTATTGCATATGACGGTTAAGGCTTCGTCGCTCCCGTCCATTGTATCGCTTCCGCCTGCGCCGTGGATATGCAGGTCTATAAACCCCGGCACGACGATTGCGCCTTCGGGCAGAATTATCTCTTCCCCTTCCGCTTTTTCCGTGGATATTATGCGTTCGTCAAAGCATATGTCCGCATTAACTACGCCTTTTCCTTCTACGTAAGCCTTTACGCCTTTAAATCGTTTCACAGCAGTTTCGCCGCCTCTTTGTCTATTATTACAGTTACGTTGTTATGTCTTTGCAGTATGCTTGCTGGGCAATTCTCCGTTACTTCGCCCTGTATCATTGCCTTTACAGCCTCGGCTTTGTTTGCACCGTTGGCTAAAAGTAATACGCTCTTTGCCTGCATTACGTCCGCTATGCCCATAGTTATCGCACTTTGGGGCACGTCCTCGATCCTTTCAAACAGTCTTGCATTGTCTTTTATAGTGCTTTCTTCAAGCTCGACTATATGAGTGTGACCGTCAAAGGGCGAACCGGGTTCGTTAAAGCCTATATGCCCGTCGCTGCCAAGACCTAACAGCTGTATATCCTGCGGATTTTCTCTTATTATCTTAGTGTACCTTTCGCACTCCTTTTCCATATCCTCGGCTACGCCGCTGGGCACGTGGGTGTTGGCTTTGTCTATATCCACATGATTGAACAGCTGATTATTCATAAAGTAGCGATAGCTTTGATTATTCTCGCCGTCCAACCCGACATACTCGTCTAAATTTACGGTGTGAATGTCCTTAAAGCTGATTTCGCCCTTTTTATTCTTCTCTATCAATCTTTGATACAAGCCTATGGGAGTGCTTCCCGTGGCAAGACCGAGCGTGGCTTTGGGATTAGCCTTTATAACCTCTGCAATTATCTCCGCTCCTCTATCGCTCAGCTCTTCGTAATTTTCTACTACTATTATCTTCATTTGTTCATTACCTTGTTTTTAGCGCCTTATCGAGCATTTTATCGTAGATTTTTAGCATATCGTCCACGAGCTTAAACTGCGTGTGCGCTCTGTCTAAGTTCTGCCCATGGAAACTCACTCGAATCAAACGCAAGCGAAAGCGACATTTTAAACACAGCTACTTGATTCTACTTATTTTTATAACTTTTTACACTCCAAATATACGCCGGCCGTCCAGCCGAGCATTTCGGGCGTGCCGTATTCCGATACGGCGTCGCTCCCACCCGTAAGTCCGTTGTATTTTTCGAACAACTTCCCGTGAGCTTGAAAACTGCTCTCAATCAGTTTCGCATATTTCCCTGCAACGCGTTTTGCTTCATCCGTATAACCGCAATTCTCTAATGCTTTGACCGCAATATATTGACACGGCGCCCAGAGGTTGGGATATGCCCACTGATACTTATCCGTCACCTTCTCCGTCGTGAAAACGCCAAATTCTCCTTCGAGCACGGAAAGCAATTTTTTAAGACCGCTTTTTTGCTCCTCAGCCGCAACACCTGCGAAATACGGCTGAAAACTTGCCGCGCTGATAACGGGAGATTGTTTCTCCGTTTTATAGTTATAATCACGATACACACCCGTCAAGCTATCCCTCATGAGTGTATTCATCTTTTCGGCGCGCGATTTCGCTTTGCTCTCCCACGCTTTTCCATCCCCGATATTCAACAATACTTCGTATTCGGCAAACAGCCTTTCATAAAAATACAAATTCGCGTTCAAATCGACGGGGTTGACATCGACGCAGTATCCCTGAAATCGCGGATTGAAATCCCAACCCGATTCGCATTCCGCAAAATAGCACTTCCCTGCATACGCAGAGTCGCGCTTTCTGTCGGTAGCGACCCGCGTGGGCACGTAGTTTTCATAAAAATTCTTGCAACTATCTTCGTCCTCTTCCGTACCGTAATGGTTGAGTCCGTTGTACGAAACTCGTTTTGTCATCCAGAACCCATATTCTTTTTTCAATATAGGCACGGCGTTTCTCAAAAACTTTAAATCATCCGTCGCTCTGTAAACATCGTCAACCATGAGCGCGGCGTACGGCGGTTGACTGCGTTTTAAATAATACGTCCGGTTACCGTTGGGCATATAGCCGAACTTTTCAATCAGATATAAAATATCCAAAACGTTATTCTTTGCCTGTTCGATATATCCGACGGCAAATAACGCCTTGTTTGTAAAATACGTGTCCCAATAGTACAGCTCGTTGAACATGCCGTCTGTACACGGAACCGTATACGGATATGGCAAGCCGATCAGTGTGTCGTCGTCCTTTTCGTTCTTTCGCAACGTCAGCGGCAATTTTTCGCGGATATAAGTTAAGACGTCCATTTTATTTCCTCTTTGATTTTGCGTGGCGAAGTCCCTCTACGTCCTTCTCATATTCATAACGCAACAACGGGGCTGATCTATAAACTGTGTGCAGTTCAATCGTTGTTTTGTTCATTTTTTACCTCTGTAATATGCCATATAAAGCTCTCGTAATCTCCAATTTTCGGTAGCGGCACGCCAACCGAAGCAAGCGTCTTGCCGCTCGCCGTAACGTTTAATTCTTCGATACCATATAGCTTTTCTTCGGCAAGTCCGATTAATTTGACGAATTGCGTATTAGAAAGCGGCATTGCCCGTAGTTGCTCGCCTACGACGTAAGCACAGCGTTTATCTTTGCTTACAATCATCTCACAAAAATACTTCCCCGAAAAGGGATCGCTCAACCGAAACAAATCCCCTCTCAACACTAAACCGGAAATTTTTCTGTATGCCGTAATCTGGTTTCTACATGCGTTTTTCTCTTCATCGGAGAGCGCAGAAACGTCCAACTCATAGCCGCTTGCGCCGAGAGACGCAATCGCACCGCGTGTAGAAATAGGCGTCGTCCGCCCCGTTTGATGGTTGGGACAAGCAGACACGTGACAACTCATTCCGCTCACGGGATAGCACAACGACGTGCCCCATTGAATTTTTGCGCGTTCGTATCCGTCGGTATCGTCGCTCGTCCAAATTTGCGGAAAATAATAGAGCATACCCGCGTCGAATCTTCCGCCGCCGCTCGCACAACCTTCGAAAAACACTTTTGGAAACTTTGAAACGAGTCGTTCGGCGAGATCGTAAACGCCTAAGATATAGCGGTGCATAAACTCGCCCTGTCTGTATGAGGGAAGACTTTCTGAATAACATTCGGTGATAAAGCGGTTCATATCCCACTTTATATACGATATTTCGTTGGTACGTAAAATTTCGGCGATCAAGGCATAGATATAGTCGACGACCTCTTTCTTCGTAAAATCGAGAACGAGCTGCCGTCTTCCGCGAACGGGCTCGACTCCGTTCTTATGAATCGCCCAATCGGGATGCGCACGATAAAGATCACTGTCGGGTGAAACCATCTCCGGCTCAAACCAAAGCCCGAATTTTAAGCCGCGCATTTTACATTGATCAATCACTGCCGTTAGCCCGCCGACAAGTTTCTTTTCGTTGACGTACCAATCTCCGAGTCCTGACGAATCGCTATTGCGGTTTCCAAACCACCCGTCGTCAAGCACGAACGTATCGACGCCGAGCTTTGCAGCCTCGTCGATAATCGAAAAGAGTTTATCCCGATCGAAATCAAAATACGTAGCCTCCCAGTTATTGATGACGATCGGTCGTTGCGCAAAAGCAAACTCAGGGTTCATAATCTTCCCACGGATAAGATCGGCATATTCCCTCGACAGTTCGCCAAGCCCACGTTCAGAATAACACAGCAACGCCTGAGGCGTTACAAAACTTTTTCCGCTCCCGACTTCCCAACAAAATTGTTCATCGTTAATTCCTCCGCTCAATCTTACCGTCCCGAAGGCATTGCGCTCCGCCGTAAGCGCAAAACTGCCGCTATAAACAAGCTGAACGCCGTAACAAATCCCATTCGTCTCGCTACAATCCTGTTCAAGCAATCCTAAAAACGGGTGAATTCCAAACGAAGACGCACCGCACAAACTTTGCAAGCGCGTAATGCCGTGTCCCAGGTCAGTAATTTCGGGCGTACGTTCACGCGTCCAGGCGCCGTGTAAGCGCAGGATTTTATAATTACGGTCGGGCAAATCCGTGCAAAACGAAAACGCTTTTTTGATATAAAACGGTTGCTTTCCCTCATTGACGATTCTCAAGTTGCGTACGAGGACGTCGGAATCGTCGTAAACGGTATAATTGAGCTGTATTTCGGCATCCGAACATAAATCGCGCAAGAATATCGTAAGAGTCTGTCCGCCGCAACGAACGTGCGGAAGTCCTTCCGTTTCGGGAACGGAATCGCCTATCGTATGGCGAACGTAATAAAACTCGCTCAACAGTCCGCCATCCTCACGTTCGATCACGATGGAGGGCGAACGGTAATCTCCGCGTCCGTACACGCCGCATTCCGAAAAAATACGCTCGTTTGCGTAAAAGTTCAAATCAATAAGCTCTCGCGTAACGGGTTCGCCGACCTGTTCAATCGCATACGCAATATCGCCCGAAGGTATCTTTGAACCGTAATGCAGATTTTGCAACCGACCGTTCCCGTCCACCCGAATCAGATAGCAATAATTTTTGCCTGACAAATAAAATACTTTTGTTTTTTGTTGATAGACAATCATAGATACCTCAAAAGACGCGTCCCATAGGCTTTGCTCACAAATTTTCGTAACTTCTTGTAACAATGCCTTCCATAAAAAAATTATCGATACGACTCCATCTTCACGAGTTTTC
>JBJEUZ010000237.1:0-24693 GCA_051884095.1 Candidatus Coproplasma sp.
CCCAACTTTCCTGCAAACTATTGGAGATTTTGCAGGGAGCTCAAGAACAACGGCGTTAACGTTTTAGGTATAGGCGATTGCGAATACTTTAAACTTTCAGACGAACTTAAAGCAAGCCTTACCGAATACTACAAGGTATCCACGCTTGAAAATTACGACGAAGTATTCCGCGCCGTTGCCTTTTACACCTTCCGTTACGGCAAAATAGACTGGCTGGAAAGCAACAACGAGTATTGGCTGGAACGCGACGCAAAGCTCCGCACCGAATTCAATATCGAAAGCGGCTTCAAGACCAAGGACATTGCAAAGGTAAAGTATAAGTCGAAGATGAAGCCCTACTATAAAAAGGCGGGCGTAAAGGTAGCAAGATACTGCATAGCTACCAGCCCCGCAGTATGCAAGCGCTTCATTAAAAAGGTGGGCTATCCCGTAATAGTCAAGCCCGACAACGGAGTGGGCGCAAGCGACACGCACAGGCTTACCTGCGACAAGGATCTGGAAAACTTCTTCAATACTAAACTTGACGTAAAATATATTATGGAAGAGTACATAGCCGCCGAGGTCAACTCCTACGACGCGATTATCGACAGCAACGGCAACCCCATATTCGAAACGGGCAACGTTACCCCCGGTTCCTTGATGGACGTTGTGAACACGGGCGACAATTCGCTCTTCTATATCCTGAATAACCCTTTCGACGACGTGCGCGACGCGGGCAGAAGAGTGGTAAAGGCGTTCGGCGTAAAGTCGCGCTTCGTACACTTTGAATTTTTCCGTCTGACCAAGGACCAGTACATAGGCAAAAAGGGCGAGGTGGTCGCTCTGGAAGTGAATATGCGCCCCTCCGGCGGCATTTCTCCCGAAATGATGAACTACGCAAACTCCACCGACGTGTATAAAATCTGGGCGGATATGATTACTTACGACAGCACCCTCAAGGGCACGGGCGAAAGATACTACTGCGCGTTCCTGGGCAGGCGCGACGGCAAGGACTACGTCTATCACGAGCAGGACATCCGCGACAAGTACGGCGCGGCGTTAAAGGCGGTTGGCAGAGTGCCCGACGCGTTATCCGGCGCTATGGGCAACGTGATGTTCATTGCTAACTTTAAAACCGAAGAGGAGATGAACGAGTTCTACAGGGAAGCGACCCTCACTAAATAAATAATAAATCGCGCATAATTTTTGTGATAGGCGCGGCGGTTTTTCGTAAACCGCCGCGCCCGTTTATTCTGCCGCGCAAATTTTTGGCGCGCAAGTTCTTTTTTTTAACGCTTCTTAATATTCTATTGTATAGATTGCAGGAGGCGGATAATGCTTAACGACAATATTTATCAGGACGTAGCCGCGCGCGGCGGCGGTAACGTGTATATCGGAGTGGTGGGACCCGTTCGTACGGGCAAGTCCACGCTCATCAAAAAATTTATGACCGAGCTGGTTCTGCCCAACGTCGAAGGCGCAGACAGGGCGGAGATAATCGACGAGCTTCCGCAGTCTGCGGCAGGCAGAACGGTTATGACTACGGAGCCCAAATTCGTTCCGTCAAAGGCGGCAAGGGTAAAGATAGATAACGCTCAGGCAAACGTGCGGCTGATAGACTGCGTGGGATTCATAGTGGACGGCGCGAACGGATTCGAGGAGGACGGCGCGCCGCGGTTGGTTAAAACCATGTGGCAGGATTCTCCCCTGCCCTTTGCCGAAGCCGCCGCGCTCGGCACGCAGAAGGTCATTCGCGACCATTCGACCATAGGTATTCTGGTCACAACCGACGGTTCAATCGCGGATATCCCCCGTTCAGGCTACGTCGCCGCAGAGGAGCGGACGGTGGAAGAGCTCAAAAAAATCGGCAAGCCCTTCGTTACCGTATTGAACTGCGCCGACCCCGACGGCGCAAACGCTCAGGCGTTGAGGTCCGAACTGGAGGCGAAGTACGGCTGTACGGTGATTGCGATGAACTGCGAAACCGCGGACGCAAACCATTTAAAAAACATTTTAAGGGCGGCGCTCTTCGAGTTTCCCGTGGTTAGCTTCGATATCAAAATCCCCGAATGGGTGCGCGTCCTGCCCGCGGACAGTTCCGCCGTCTCCGAGCTCCTGACAAGGGTCAGGACGACCGCGCAGAAAATCGAGCGTATGAAGGACTGTTCGGCGTTCGATACCATGCTTTCCGACTGCGGATATTGGAAGAGCGAGGTAAGCGTTTCAATGAGTCTGGATACGGGCAAAGCTACGGTGGAGGCGCAAATCAAGGACGGCGTGTTCTTCTCGCTTCTGTCCGAAATGGCGGGAGAAAGCATAGGCGACGAGTGTTCGCTTATGTCCTTCGTTACGGGCGCGGCTCAGGCAAAAAAGAGCTACGACAAGGTCAAGGACGCCCTTGAGTGCGCGCGCGTTACAGGATACGGCATAGTCACCCCCGACGACGGGGATATGAATATGGAAAAACCGCAGGTGGTAAGGCAGGGCGGCAACGTGGCGATTAAGTTGCGGGCAACCGCTCCCAGCTATCACATAGTCAAGGTAGACGTCTGCGGCGAGGTTAGCCCCATAATGGGCGCGGCGGCACAGTCCGAAGATATGGTCAACGGAATAATGAACGGCTTCGAAGCCGACCCCGAGGGCATGTGGGACACAAACCTTTTCGGCAAGTCCCTGCGCGGAATGGTAAAGGAGGGGCTTGCTGGCAAGGTTACCTGTATGCAGGAGGACACGCGCAACAAGATGCGCCGCGCCATCACCCGCATCATAAACGAAGGCAAAGGCGGAGTGATTTGCATTTTGCTTTGACAAAATGCAAATGCACGACTTTGCCTCACCACAGCAACCTCGCGCAAAACCGTGGCTTTTGCGCGAAAAAGGAGCAAGCGGAATAAAAAGTGCGGCGCGGCAGATATGCCGCGCCGCGCATATGTGCCGCCGTATGAGGCGACGGAAACGTGTGCGGCTGCGCAACTATGTGCGGCTATTCGTTTGATTTTTTGCCGTCGCAACTGTTCGGGTTGAGCTCGTCCGGAATTACTCGACTGCCGTCGGCATTGTACGACGCCGCGTCTGTTTTGAGCGACATTATATATGCGTTGAACTGCTCGTCGGTGAGTACGGGAACCTTCTTTTTGCATTTGGACATAAATTAAACCTCCGTGCGTATTTGGCTAAGTACTAAAATTATGTACGGAGATAATTAAAAATATAATCTCTTTAAAAAAGACAGGGCATAAGATATAAAGTATGCGCCGCCGAACATATGCTCGGCGGCGCGATTGTTTTTATATGCGATTAAGCTGATATCAGAGCGCGCGCACCTTAAGCACGCCGTCTATCGCGGCAATGGAGGATACAAGCTCCTCGCTTGCCTGACCGTCGATATCAATTATGCAATAAGCGTAGTCGCCCTTGCTCTTGTCGGTCATATTGGCAATGTTTATGCCCTTTGCGGAAACGGCGGTGGTGAACTGCGCAATCATATTCGCAACGTTCTTATGGCACACGCATATGCGCGCGCTGCCCTCTCTGGGGGCGGAAACCGCGGGATAGTTGACGCTGTTTACGATATTTCCGTTTTCAATGTAGTCGGTAAGCTGCTTTGCCGCCATCACCGCGCAGTTGTCCTCGGCTTCAGGTGTGCTTGCGCCCAGATGAGGCACGCATACTGCGTTTTCAACGCCTATAAGTTTGGCGTTGGGGAAGTCGGTGATATATCTTGAAAGTTTGCCTGACGCAAGTGCGGCAATCACGTCGTCGGTGGATACGAGCTCCCCGCGTGAATTGTTCAGCAAAACTGCGCCGTCCTTCATCTGCGCGAAGGTCGAAGCGTTGAACATTTCTCTGGTATCTGCGTTCAAAGGCACGTGCACGGTGATGAAGTCCGCCGTCTTGTACACATCCTCTCTGGTAGCTACTACCTTGACTGCGGGGTTGAGCATGATGGCGTTGGTAGTTGAAAGGAAGGGGTCGGTTCCCACAACCTTCATACCCAACGCAAGCGCGGCGTTTGCAACCGCTACGCCTATCGCGCCCAGACCGATAACGCCCAGCGTCTTGCCCATAATTTCGCAACCTACGAACTTTGACTTTCCCTTTTCAACCAGCTTGGGCACTGCGTCGCCCTCGCCCTTGATTGTCTTGACCCAGTCGATGGCGTCGGTAATCTTTCTGCCGCCTAAAAACAGTTCGCAAATGACCAACTCCTTTACGGCGTTGGCGTTTGCGCCGGGGGTGTTAAATACTACTATACCCTTTTCGGCGTAGTCTGCGACGGGGATATTGTTTGTGCCTGCGCCGGCGCGTGCAACCGCCAGAAGGTTGTCGCCTACGGCGTAATCTGCCATTGCGGCGGAACGCACCATAATGCCCTGGGGATTTTCAACCTTGTCGCCGTATTCGTAATTTTTAAAGTATTCGTCGGCAAGGGGGCTTATTGAATTGAGCTTTAAAATCTTTTCCATTATTTGTTCTCCATTTCGAATTTCTTCATAAATTCAATCAGCGCCTTGACGCCCTCTACGGGCATAGCGTTATAGATTGAAGCGCGCATACCGCCGACCAGACGGTGACCCTTAAGTGATACCAGACCCGCTTTCTTTGCTTCGGCAACGAACTTCGCGTCCATATCGGCGTCGCCCGTCACGAAGGGCACGTTCATTATCGAACGGAATTCGGGAACCACGCTGTTGGTATAGAAGGAGGAATTGTCGATAAAGTCGTACAAAAGACCCGCCTTGTACACGTTAATCTCGTTCATAGCCTTTACGCCGCCCTTTTTCTTGAGATTGCGGAGAACCAGATCGGCCATATAAATGGAGAAAGCGGGAGGAGTGTTGTACAGCGAACCGTTTTCGTCCTGCACCTTCCAGCGGAGCATCGTGGGGCAGATTTTTAAAGGGTCCTGAATTAGTTCGCGCTTGGCGATTACGATAGTTACGCCTGCGGGCGCAAGGTTTTTCTGCGCGCCTGCGTAAATTACGCCGAAGTCGGCGACGTTGATTTCGCGCGAGAAAATTTCCGACGACATATCCGCAACCAGCGGTGCCTTGCACTTGGGAAATTTGGAATAGCGCGAACCGAAAATGGTGTTGTTCGAGGTGATGTGAACGTAGTCCGCACCCTCGGAGTAGTTGAGTTTGTCGACGTCGGGGATATAGGTGTAGGTATTATCCGAGCTGTCGCCTATCTTTACCGCCTCGCCGTAAAGCTGACCTTCCTGCCAGGCCTTCTTTGCAAAGTTGCCGGTTACTATGTAGTCCGCCTTGCCGTTGTGCATAAGGTTTAAGGGAATGGCGGCAAACTGAGTGGACGCGCCGCCCTGAACGAAGATTACGGCGTAGTCGTCGGGAACGTTCAAAAGCTCGCGTGTGAGCGCTTCCGCTTCCTTGACTATCGCTTCGTAAGACTTATCTCTGTGTGAAATTTCGGTTACGGACATTCCCGTTCCCGCAAAGTCCAAAAAATCTCTCTGAGCCTCTTCCAGCACTTCCAACGGCAACGTGGAAGGACCTGCCGCAAAGTTGTAAACACGCATATATAGCACCTCTTAAAATTATTTTTTTGTTAAAATCCCGTTACGGGCAAAGCTGCATTCCGCTATTTTATTCATTTATAAACAGAAATCGGCGTTTAATGCAGACTATTGGTATAATTATACAACACATTTGCGTATTATACAAGTATTTTATGCACAAAATTGCGCAAATAATTAATTTAGATTAAATTAGCAGGATTGCTGCAATTAGGGAAAAGCCTGCAACTTTTAAAACGCAGCCCTGCCGCGGGAATAATGCGCGCATAGCGGCGTAAAAAACAACGAAGGGCGGCACATATGCCCTGTTAAAGCGCAAAATTTTTTAAAATAGGTCAAAAAAATTGCCGTTAAGTATTTACATTTCGTTTTTTTTAGTGTAAACTAGATAAAGGAATCTTATTATTAATTTAGATAAATGGTTCGCGGCAAAGATTCAGTTGCCGTCCGCCTGCGGGCGGTAAGCGCGCCTTACGGCGGGCACACGTACTTCATAGAGGTGTAACATGGGTGTAAACAACAACGGTTCAGGGCAAACCAAAGCAGACGTAATCTTAACCAGGGTAGACGGCATTTCTCAGCAGAATAAGGCTCTCGACGCAAAGGTCGAACAGGTCATCGCGTCCGCCGTGGACAGAGAAATGGACAGAGAGGCGATTATTCAGAAACTCAATGCCGACAATAAAGTTTTATTGCAGGAGATTGAATTCCTCTCCGCCCAGATTCAGAGCATTTACAAGGGTTTAAACAAAAACATTACTCTGGCGACGGGTAAAGCCAAGGAAGCGTCCTCGGATATGAACGTTGACGAGCTTTCGTCCAAGGTAGCCGAAAAGATTATCGTGCCTCAGACCGATATAGATTACGATACGCTTGCAGAGCAGGTAGCTTCAAGAATGGCGACCTCTCAGGCGGAAGCGCAGATAGACTTCGACCTGCTTGCGGATAAGGTTGCCGAAAGAATTTCAGCGCCGACGACTGCGGAGAGCATAGACTTCGATCTGCTTGCAGACAAGGTTGCCGAAAGAATTATCGTGCCCGAAGCTACGGAGAAAATAGATATAGACGCGCTTGCGGAGCAGGTTGCGGCAAAGATTGCCGTGCCCGAAAACACCGCAATAGACGCAGACGCGCTTGCAGTGCTTGTCGCGGCTAAGTTGGCGGCGCCCACCGCCGAAGTAGACGCAGATTCGCTTGCGGTCAAGATTGCGGAAAAAATCACCATTCCCGAATCCGCCCTCAAAATCGACCCCGACGAGCTCGGTTTCAAGGTTGCGGAAAGTTTATACGTTCCCTCAGCCATCGTAGAGAATATAAATTACGAAGAGCTTGCCGCAAAGGTAGCCGCTTACATTCCCGCACAGGAAGTTATTTCACCCGACTACGTCGCGTCGAAGGTGGCGGAACAGCTTGTCATACCCGTATTGAACGAAGAAGTTATTGCGGCTAAGGTAGCCGAAAAAATCGGTTCGGTTTCCGCGTGCCCCGTAGAGGTTACTGTGGACGAGGACAGAATAGCTTACTCCGTAGCCGAAAAGATACGCGCCGCTTCCGAATGCGAACAGGTTGAAGAGGCGTCCGAAGAGGATGTTGCCGAAGAGTATGCAGCCCAAGCGTATACAACCGAAGAGTACGCCGAGGTTGAAAATACGCCCGTTGTGGATACCGAAACGCTTGCCGAGCTTGTAGCGGCTAAAATACCCGTGCCCGTCGCTCCCGCAGTGGACGTAGACGAGCTCGCCGAAAAGATAGCGGCAAAACTCAACATCACAGTAGACGACGAAGAAATAGCCGACTGCGTGGCAAAGAAGGTGGGAACCATTACTCCCGAACAGTTCGACGTTATGGTCGACGACGACGGTTGCGATTCGCTTGCAAAGGCGGTTGAAAGCAAACTCGACTACGACGCCATTGCCGCCGCCGTTGCAGAGAGAATGGGCGGCACGCTTACCGGTTCGGCCGAAGTCGACGCCGACGAACTTGCACGTCAGCTTGGCGAAAAGCTCAACGTCGGGGTTCAGATTAACGAGGACGCGCTTGCCGACAAGGCGGCAGCGGTGCTTTCCAACTTTATTCCCGAAGTCGATACCGACGAAATTGCAGAAAAGGTTGTCGCAGGCGTAGTTCCATCACTGCCTCAGGTAGAGGTTGACGGCGAGGGCATAGCTTCTTCCGTAGCTGAAAAGATTGCGGAAAAGCAGGAAGAACAGGACTTCGATATAGTTATCGACGAAGAGGGACTTGAAAGAATAACCCTGTCCGTCTCCGAAAAAATCAGCGGCGAATACGACGAAAGATTCAATAAAGTCGACGTAGATATCGCGCAGGTTAAGGAGCTTTCCGAGAGCGCGAAGGGCGAATACGACGAAAGATTTAACAAGGTCGACGAAGATATCGCAAAGGTAAGAGAGCTTGCCGAGGGCGCGAAGGGCGAATACGACCAACGCTTCGACAGCGTTGACCGCGACATACGCGAAATAAAGGCTATGCTCGCTGCGGGGGTAATTGCCGCGGCTGCTTCCAACGAAATCGCGCCTGCCGAAGCCGTAGAGGAAGACGAGGCGGTTTCCGACGAAGAGCTTGTTACCGTCAGCGAAATAATCGAAGAGCAGCCCGAAAGCGACGACGGCGACGACAGGGACGAAGTTATCGAAGAGATTGTAGACGACATTGACGAGACCCCCGCCGAGGGAGAGATATTGCCCGACGGAATCCCCGGCATATCCAACAGCGGAGTAGACTTCTCGAATATGATGAAGTACAACCGCTCGTTCATTGCCAGAATAATTCAGGGTTCGGACGAACAGAAGCAGTATTACGGTCAGGTAAAGAACGCGTTGCTCTCCTATAAGAAGGTAAACTCCAACATAGCGTGGGGCGCAGAGCGCTTCAACAAGGGACGCGAAACAATCGCCCGCTTCAAGATACGCGGCAAGACGCTCTGCCTGTACCTTGCCCTCGACCCTAAGGAATATCCCGAAACCGTCTACCATCAGGTTGACGTATCCGACAACAAGTCGATGAGCGGCACGCCTATGATGGTAAAGATCAAGAGCCCCCGCGGCGCGAAGAAGGCTATACGCTTGATTGACGAAATGCTTGAAAAGCGTCAGGGTATAAAACAGCACGTTGCTGAGCGCGATTACGCGGCTATGTACCCTTACGAGAGCATAGAAGAGCTCATTGAGGACGGACTCGTTAAGGACGTAAGCAAGAAGTAATTTTTACACTAACGAAAAAAGGGGGTAAACTTTTACCCCCTTTAACAATGTAGTGCCGATTAAATAAAAAATATAGTAACGCGGCGAAAGAGGTCAGTTAAAACGGCGATAGAGCGTCGCTTTTGCCGCAAGGATAAGGAAATTCAAATTGGAAAAGGAAAACAGAGCGCAGGTACCTGCGCAAAACAAGCAAAAAAAGGCGGGAAAAAAGTCTGCGCGTATAAACGCGTCTGAAACCCGTGAAAAGAAGAAGAGCAAAAAGTCCGCGTCTCAAACTTCAGACGGATCAAAGGCTCAAAAAAATTTCCGCAAGGCGCCAATTCGTTCTAAGCGAAGCGGAATACTTTCGCCCTCCGAATCGGTAAATTCGTATGCCGAAGGCGAAGCGACGGAACGTAACTTACCCGCCAGCAAGGACAAGGGCGGACAGAAGAAGAAAAAGGACGTAACTACCAGGGATAAAAAGGCTCTGAAGGCAGACGCTGAAGTCGGCGAAAAGGCTCAAAAGGGCAAAAAGCAGGGCAAGGACAAGAAAAACGCCGTTAAAATCATATTTTTGGGCGGCGTAGGCGAAATAGGCAAAAATATGACCGCGCTGGAATGCGGCGACGATATAATAATTATCGACGCGGGCATAATCTTCCCCACCGAGGAGACCCCGGGCATAGATCTGGTAGTGCCGGATATTTCGTATCTTATCGAGAACAAGCGCAAGGTCCGCGGACTAATTATAACCCACGGACACGAGGACCACATAGGCGGCGTGCCGTATCTTTTAAAGGAGCTCAACGTGCCCATTGCGGGGACGCGCCTCACGCTTGCCCTGGTCGACAACAAGCTGCGCGAACACCGCTTGAACGACGTGCAGGAAATTACCGTAGCCCCCGGCGGGCACTTGCAGTGGGGTTGTTTCAAGCTGGACTTTATCAACGTTAACCACTCCATTGCCGGCGCTTTGGCGCTGTGCATACACACGCCGCAGGGCGTAATCTTCCACAGCGGCGACTTCAAGATAGATTTGACCCCCGTTGCGGGCGAACCTATCGACTTAAAGACCATTGCCGACGTGGGCAGTAAGGGCGTGCTCTTATATATGGGCGAAAGCACCAATATCGAGCGCGCGGGCTTCACTATGAGCGAAACCGTCGTGGGAACCACGCTGGACAGGCTGTTTGCCGAGCACTCCCAAAAGCGGCTCATCATCGCCACGTTCGCCTCGAACGTACACAGGCTTCAGCAGATTATAGATTTAGCGGTCAAGTACGGGCGCAAGGTCGCGCTAAACGGGCGCAGTATGCTCAACGTCGTGGACGCGGCTGAAAAAATCGGCGAAATTTCCATTCCCGAAGGCGCGCTGGTAGATATTTCAAAGACTAAAAATCTGCGCGACGACGAGATAGTAATAGTCTGCACGGGCAGTCAGGGCGAACCGATGAGCGCCCTACACCGCATGGCGAACGGCGAAAATCCCGCGCTGACCGTGGGCGAAAACGACACTATCATCATCTCCGCGTCCCCCATTCCCGGCAACGAGCGCGGCGTGTACGGAGTCATAAACAAGCTGTACCATCTCGGCGCGGAAGTCATTTACGAAAGCCTTGAAAATATCCACGTTTCGGGTCACGCCTGCCGCGAAGAGCATAAAATTATGCACACGCTGTTAAAGCCCAAGTTCTTCATTCCCGTGCACGGCGAATACAGGCACTTGAAAAAGCACGCGCTGCTCGCTCAGAGTCTGGGTATGAATGAGAGCAACATATTCCTTGCCGACGTGGGCAACTGCGTCGAATTGACAAGCAAGAGCCTTAAGCGCCTTGCGGACGTGCCCGCAGGCTCGCGCCTTATCGACGGCGAGGGTATCGAGGACGAAAAGGCCTCGGTGGTTATGCAGGACAGGCGCCAGCTCGCGCAGGAGGGAATCTTTATCGTATCCGTCTGCGTTTCCGGCGGCGAGGTGATAGGCGAGCCCGTAATCAATTCGCGCGGGTTCGTGTTCGACTTCCACCGCGACTACAACAAGGAAATGCGCGAGGTAATCGACAAAGCCATACAGGGCTACGATTTGTCGATAGGCAGCGTTGACGAGCTCAAGCGCGCTATTAAAAAGGCGCTCCGCAACTACCTCATCCGCAAGACCAAGCAGTCGCCAATGGTCGTGCCCGTAGTTGTAGAACTGTAAACTGAGGACAAAGCGGTTGCCTATGGCCGTGCCCGTCGCGGTCGGACCGCAGCCCTATTTATATTATTATGGAAAACTTCACCTATGCTCACAACGACACCTCCACCCCCGAAAGGTCAAGCCGCACGGCAGGCTTAAATAAGCTGAAGGTTTCGCGGGAGGTCGAAGAAATTCGCCGCTACGCATTTGAAAGGGATATCCCCGTCGCAAGCGACGAAACGCTGGGCTTTTTAATTACCCTTGCAAGGGCTAAGGGCGCTGAAAATATTCTGGAAGTCGGCTGCGCAATCGGCGCAACCTCGCTCGCGCTCCTTCAGTCCTGTAAGGGCTCACGCTTGACCGCAATCGAGCGGGACGAAAACTTTTATGCGCAGGCTTTAAACAACCTTAAAAATTATTCCGAGCGCGCAAATCTTCTATTCGGCGACGCGGCTCAAACGCTTGCAACCCTTTCGGGCGAATTCGACTTTATATTTTTAGACTGCGCAAAGGTGCAGTATATCAAGCTGTTGCCCAGGCTGAAGGAGCTTTTAGCGGTCGGCGGCGTGCTGGTCGCGGACGACGTGCTGTTATACGGTTACGTCAACGGCGAGGTGCCCGTGCCCAAAAAACGGGCGGCTCTCGTTCGGCACGTCAGGGAATATTTAGACGCCGTAACCGACGACGAAGAACTTTCAACCTGCGTGCTTGACGTGGGCGACGGCGTTTCAGTTTCGGTAAAAAAATAAAACTATAATAAGCCGCCGCGCGGCTATGAACGCCGCGCGGCGGCGGAAAGAAAAGCATAAAGATAAATATATAATATGAAAAACAAGGTAGAACTTTTAGCTCCCGCAGGCAACGGGGCAAAACTCAATACCGCGCTTTACTTCGGCGCGGACGCGGCGTATATCGGCGGCAAGAGTTTTTCTCTGCGCTCGTTTGCCGACAATTTCGACGGCGAACAGCTCAAAAACGCGGTAAATTACGCCCATTCTCTGGGTAAAAAGGTGTACGTTACGGTAAATATCTTCGCAAAGAACGCCGACGCTTCCGCGCTGGAAGATTACTTCAAATACCTGTACGAAATAGGCGCGGACGCGGCAATCATCTCCGACCCGGGCGTGTTCTACATAGCAACGCACGCGGCTCCCGGTTTAAATATCCATATCTCCACACAGGCGAACATAACCAACAAGCACGCCGTAAAATTCTGGCGCGAACAGGGCGCAAGCCGCGCCATTCTCGCGCGCGAGCTGTCCATTGCCGAAATTGCCGAAATCCACGACTTCGTGTCCGAAATGGAGCTTGAAGCCTTCGTACACGGCGCAATGTGCATTTCCTATTCGGGCAGGTGCCTTCTTTCAAACTACCTGAGCGGCAGGGAAAGCAACCGCGGCGAGTGCGTTCAGGCGTGCAGGTGGAACTATCAGATTCGCAAGAACGAGGGCGGCGCGGAGAGCGGCTGGCTTGATCTGGAGGAGGACGAAAGGGGCGCGTATATTCTCAATTCCAAGGACTTGAATATGTCGCGCTATCTTGAAAAATTAGTCGACGCGGGCGTGTGCTCGTTCAAAATCGAGGGCAGAATGAAGAGCGAGTATTACCTCGCAACCGTAATCAACGCCTACCGCAGGTGTATCGACGGGGGATATTCGCAGGTCGTCGAAAACGAGCTGCTGACCGCCGCCCACCGCGACTATACCACGGCGTATATGCTGGGCGATAACGACAAAACGGTAAACTATACCGACAGTCAGACCAAGGGCGACTGCGATTATATTGCAAACGTTATCTCGGGCGGCGATGGCTTCGCCACGGTCGAAATGCGCGGTCGGTTTAAGGTGGGCGACAGGCTTGAAGTGCTTTCGCCTACGGAAAATTTCTTAAAGTCGTTTACGGTTGAAAGCGCTTTTACTTCTACGGGCGAACAGGTAACCGACTGCAAGCTGGTACAGGAAAAGTACAAAATAAACTGCCCGTACAATCTCTCCTCTGGCGATATCCTGCGAAGAAGAAAATGATTATAGAAATGAATTTGAGACAAAGACCGTTCGACAGTATTTTATCGGGCAGAAAGACTGTCGAAATGCGCCTTAACGACCAGAAGCGGCAGGGCATAAGGTCGGGAGATTTAATTGACTTTACCTCTCCCGACGGCAAAAAGCTCACGGCAGAGGTAAAGTCTGTTCGCCGCTTTAAAAATTTTGAAGAACTTTACGCCTGTTATTCTCCCCGTGAGTTAGGCTATTTCGACGGCGAAACGTGTTCGCCTGCCGATATGCTAGACTATTACAGCGAAGAGCAAATAAAAAAGTACGGCGTCGCCGCTATCGAATTAAAAATATGAATTACGAAGTTAAAAATATTTACGGTAAAATCAAAAATAAAAGCGCGTGCGTTTCGGTGCCCGGATCGAAAAGCATAACCGCAAGGGCGCTGTTATTGGCAACGCTTGCCGACGGCGAAAGCACGCTGTACGGCGCGCAGTTTTCGGACGACTGCGCAACCTTTTTAGAGGCTGTAAAGGTGTTGGGAATTGAGGCTTACGCCGAGGGTACTACGGTTAAAATTTGCGGTTGCGGCGGCAAACTGCCCAAAGACAGCGGCGAAATTTACGTCGGCAGCGCAGGCACGGCGGCAAGGTTTTTGACCGCGCTTTTAGCCCTTTCCGACGGCGAATTTACTATCCGCGCCTCCGAGCAGATGAAAAAGCGACCCGTAAAGCCGCTTATCGACTGTCTTACGGCGGCGGGCGCTACCTTTACCTTTTTGGAAGAGCAAAACTGTTTCCCGTTTATTGTAAAGGGCACGGGCAATCCTGAATCGGAAATTACGGTAGATATTCAAAAGAGCAGTCAGTTTCTTTCGGCTCTGTTAATTTCCGCCGCATGCGCGAAAAAGCCTGTAAAGATTAAAACCGTGGGAAACCACGGAATGGACTACGTAAAAATGACCCTGGATATGATGTGGTCGTTCGGTCTGACAGTCGAAGAGGGCGAGGGAGAATATACCGTTTACGGCGGCTATTCCGCCAAGAAATACGATATCGAACCCGACGTGTCTGCGGCGTGCTATTTCTACGCTATGAACAGGGTGCTCGGCACGGATATCAAGGTGCGCGGAATTATGCCGCACACCATGCAGGGCGACTATAAACTTATAGAGCTATTAAAGACCTTCGACGGCGGCAGGGTGGATATGTCGGCGTTTTCTGACCAGGCTTTGACGCTTACGGCAATCGCGCCGTATTTCTCCAAGCCGACCGAAATCTGCGGCATAGCCCATGCAAGGGGTCAGGAGTGCGACCGCATAGCCGCTATCGTGAATAATTTAACCGCCCTAGGAGTAAGGGTGGAAGAGCGCGCGGACGGGGTAAAAATTTACCCCTCGCAGCCGCACGGCGGCGCAATAAATACCTACGGCGACCACCGCGTGGCAATGGCGTTTGCAATAACGGGACTAAGGTGCGACGGCGTGATTATAGAAAACTGCGAAGTCTGCTCCAAGACCTTCAAGGAATATTTTTCCGTGCTGGACAGCGTTACCGAAGAATTAACAAAGTAATATAACGCCCGAGGGGTTGCAAAATTTTGCAACCCCTCGGGCGTTTCATCCTTAAAAAAATTTAAAGGTTATAATAAACTTTTAGTGATACTTGACAAATACCATAAATCATAATAAAATTATTTTAGTTTAATTATACTAGGGGGAAGAATATGGAAGAAAATAAAGTTAAAGTTTTAAGCGAACTCTATTCCGTACGTTCGGTTTTATCCGTCGTTTCAAAAAACGAGGACGAAGTGCAGAATATAATCGACGAAGAAATCGAGCCGCAGAGGCAGACGACTGAAAAAATTGAAAAACAGAATAATTCGTTGAGAGGATATATCGAAAGAAATTGCAGAAACGAGTTAATATATAAAAACAAGATATCCGCTTGTCAAAAACAGATTCAGGAAATCGAAGAGTCGATAAATCAAAATACGGGATTAATTGCCGAGTGTAACGATAAAATTGAAAAAGTTAAAAAAGTTTTTTGGAAAGACGTAATTGTTAAGACGCTTTGGTGGATGCTCATCTTATTTATTCCCACAGTTTTTGTTCTGGGTGGATTAGGGGGAGTGCTAATCGCAAATTTAGCGTATTCCTCAGGGAATCCTGCCTTGACGATTACATTGTCTGTTATAGTTTGTATTCTGATATGGATTTTAGTAAGTTTTTTATTTCAGCTTAAATCGTTAAAAGAAAACAAAGATATAATTAAGGATAACAAGAAAAAAATAGAGGAGACGGAAGAGTTAAACGACAAATTAAAGATTGAAATACAGGATATAGAGAAGCAAATCGAAGAGTATAATTCAGAGCTTGGAAGAAGCGGGGTTTATACGCAAGAAGGTTTGCAAAAAATTAAAGAAATAGAGCGGGAAGAAAAGAGAATAGAGGAAATAAAGGCAAATATAAATCAATGCGTTGAAAGGATAAACGTTATAAAGGGAAAATCTGAAAAAATAATCGAGAAAGCAAGAAATATCTATAAATTATTGGATTTAAGAGACTGGATTAACGTCGATTTAATTATCTTTTATTATGAAACGGGCAGAGCCGATACGATTAAGGAAGCTCTGTATCAGGTTGACCGCGAGCGTCAGAATCAGAGTTTGGTCAGCGCTTTACATATCGCTTCCGAATCCATTTGCAAAACGGTATACTATTCTATAGCCGCGCTTTCAGAAAGTTTAAACAGGTCTTTTGAAATGCTTGCTTCAGAAATAAAATATCAAAACGAGCAGACCCGCATAGAGTTTGAGAAAAATATTCAAAAATCGAATATGCTGCTTGAACGCCAAAGCGAGGAAACGGCGCGACTTGCGCAGATTAATTGTTCCGCGCAGGAGTTGAACAAGGCATTGCTTGAAAAAATCAGCGTATCGAGCGACAGACTTGTAGAGGATATGGAATCGCAGTTGCGGGCAGAGGGCATAACGTACTGAAATATCAAGTCAACGCTTTGACTGAGTATCTTAAATGCGTTTACGCTTGATTTAATCAACGCTAATCAAACTAAAAAAAATCAAGGCGCGCGGCTTTATGAAAAAGCTGCGCGCCTTAACGTATAGCAATCGCGGAAAAACGAAGCCGCCTTAAGGCGAGCTTTTTTTGCGAAAAGTCTTTACATTGCAGGTCCGGTTGCGGAAGGCGTGTAAACTCTTGCGGCAAGCTCCTGATTGAGCGCATACAAGCCCTTTGCGTCGTGTCCGAAAAGCTGGAACTTTCTTATCATATCTTCCGCGTTCTTTTCCTCTTCGCCCTGTTCCTTGATAAACCAATCCAAGAACTGCATTGTCTTGAAATCTTTGATGGCGAACGCTTCGGAATAGATATTAGTTATCAGAGAGGTAACGTACTGCTCGTGCTCGTAGCCCGCGTTCAGGGGATCGTCGTGCTTTTCAAGTTTCTTGTCGGGAGCGGCAATCGCGTCGAAGGTCACTCTCACGCCGTTATCTATTAGGTATCTTCTCATCATCATTGCGTGGTCGCGCTCTTCCTGAGCCTGAATCTGGTACCAATGCGCAAACCCGTCAAGACCTTCGGCTTCGTAATAGTTTGCAAAGTCAAGGTAAAGGTAAGCCGAATACAGCTCCTTATTCACCTGTTCGTTTATAAGTTTTGCAATTTTTTCGTTAATCATAATAAATCCTCCATAATTACTATATAAATTATAAACTCACCGCGCCTGTAATTCAACTTATTTTTTGAATTTTTTATAAAAAATTTTTTATATTCCTACCCGTTGTAAAACGTGCGCTAATGTGCTAAACTTATCGTATGGAAAGAATTGTCGTGCATAGCGATCTGAATAATTTTTACGCCTCGGTCGAAAGGCGGCTTCACCCCGAGCTTACGGGCGTGCCCATCGCCGTGTGCGGCAACAAGGAAGAGCGGCGGGGAATAGTGCTTGCCAAGAGCGAAGAGGCGAAAAAGAGGGGCGTAAGGACGGGCGACACGGTGTGGCAGGCGCAGCGTAAGTGCCCGGATATAGTTATCGTAAAGCCGCACTTTTCCGAATATATGGAGTATTCGCGCAGGGTGCGCGCCATATACGCGCGCTATACCGACCTTATAGAAAACTACGGCATAGACGAGTGCTGGCTGGATTTGACCCGCTCCACGCTCGTATTTCCCACGTACGACGGCGAAAAGTACGTCGGCGAGGGCGAAAACAGGCACTTTTCCGACGGCTTTTTGCGCCACCTTGGCGATACAATCCGAAACGCGGTAAAGAGCGAGCTGGGCTTGACCGTCTCGGTGGGAGTATCCTTCAATAAAATTTTTGCAAAGCTGGGGTCGGATTTGAAAAAGCCGGACGGAACCTCGGTCATATCCTACGTGAACTACAAAAACGTAATCTACGGCTTGCCCGTCGAAGATTTGCTTATGGTGGGCGGCGCGACCTCCGCAAAGCTGCGCGGAATGGGTTACGACACAATCGGCAGGCTTGCGGCGGCGGACGACAACGTTATTTTTAAGGCGTTGGGCAAGTTCGGCGCAACCCTTCTTACCTACGCCCGCGGCGAGGATTGCGACCCCGTAAGACATATGGACGAGGGGCGGGAGCTTAAATCTATAGGAAATTCGCAGACTTACGCATACGATCTGACCAACTACGAGCAGGTCAGGCGCAACCTGTACGTCCTGTCCGAAAGCGTTGCGGCGCGGCTCAGGGAATCGGACAGGGGAATGGCGGACACCGTTCATTTGTGGGTGCGCGACGGCTTTTTAAACAACTTTCAAATTCAGCGCAAAGTGCGCCACACCGCGCTGTGCGGCGAAATCGCGGCAAGCGCGTTTGCGCTCTTCAAGGAAAATTTCAAGCCGCCCTTCTCCGTACGGTCGCTGGGCGTCACCGTATCCGGCTTCGACGCGGGCAAATCACAGCTCACCCTCGACGAGACGGTGGGCGACTATTCCAAGCGCGAAAGGGTGGAGCGGACGGTCGACCAAATCCGCAAAAAGCACGGCTATGCCGCACTGCAGCGCGGAATTATGCTGGACGACCCCGACGCAATGCACGACGACGTTAAAAATTCTCATCTCATTAAGCCAGCGCGCTTTGACGACATGGGCGAAGGAGAGGGCGGCGAGGACGATTGACCCCGCCCTTTTTCGTATGATGCAAAATTGTTTTGTTGCGTTCCTATTGTGCAAAATATCGGTTGACTTGTTTAAATATTTACATTATAATTAAATCGAATACGCGGTATAATTTACGCTAATAGCTAATAGCGGCGCCAAGGCGCGCGCATACAGAGCAATGAAAAAAGGAGTATTATAATGAATCTTCCCCAGACGTTCGGCGAAAACGTGTTCAACGACGAGGTTCAGAAGGAGACCCTGCCCAGCGAAGTCTACAAGGCGCTTAGGGCGACCATTGAATCGGGCAAGCGGCTAGACGTGTCGATTGCGGGTTCGGTGGCATCGGCAATGAAAAAGTGGGCGGTGTCCAAGGGCGCAACCCACTACACTCACTGGTTCCAACCCCTGACGGGGCTGACTGCGGAAAAGCACGACAGCTTTATAGAGCCCGAGGGCGACAAGGTGATTATGCGCCTTTCCGCAAAGAGCCTGATTGTCGGCGAACCCGACGCGTCCAGCTTCCCTTCGGGCGGTTCGCGTTCGACCTTTATGGCGCGCGGCTACACCGCATGGGACCCCACTTCCCCCGCGTTCGTTAAGGACGGCTCGCTGTACATTCCCACGGTTTTCGTGTCCTACACAGGCGAAACTCTGGATAAAAAATCGCCGCTGCTGCGCTCTATGACGGCGCTCGACAAGCAGGCGAAGAGAATTTTAAAGCTGTTCGGCATCGACTGCAAAAAGGTATCCACTACCGTCGGACCCGAGCAGGAGTACTTTTTGATAACCGAAGAGGAGTACCTCAAGCGAAAGGACCTGCAGCTGTGCGGCAGAACGCTGTTCGGCGCGCCCGTTTCCCGCGGGCAGGAGCTTGAGGATCACTATTTCGGCGCAATCAAGCCCAAAGTGGGCGAATTTATGCGAGATTTGGACAGGGAGCTGTGGTCTTACGGCATACCTTCAAAGACCAAGCACAACGAGGTAGCGCCCGCCCAGCACGAAATGGCGCCCGTGTTCTCCACCACCAACGTGGCTGTGGACGCCAATATGCTTACGATGGAACTCATGAAGCGCGTAGCAAAAAAGCACGGGTTGGTCTGCCTTCTGCACGAAAAGCCCTTCGAAGGAATCAACGGTTCGGGCAAGCACAACAACTGGTCTATGTCCACCGACACGGGTTTAAATCTGCTCGACCCCGGCAAGGAGCCGCATAACAACACGCTGTTCAAGCTGGTGCTTGCGGCGGTGGTTAAGGCGGTAGACGAATATCAGGGCATTCTGAGGGCTTCCGTGGCCTCGGCGGGCAACGACCACCGCTTAGGCGCAAACGAAGCGCCCCCTGCTATCATTTCAATCTATCTCGGCGATCAGCTGGGCGCGATTGTCGATTCGATTGTAAACGGAGAGGACTACGTGCCCAAAAAGGCGGACGAGGGCTATATCGGCGTGCCCGAATCGCCCATCTTCCCCAAGGACGCAACCGACAGAAACAGAACCTCGCCCTTCGCGTTTACGGGCAATAAGTTCGAATTCCGTATGCTCGGCTCGCAGGCAAACGTCTCCGACCCCAACATAGTGTTGAACACCATAGTCGCCGAAGCGTTCGAGCAGTTCGCCGACGAGCTTGAGGGCGCAAAGGATACGGAAAAGGCTATTAACGCGGTTATCGAGCGCGAACTCAAGGCGCACTACCGCATCATCTTCAATCTGGACGGGTACGGTCCCGAGTGGGAGCCCGAAGCTATGCGACGCGGACTTTTAAACAACAAGAACACGGCGGACGCCGTTCCCGTATGCTTCGAGGAAAAGAACGTGGACGTGTTCGTCAGACAGGGCGTATACACCCGCGCCGAAGCAATCGCCCGCGCAAACATTCAGCTTGAAAACTACACCAAGACCATCAATATCGAGGCGCTCACTATGATAGAAATGGTCAGGCGCGACATAATTCCCGCCGTGTCGGACTACGTTGCGGAGTTATGCGCTAACGTTGCGGCAAAGCAGGCAGTGTGCGAAGGTATTCCCTGCGCTACCGAAAAGGCGATAATAACCCGCCTTGCAGAGGGAAACGACGGACTGTCCGCGCTCACCGACGAGCTTGAAGGCGTGCTTGCAAAGATTGACGCCGATAAGATTATACCCGCCTCGCAGGCAATGGCGCACGAGGTCGTGCCGCTGATGGATAAGATAAGGCGAATCGCCGACGGTATGGAAAAGGACGTGTCTTCCGACTATTGGCCCTATCCCACGTACTTCGATTTGCTCTATTCTGTAAAATAAGAATATTTTTTGACCGCCCGCCGCTAAAACGGCGGGCGGTACTATTTGTCATAAATTACCAACAATTTAGTAAATTCGGCAATTTTCGGCGGGAAATACAGGAAAATCGAGCGGTATATAGGCGAAATATTGACTATTTGCATGCATTGTTATATAATATAATACGTACGGACGGGCGTTCGCCCGAACGTAAAGGAGGTTAAAGATGGTAGAGTGGTATCAATCCCTTACCGTTCTGGAATGCGTCTATTTCTGGCTGGGCATAGTTGCAACCGTGTTCCTGGTAATTCAGATTGCGCTTATGTGCTTTTCGGTATTCGGCGCGGACGTGGACTTTGACGACGATATCGACGTGGATACCGACAGCGGCGTTTCGATATTTACCGTCAAGACCATAACGGCGTTTTTAGCCGTAGGCAGCTGGGCGGGTCTGTTGACAGGCACGCTTCTGGACGAAAGCCTTGCCTGGGTCAGCGTAATAGTTGCCGTTGCAACCGGTCTTGCCGCAATGCTGGGCGTGGCGTTTGCCATTCGCGGCATTTTAAAGTTGCAGTGCAACGGCGCGTTCGACGCGGAAAAGTTGGTCGGAAAGACGGCAACCGTGTACGTAAGCATACCGCCCGCGCGCAGCGGCAGGGGCAAAATTACGCTGGAAGCTCAGGGCAGGTTCACCGAATACGACGCGGTGACGGACGGTCAGGACAGAATTCCCTGCGACAGGGTAGTTGAAATTTTTTCGGTCGAGGGCGACTGCGCGGTGGTTAAGCTCCCTGCAGAGCAACCTTCAGACCGGGATAAAGGAGAATAAATATGAAAAGTTTGCTTTTAAGCGCCGGCGCAACCATAGGTATCGTGCTGGCGGTGGTAGTGGTGCTCGTGCTTATTATGCTGTTCCTCGTGGTAATGGTTAGGTACAAAAAGTGCCCTTCAGACAAAATTATGGTAATTTACGGTAAAATTTCGCCCAACAAGGACGGAACCTACCGCAGCGCAAAGTGTATTCACGGCGGCGCGGCGTTCATTTGGCCGTTCGTGCAGTCGTACACCTTTCTCGACCTGACTCCCCTTTCAATCTCGGTCGACTTAAAGAGCGCGCTGTCAAAGCAGAACATACGTATCGACGTCCCTTCAATTTTCACCGTCGGCATTTCAACCGACCCCGCGATTATGCAGAACGCCGCCGAAAGACTTTTGGGGCTGGAGCTTAGACAGATTTCCGAGCTTGCAAAGGACATAATCTTCGGTCAGCTCCGTCTGGTTATCGCGACTATGGAGATTGAAGAGATCAACACCGACCGCGACAAGTTTCTTGAAGCGATATCGCGCAACGTCGAAGGCGAACTCAAAAAGCTGGGCTTAAGGTTGATAAACGTCAACGTCACCGATATTTCGGACGAGAGCGGCTATATCATAGCGCTCGGTAAAGAGGCGGCGGCAAAGGCGATAAACGACGCTAAAATTTCGGTTGCCGAAGAGAACCGCAAGGGCGCGATAGGCGAAGCCAACGCACAGATGCAGCAGAGAATCAACGTTGCCGAAGCCGAAAGCAAGGCAATCGACGGCGAAAACAGGGCTAAGGCAGAGATAGCGCAGTCGCGCGCTCTCCTTCGTCAGCGCGAAGCGGAGGCTATGAAGCTCGCCGTCACGGCAGAAAACGTTCAGGCGGCAAAGGCGAAGGAAGAGAGCTACGCCGCAGAACAGCAGGCGGAAATCGCCAGAGCCTCGCGCGAGAAGGCGACCAAGGAAGCGGACGTAATCGTCTCAACCGAAATCGAAAAGCGCAAGGTTGAAATTCAGGCGGACGCGGAAGCTGAAAATATTCGCCGCAGGGCAAAGGGCGAAGCGGACGCAATCTACGCAAAGATGGAAGCCGAGGCAAGAGGTATCTTCGAAACCCTCTCCAAGCAGGCGGAAGGTATGGATAAACTCGTAAAGGCTGCGGGAACTTCCGACGAGGCGGTACGCCTTATGATTGCCGACAAGCTGGAACAGCTTGTTGCAACACAGGTCGAAGCGATAAAGAACATAAAGATAGACAAGGTAACCGTATGGGACGGCGGCAACGGCGAGGACGGCAAGACGGCAACCGCAAACTTCCTTTCGGGAATGTTGAAATCTCTTCCCCCTCTCGACGATTTGTACTCTATGGCGGGACTCAAGATGCCCGACCTCGTCAGCCCCAAAAAGGTAGACGAACAGTCGGAAGAGGCTACGGAAGCCGAAAAAGACAAAAAATAAAGCGCACTGCATAAAACAATGAACGGGGCTTGTAAATAAGCCTCGTTTTTTTGTTTTTTACACGCAAGATAGTAGGTTACGGCGTTTTTACGTTCAATCTTTTGACATTGCGGAAGGAAAGGTATTATAATTATGCAAACAATAAACCGACTTTATCTTCGGGCGGAAGAACTATGGCTTTTAAAACAAGACTCAAAGAAGAGGCGCGCCGCTTTGCCGATTACGGCTTGAACCTTATATTTGTAAGCATTATCACAGGTATGTTTGCGGGCGTCTTAATCACACTCTATTCAATCTGCGCGTCCTACGGCGAGGAATATTCGCAGGCGCTGTACAAACTTGTGCTCAACGCCCCCGCGTTTATTCCACTGTTGTTCATAGGGCTTGCGTCCGGCGCGGTAGTAATAGGCACGCTGGTCAGGTTTGTTCCCATGATTCGCGGAAGCGGCATACCCCAGATAGAGGGCGCTGCGCGCGGCAAGTTCGGATTCAACTGGTTCAAGGTAATGTGCTCTATGTTCGCCGCGTCGCTGGCGTGCATATTTTTGGGGCTTGCGGCAGGCGGCGAAGGACCTTCGATAGAGATCGGCGGCTGCGCGGGCGAGGCGGTAGGAAAGATCTTAAGGCGCACGCATATGGTGCGCAGACTGCAGATAGCGGGCGGCGCTTCGGCGGGCTTTGCCGTGGCGTTCAACGCGCCCGTAACGGGAATGATTTTCGCGCTGGAAGAGGCGTTCAAGTCGCTCTCCCCGCAGGTGTTCATAAGCTCCGCCGCCGCGGTTCTTACCGCGTTGGGCGTGCGCACGGGCATAAGGAGCGCTATGGGGCTGTCAATCGGCTTTTCTATGGAAGGCTTCGTGTTCACTCAGATGGATTGGGCGGGGCACGGCTTCGTGGTGCTTGCGGCAAACGTGGTTGCGCTCGCCGCGGTCGCCTTCTACTATCTGATGCTCGCCGCAAAAAAGCTGTTCAAAAAGATAACCTTTTTTAAGGGCGCGGGCAAGTATATTATTCCCTTCGTGCTTTCGGGCGCGTTCGGACTTATCACCGTATACGCTATGGGCGGCGGACACGGCTTTATAACCGCCCTCGCTACGGGCGGCACGGGCGAAATATCCATAGATAGCGTTTGGGGCTTGGGACTTTTAGGCTCGCTTATCGTAATAGTGGTAATCCGCTATATTTCTATGATTATGGTTATGGGTTGCGGCGTGCCCTGCGGCGTGTTCATACCGATGCTCGCCGTGGGTGCGGGACTTGGCGCTATACTTTCTATCGCCTTCCGTCAGATAGGCTTCGACCCCGCCTTTACGGACTTTTTAATCATAATCTGTATGGCAACCTTCTTCACTACCTTCGTGCGCGCGCCGCTCACGGGACTTTTTATGGTGTTCGAGCTCACAGGTCAGTTTTCAAACCTGTTCCCTGCGCTTCTGGGGGTATTAGTCGGATATCTGGTATCCGAGCTCTTCCGCCTTGAACCGGGCTATGAAAAGTGCCTGAATATGTTCATAGAGGAAGAGGGCTTCTACAAGAACAATAAAAAGGTGCGCGTCACGGCGCAGATTATGGCGGGTTCAAAGGCTGACGGCGGCAAGGTGCGCAAAATCATCTGGCCGTCCAACGGACTTGTCGTCGAGCTTACGGGCGTGGAGGGCGCGGTCGTTCCCGACGGCGAAACCATACTGCACGCAGGTCAGACCATAATTTTCGAGTGCGAAACTTCGGACGAGGAAGAGCTTATGGAATACCTGTACGACATTGTCGGCAAACCAAAAAAATGACCTTTGTAATTCAGCGTGTTTCCCATAGGGAATTTTTACCATAGAATAAAATTAAAACGATTAAAGATATGTTCAAGTTTTTAAAGAAACAGAAGTTCAAGTATAAATGTCCTTGTTGCGGATATTATACTTTTACTTCAAAGCCAAAAGGTGAATATGATATCTGCCCTGTTTGTTATTGGGAAGATGATCCGTTTCAAGCTGAAAATCCCGACTTGGGAAATATGGCGAATACCGTATCTTTAAATCAAGCTAGAGAAAACTATAAAAAATTTAGTGCTTGTCAAGAAGATTGCATAAAATATGTGCGTTTACCCAAAAAAGACGAATTAATCGGTTTAGACGATTAAATTTCAATTT